>NZ_JBHJTF010000050.1:0-31906 GCF_042267565.1 Lysinibacillus sp. NPDC056232 | reverse complement strand
CCGCGGGTATTCTCCTTGCTTCCGCGGGTATTCTCCTTGCTTCCGCGGGTATTCTCCTTGCTTCCGCGGGTATTTGCCTTGCTTCCGCGGGTATTCTCCTTGCTTCCGCGGGTATTCTCCTTGCTTTCGCGGGTATTCTCCTTGCTTCCGCGGGTATTTGCCTTGCTTCCGCGGGTATTTGCCTTGCTTTCGCGGTATTCTCCTTGCTTCCGCGGGTATTTGCCTTGCTTTCGCGGGTATTCTCCTTGCTTTCACGGACTATTTAAATAGAAAGATTCGACTTATTTTTCCTAAATCGTGTCTAAGCAGCAAATGTATTTATGATGTTGCCAAATAAAAATATATCCTCTTATGACATAATTCCATAATCAACATTAATAACATGGAATGGGAGCTGTCTATCCCTATGAAAGGAGGGTTGTACTTGCTAACTGAGTTACTAACAAAAGATACTATACAACTCGCAGATATTGTAAATACTTGGCAGGAATCTATTCATTTAGCGGCAATTCCACTATTAAAGCACAATAAAATCGAAGAACGCTATATTGAGGCGATGATTCATTCCATTGAAAAGCACGGACCTTATGTAGTCATTACACCAAAAGTAGCGATTCCACATGCACAGCACACAGAAGGCGTCAATGAGCTAGCCATGAGCCTATTAAGCTTACAAAAACCTGTTATGTTTGGACCAGAAAAGCCTGTTTTCTTAATTATTGTCTTAGCGGCCACCGATCATGCGTCGCATCTGCAAGCATTAGTTGACTTAACAAAGATTTTGCAAGAACCCCATCAAATCGACAGCATCATCGCCTGCCAGAATAAAGACGATATTATCAAAGAAATCCAACAAATTGTGGCAAAGGAGTAATCTCGATGAAAATATTAGTAGTGTGCGGGAATGGCCTAGGTAGTAGCTTTATCATGGAATTGAATGTAAAAAAAGCGTTAACTGAACTTGGAAAAGTTGCAGAAGTAACTCATACAGATTTAGCATCTGCCAAGGCAGAGAAAGCGGATGTTTATATTGGCGCAGAAGATATTGTCAATCAATTAGGCGAAGAGAGAGGTCACATTGTTAGTATTATCAATATGATGAGTATTTCTGAAATTAAATCAAAGCTTAAATCTCTGTTATAAAGGATTGAATTTGAATTTCTATGGCTAATTAAAAATTGGATAGGATGAGGTGTTAATATGTTAGATGTTATGATGAATGACATTTTAGGAACACCAGCTATATTAGTCGGCCTATTCGCTTTTGTCGGTTTATTAATCCAAAAAAAGTCAGCTTCAACAGTTCTTTCTGGTACGTTAAAAACGATTATGGGCTTTGTTATACTGGGCGCAGGTGCAAGCGTTTTAATTGGTTCTTTAAATCACTTCAGTAAAATGTTTGATCATGCCTTTAATGTCCAAGGAGTTATCCCAAGTAATGAAGCGATTGTAGCAGCCGCTCAAACTAGTTTCGGAACAGCTACTGCCATGATTATGGTTTTCGGTATGATTATGAACATTTTATTCGCGCGATTTACGCCCTTAAAATATATATTTTTAACTGGTCATCATACATTATTTATGGCGTGTTTAATCGCAGCATCACTCTCAGTCGGCGGTATGAGTGGCACACCTCTTATCATCGTTGGCTCTATAATACTTGGTCTTTGTATGGTCGTATTTCCTGCCATTTTACAACCAACTGTTCGTCAAATAACAGGTAGTGATGATTTTGCTGTCGGTCATTTTGGCAGCATAGGTTATTATGTATCTGCTAAAATTGGGAAGCTCTTTGGAAACAAAGCCAAATCAACGGAAGACATAAAAGTTCCAAAATCTCTAGGTTTTTTAAGGGATACATCTGTAGCTGTGTCCTTAACTATGAGTCTATTTTTTATTATCGTTGCCCTATTCGCAGGTTCATCCTATATTGAGACACAGTTATCTGGCGGTTCGAATTTTATCGTCTTTGCCATTATTCAAGCTATTACTTTTGCCGCTGGTGTCTATATCATTTTGGCTGGAGTGCGAATGCTAATTTCAGAGATTATTCCTGCCTTTAAAGGGATTGCAGATAAACTTGTGCCAAACACAAAGCCTGCATTAGACTGCCCTACAATTTTCCCGTTCGCACCAAATGCAGTTATTATCGGCTTCCTGTTTAGCTTTGTAGCAGGCCTAGTGTCTCTGTTTATTCTTCCCCTCATAGGGCTTAAAGTGATTGTACCTGGTCTTGTACCACATTTCTTCACAGGTGCAGCTGCAGGAGTATTCGGTAATGCAACTGGCGGTAGAGTCGGTTCCATGGTAGGAGCATTTGCCAACGGATTAATTATTAGCTTTATCCCAGCGATTCTACTAATCTTTATGGGTGATATCGGCTACGAAGGAACAACATTTGGCGATTCAGACTTCGGCATTGTAGGTATCATAATTATTAATATATTGAAATTATTTGGTGCAGTTTAATTCATTACTATCGAACGATGGGCCTCGCAAACTCTTTGGATGTTTGCGAGGCTATTTTAATTGCCAGAGAAAACTATTCCTCAGTGATTAGAAAATACCGAGGATGATTTAACCCATTTTCCTGTAGTAAATCGCATAAAGTCTAATAAATAAAAAATCATCGCCTGACACCTGACTTAGAACAGCTTTTTACCTATAAAAATTATACATGCATATGTCATTTCCTCCCTTGCTCAACACTAAGTTCAAACAGGAATAATTTCGCTTCACTTCTTCAAACGCCTGATAACTGTACTGTAAATAGCAATAATTTTACCATCAATGCCACTTACCGCAAATTTATTTTTAAATATTTTTAAAACCACAATCATGGTAGAATACCCATGATAATTCTTATTAGAATCATCATGGGTATTCATTTAAATTCAGTACTTCTTTCATTAACATCACGTCCTGACATTAGGTTTAATATTTGTAAACCATCACTTTTCAGGCCACTTTTAAATTTAAATGGAACTAAAGAGGCAATTCCAATTAAATATGAAAAGATAATATATCCTCTATACAAGTCGGCCCATTCAATATTCCCAAATATCCATATCAGAGTTGCCGACAATAAATTAATTAATGGACCCCCTAAATATAGTAGAATCATTTTTTGAGTAGTTATTTTATTTTCAAACTCAAAATATATCCGCCCAGAAAACCATTCTCTTCTACCTATTTTGAATTTCTTATATTTAAGGAATGAGTCGCCCTCGCCAAATCCGATATAAATAATTTTTCCACCGAATATCTTTACAAAAATTGCATGACCAATTTCGTGAATAATAGTAACAATGGGATAATAAATAATAAAATATGCAATATTGACTAATATAAAATTAATAATAACCTCCCCCTAAGCTTGTATTTCTAATAAACTTTTTATATTCACAACATAATATATTACCTCGATAGTACGAATAATCAGTTTATTACATTTGCCATTAGACTAATGCGATAGACAGCAATTTTGAACTACTCGCTTTTTATTTATAGTGGTTATTAACATCCTATGCTAACTTTTAAAATAATCAAAATCAATATTTGTTGATTTTTCTGCAAATTTTGATAATTTACTAAATTTATGCTCAAAGTCGGCTATTTAAAGCAGAATAAAACCGAAAATTTATTAAAATTATTTGGTGCAGTTTAATTTTAACAATAAGCCTCGCAAACTCTTTGAGTGTTTGCAAGGCTCTTTTAATTGACAAAGAAAAGGGTTAATTTTGCAAAATATATCAACATTTCACAATATCCCCCTACCTTTTTCACTATACATATAGAGAAAATTCATTACAAAACAAACTAAATGCTCATTGCTTAGAAAATATCAAGAATGATTTAAACCCATTTCCCTGTAGTAAATTACAAAAAATCTGATAGTATTTAATGGTAAAATAAAAATTGTCGTCTGACATCTGACTTAGAATAACTATTTGCCGATATAAATCATACATACAATTGGAGGTACTCATATTGAAAAAATTAATGATTGGCTTTTGTTTAATAGCTTTGTTATTAGCAGGCTGTTCAGTTTCTACGCCGGAAAAAGCGCAGGATGACTATAAAATTGGGATCTTACTCTCAGATGCAGGGCTCGGTGATGAATCGTTTAATGACTCGGCTTTTAAAGGGCTTGAGAAAGCACGCGATGAGTTAGGTATTTTATTTGATTATAAAGAGGCGCCTGATGGCAATTACGAAGAGAAGCTAGAGGCACTTGTCGCAGAAAAGTATAACATCATTATTGGTCTTGGCTTCTCTGTACAGGAGGCTTTGGAAAAGACTGCGAAGAAATATCCTGATCAACAATTTGTCCTTATTGACGGGCAATCAGATGTTGCAAATATCACTTCCATCACCTTTAAAGAGCAGGAAGGTAGCTTTTTACTTGGAATGGTTGCAGCAATGACGAGTAAAACTGGAAAAATAGGATTTATTGGTGGCGCAAATGTTCCGGTTATCCATCATTTTGAGAACGGCTTTATTGAGGGAGCTAAATATTATAATCCAAATATCGAAATTATTAGTGAATATGCTGGCTCATTTGATGATACTGAGGTAGGTGCCGCAATCGCAGAACGTTACATAAAGAACAAAGTGGATTTTATTTATCACGCAGCGGGCTTCACAGGCTTTGGTGCCATAAAGAAAGCAGAAGAAATGGGCATATATGCGGCCGGAGTTGATATTGATCAATTTTACATTGCAGAAAAAACTGTCGTAACATCGATGTTAAAAAATGTCGACCAAGCTGTTTTTAAAATGGCTAAAACACTAGATGAGGACGGGAAAATTTCCGAAAAATCGTTTTCATTCGGTTTATCTGATAATGGAGTGGGCCTAGCGGATATACGTGTTATTAAACTTACACCTGAGCAACAGGCTGCTATTGAAAAAGCAAAAGAAGATATTGTTTCGGGTAAAATAAAAGTTACTGCAGAAAAGGGGAACAACCAGTGACACTTCGAAAAAAGTTATTTCTGAACATACTTATACCTATTGTCCTCGCAATGGCTATGATTGGCTTTATTATCGTTCAAACATTTGATATCCAAACAACTGCAGAAGATGATACAGAACTATTACTGGCAGTGAAAGAACTTGAGCAAAGTTTAGTTGTAGCGAGCCAATCACTAAATAATTACACATATTTAGATAGTGAGGCCAATAAAAATGAAGCTCTTTCCATTTTAAAAGAAACGAAAGTAAATTTAGAAAAACTCTCAACGATTGCAAAAGTAGCTGAGCATAAGGCTATCATCAAAAAAATCGAGAATAAATACGACGAGTTAGCAAAAGCTTCAGAAGCAGGGTTCCTTGCTCACAATCGTCCTGAGATAAAAAAACAAGCAATCAGAATATCTGGTATTTTGAATGATATGTATCTACTAAAAAAAGAAACAAATGAATGGTATAAAGAAATGAATGATTTGGCAAAGCAAAAAATTTCTTTCATTACCACAACAACAATAATTGGAAGTATCCTTCTAATTATTGCTACGATCATTTTTTCGTATTTCGCAACGAGAAGAATTACAAATCCAATTAACCGAATTGTGGATTATGCACAATCGGTGGCTGCAGGAAATTTGACAATTGACACCTCTTCCTTCGCTTTTAAAAAAGGCAGTCGAAACGAAGTTGATCAATTAACTGAGAACTTTTCCAAAATGATTGTTAGCTTAAAAAGCACCGTACAATCCATTGATCATGTAGGAAAAAATGTTGGTCTCTTTACAAAGGATGTCACAAGCTATATTGAAACCGTTAACGAAGGCAATAAACAAATTGCTACATCAACAGACGAATTGGCAAAGGGAAGCCTAACGATATCAGAAGATATCCAGTCAACGGCTGTACTTATGAATACGATGACAGATCAGTTTACTACTGTTCAGCAGACAAGTGAACAATCAGCAATAAACGGCAACCAGGCACTTACTGCTGTTCAAAATGGTCGTAGTTCACTAGAAAAGCAATCCTCTATCGCGAAGGATATATCATCCACTTCGATTAACATCAAAGAGGCTGTTACTCAATTCTCTCAATTCACAACAGAAATTGAAGGTGCAGCTAATGCAGTCCATGCTATAGCAGATCAAACAAATCTCTTAGCATTAAATGCTGCCATCGAAGCGGCACGTGCAGGAGAAGCCGGAAAAGGATTTGCCATTGTGGCACAGGAAGTCAAAAAACTATCTCATGAAACCGAAAAAGCAACGGCTTTCATCTCTTCTATGGTTACACATATACAAGATGGCATTACGCTCATTCTTTCTACTGCAGAACATGGACATCAGCTGTCAAAAGAACAATTACAATCGATGACCGATACAGAGAAGTCATTTGAGGTGATTGCTACTCATGTGTTAGACATTAATGACCAGTTACAGCACCTTACCGAGGATATGGAGCAAACAAGCGAAATGAGCCAGCAAATGAACAGTGCCATTGAAAACATTTCAGCAATTACGGAAGAAACCGCAGCAGGAACAGAAGAAATTTCCGCTTCTACCCAAGAGCAGCTACAATCCTTCCAGAAGATTAGTGAAAAGGTATCAGAACTTCAAGACATGACAATTACATTGTCTGTAGAACTTAAAAAATTTAAATTATAAAAATCAGCGCCCCTATTACTACAGACTAATAGGGGCGCTGATTAGCAACTTTTATTAATTACAAGACGTTGGCTTCCGATACGGGCTACTCGCTTTCCTTCCAGCGAGCGTCGAGTGGATTATTAGAATGAAGTGATTGTAGCGAGAACTTTTGCTCATAAAATTTATTTTAACCTTTACAATTTTTAGGGGCCACTTCACTTCATAGCTGGGAGGCCTTTATTATGCTTCGCAAATAAATTTTTCTAGTGTGTATTTTTCTAGTTTATCTTGTACTACATTATACCCAATACCAGGTAGGTCGGAAACTTGGATATGTCCTTGGTCATCCATGACAATTTCTGGCTCGATAATGTCCTCATACCAATAGCGGGAAGACGGTGCAGTATCACCGGGTATTGTAAAGTTTGATAGTGTTGTAATTGCAATATTATGAGCACGACCAATCCCTGATTCTAGCATCCCCCCACACCATACCGGGATATGATGCTGCTGACATAAATCATGAATCTTTTTAGCTTCAGATAAGCCTCCAACACGCCCCACCTTTATATTAATCACTTTGCAGCTACCAAGTTCAATTGCACGTCTAGCATCATCGTATGAATGAATACTTTCATCTAAGCAAATCGGTGTATTGAGTTCGCTTTGTAATTTTCGATGATCGACAATATCGTCATGCTCAAGCGGTTGCTCAATCATCAATAAATTTAATTGATCCATCTCTTTAAATAATGGTAGATCTTCTAATGAGTAGGCAGAATTGGCATCTGCCATTAAAGCAATATCACCAAAGCGCTCACGGATTGCACGCAGTACTTCGATATCTTTTCCGGGCTTAATTTTAATCTTAATTTTTTTAAATCCTTGTTTTAAATAACCTTCAATGCTTTCTAGCAATACATTCGTATCATCTTCAATGCCTAGGCTAATGCCAACTGTAATTTCTTTTTTCTCTCCTCCAAGTGCTTGTGCTAAAGGTATACCCTGCTCTTTTGCATATAAGTCCCAAATAGCCGCTTCCACAGCAGATTTTGCCATATTATTACGTCGCACACGAGCAAATTTCTTATTTACCTCATCAGGGTGATTAAATTCCTGACCAATAACAAGTGGTATTAAAAATTCATCAATAATAGAGAATGCCGTCGAAGCTGTTTCTTCTCCATAATAAGGATAAGCGCTAACTACACATTCTCCATAACCAACATGCTTCTCACCATACGCTTCAATAATTAAGAAGATGCGTTCTTGCTGCGTCATAAAACTTGTTTCAAATGGTGATTTCATAGTCATTTTCATTTTACGGACTATTACTTTTTCAATTTTCATTTCTCAACACTCCCCTATTTGTAATATAAATGACAGGCCGTTTTATGGTCAGGCGAATGTTCGATCAACTCTGGCTCCACCGTCCTGCATTTGTCCATTGCAAAAGGGCATCTCGTCTGGAAAACACAGCCTGTCGGTGGATTCAATGGAGAAGGGATTTCCCCTTGCAGCTTAATCTTTTCACGTTTAATTCGTGGGTTGGGCACAGGAATTGCAGATAATAGTGCTTTCGTGTAAGGATGCATCGGATTGCTAAAAATTTCATCTGTCGTCGTTTCTTCTACTAGCTTTCCTAAATACATTACGCCAATTCGATTAGAAATATGGCGTACAACACTTAAATCCAAAGATAAAAATACTAGAGTGATACCTTATTTCAAGATAAATATTTCATTGTTAAATGGAGAACTGCGACTTCATTTCCGGTGTTTTCATAGCTATGCTTTCGATTTGCTTCAAATTGAATCGAATCAAATTCGTTTAATTCATACTTTTCTTGTCCAACTTGAATCGAAATTTCCCCTTTCATTACTGTTACAAATTCGATAGCTCCTTCATGATGAGGTTCTGCCTCATATATGCTATTCGGTTGCAAACAAGCACGATGCATTTCCAATCCTGTTTCTTTTTTGTAACGAAATATAGTCTCTAACCGCCACATGTGATTTTCTTCTATAGTAAATCCTTCTCCGCAGCGTGCAACATTTACTATATCTTCTATAACCATAAGCCGTGACAGCGGAATAGATAATCCTTTCGTAATCTTCCAAATGACACCTAATGTAGGATTCGTTTCTCCTCTCTCTATTTTCCCTAACGTTAATTTACTAACACCTGTTTTTTTCGCTAACTCTTCTAAACTTAATTTCTGTTCATTTCGTATTTGTCGTAACAGTTGACCAACTTGCAAAATAACTTCTTTTGTTTGCATATCTTCTTGTTCTTTCATAGGAACCTCCTGCTTTTGGTATATTATAGTTTACTTTTTACTCAAATAATTATATTATAATATATATTTAGAAAGGAGCGAACGAAATGCGTGCTATCTTATTAGGTATTTTATCATCTGCGTTTTTTTCAGCTACATTTATTATAAATCGAGTTATGAACGTATCAGGAACAAGCTGGGCTTGGACTGCTTCCTTCCGATTTTTATTCGCTTTACCCATTTTATTCTTTATCGTCCTATTTCGCAAAAACCTTCGTCCACTATGGGTAGAAATGCGTAAACATCCTTTGGCATGGCTTGGTTATGGCACAATAGCCGGGGTTGGATTTTATTCCTTATTAAGCTATGCTGCTGTATTTAGTCCTGCATGGCTCGTAGCAGGTACATGGCAAATAACCATTTTAGCTGGTTTGTTATTATCTCCGTTATTTTTTATTACATTGGAGACGAAGTCAGGAGTTAAACGAGTTCGCGGTAAAATTCCAATGCGAAGCTTACTCGTTTCCTTACTTATTTTAACGGGTGTCATTTGTATGCAATTAACAGAAGCTGGGGACATTACGGTTTCTCAATTTTTATCTGGCTTCCTCCCTGTAGTTATCGCTGCATTTTTATATCCTTTCGGTAATAGAAAAATGATGGAAGTCGTTGATGGACGCTTAGATACATTTCAACGCGTGTTAGGCATGGCAATTGGTAGCCTTCCTGTCAGTATTATATTAGCGATTTATGGTTGGACTACAACTGGCATTCCAACATCTGGGCAAATGATGCAAGGTTTCTTATTAGCATTATGTTCGGGTGTCATCGCCACAATGACATTTTTCTTCGCTACTGACTTAGCGAAAAATAACCTTTCTTTGTTAGGGGCAGTGGAGGCAACACAAGCAGGAACAATGATTTTTACTGTTCTTGGTGAAATCCTTTTTTTAAATGGTTCTTGGCCTGTTGGAGTATCATTAATCGGTATGATCATTATTATGATTGGAATGATAGCCAATAGTATTTTAAATCGTTCTGTTCCTGTATCCAGACAAAAGAAAGAGGCATAGCTTTACTTTCTTCAAGTAGCATTTTACATCGTGTAAAATGCTATTTATTTTTCATGTTGCCAAAGAATTAAGTTGTAATTCAAGATCATTCAAAGTGTCTCAATTATGCCTCAGCATAATTGCGTCCGGAGGCTTTAACTTCTTTCAGCGAGTGTAGGGACCATCGATGCGTCCGATAGCGGGCATTTTCACCCATTTATCCTTATTCTAAGCCTTTTTTTCTATATATTCATGGTATACTTTTACGGAACTTTAGCGGAAAGGAGATTTCCACGCCCTATGTTAAAAGAACGAATCGATTTTTTGTGCAAAAAGAAAACCATCACCCGCAAAGAGCTGGTTGAAGGTTTAGTGACGCAAACCCATTTTGCCAATATCCTCGCAGAGCGTTACCCTCTTGCCGCTGATTTGGCTGAACATATAGCCTCCCGTCTCAGCGTCTCTCCTGCTTATTTGCTGCAGGCTTCATCTCAATCGCCGGATACATTGGCAAAGGCAGAGAGCATTTTCGAAATGTTATCCCAATCCACAGCATCCATCGATGAACAGCAGGTTAACGATCTGCCGGACCGCGACGATGCTTTAACCGTTGAGTTGACCACAGCCTTAATGAAAGCCGTATATTACCAGCAGCTTAATGACGCGGCAGCTCATGATTATTTGCACCGGAACTATTTGAATTATTACTTGGATAAATACGGTCGTCCTGACGACAATGATCTGCCCCTGCCAGCCAAAAAAGCGATGTTTTATTATAAAATCCAACTTTTCAGATCCAAACACCATTACCACGAGGCACTGCTTCAAGCACGAAAACTTGCGGAACTGCTCGCTCCAGGCAGCGAGCCATGGCTGACGGCGCATAATTTCATGCTTGAGGCCTTTATCTATTTGAAACAGTATGATCATGCGAAACAGACGTTTGAGCAAATGATGAAGCATGTCTATGAACAAAGGCTCTTTCACCGTTTAAGCGGGTTCTATCTCACCTACAGCGGTTATCAGTTTACGGTCGGACTTGTTCAGGAAGCGCTGCTAGCCTTATCCATGGCGGAAGCACATTTGGTTTACACCTCCAGTCAGGGCGAAATGATGACATCCATAATGAACAACCGAATTATCATGCAAACGCTGCTGGGCGAATATGACAAAGCCGCATTGGAGATTGACCGCTTTAAAGAAATGATTCGGCGCGAACCAGAAGAAATTAGACAGAAGTTCCAACCGCTGCTCGATATTTACCGCTGCGAGTTGGAACTAAACCAAAAGCAATGGGCATTGCTCCCGCAGATGATCAAGGCGCTTGAAAGCAGCGCCGAAACAACCGATCAACAAATGTCGCTGCAGTTCTACCAAAGCCAACTCTTGTTTGCGCAGGGGCAGTTCGAACGTTCAATGGAGCATGCCATGGCCTGTTTGCCTTATTTTGAGTCCATTCAGCAAACCAACCGCTTGGAGACTCTATATGAGTCGCTTGCCGTCGTCTCTGAGGATGCCAGAAAATACAAGGAATCAGCTGCCTATTACAAGAAGCTAGTTTACCTTCTGCGGAGCAAATAATAAACCGGAGTTTCAGTCGGAAAACCGCAATACGAATGGGCTGTTCCAAACGTTAAAAGGCAGATTTTCCGCTTTTTATTGCAGTAAAGGGTGGATCTTCGCAAAATTCACCCCTTAAACTGGAAGTAAAACCGTTGATTACCGCCACCATATTGTATCCCTTCAAACCCATTGTCGCCTTTCCATCCGCTGTTTACAATTGTGATAGAGACATCGATGAACTCAAAAATACGATTGTAGCGAGGTGCTTAACATATGGGCTGGTTCAGTAAAAAGAAACATGCACAGGACAATTTGGAAAAAGCGGATCAAGTATTAAATAAAGGCTTAAGCGGCATGATGATGAAGGGACTCATCCCCAAGCAGCATCGCGAAGCCATGAATCAAAGCATTGAGCAGACTAGGCAAGCGCAGATGGCCACGGGAGGTTCCGTTCCTATCACCGCTACCGCTATCGTCCTTTCGGTACGCGATACCGGAAAACTGATTAATTTTGAACCGGTTGTTATTTTGGAGCTGGAGGTGACGGAAACCCGTGGCAGCCGTTATACGAAAACGCTCGAAACGCTTGTATCCAAATTACAGGTGCCACGGGCCGGGGACCACATCGGACTCGGACAGCATCCGGCCAATCCGGCGGAACTCATCTATGTTGGCCCCATGACTTGAATCTGACCCAGGAGGATAATGATGCAAAAAATCTTAACATCACTTGGCATGATTACCGTGCTTGGCGTTTGCTTTTCCCCGCTGCTGGCTAATTGGATATGGGACGATCCCTTTATCATTATAGGTTCTTCTTGGTTTGTGCCAGCCATCTTTTCCAGCATTGCCCTGTTGATTCTTCCACCCATATTGAGTAACGTCTTTGGTGTCGGTACCGTCAAGAAGGGGCAGTCAGCAGTGGGACTAATCACGAATATCCAGCAAACCGGAACGGTGATTAACAATAAACCGGAAGTCAAGCTGGAGCTGATGGTAACAAGACAGGGCCACGACAAATACCCGGCCAAGCTGCGGATGATTGTTCCTGTCGCGAATTTACCACAATTTCAGCCTGGATTCATTATTCCCTTACTGGTCTCAGAGAAAAATCCCTACAAGATCGGTTTTGATGCCAAAGGTCATATGAATCAAAATGATCTTCAATCGCTTTTTAATGAACAGCTTGTTAAACAAGGTTTGAGTCCGGAACTAGCGGATATTGCGCAAACCGGGGAGAAAGGTCTAGCTAAAGTAATGGATGTGGTACCACTGGGTATGGCCGCATCCGGAAAAGTTCAACTGCAGCTTACTCTCGCCGTTACCAAACTAAACGGGGAAACATTCAAGGTGACGGTACAAAAAGATCTGCTTGTCGTGAATCTTGCCCGGGTGCAGCAAGGTCAAATCATCAATGTCATCTATTCCCCGCAGGACCCTGCGAAGCTGACGATCGTGCTGCCGGTCACGGAGCGGGAAATCCGGCAGACGTTCGGTACATAAACATGGAAAAGCGTTAGCCACCGGGTTGCAGCCGGACCTCTTCATTTTTAACTTTATTTATGGCTGAATGAAACACAAATCAAAAACAATAATGATAAAATTCGGTAAAACCCTATCGATGCAAATAGAAACAACCTTTCATTTATGGTACTATACACAAAATATTTTAAAAGAGAAAGAAGTGAGGAAACTGAATTACGGAAAAACGATGGTTGAATTTTTTTCTAGCGCGGAAGAACTTAAACAGCTTCACAAAATAATTAATGATTACAACTTACCTATTAAAAGTGAAGATACCTTTGAAAAACAAGTGGTGGGGGTTAGTGAATATTTAAATGAACCTACTTTTATCGAAGCTCGGAATAAAAAACGATCTTTAAACATTATCTCGGGTGTTATTGCATTACCAATCGTTGTCTTTATTGTTTATATGATATTAGGAAAGTTAAAAGTAATAGATCGAGGGGATATCTTTAAAAATGTACTTGATTGGTTTTTAGCTTATCCATGGGCGTTTATTCTGTACGCTTTTGTATTTGCTTCTATTGTAATTGCACATAAATTAATAGAAAAGAAAATGTATTATAAAATATATCCTAATTTAAAGTTTAAATTATTGGACCAATTAAACTAAAATATTGAAAAGCAGTTTTTAACTAACTTTCTCTCCAAATCAATTAAAAAAATACCTTTAAGGAGATAGGAAAGGGTGAGCGCTCTTTCCTATCTCTCATAATTCCAGTGCTTCCTTTTACAAACTCACCATTTATTCATTCCTCCCACCTCTGAAGAAGTGGGATTCCTGAAGCTCAATTCTGTGAAAATATTGCCAAGCCTACGATTTCACCTTCTATTTTAAGTTTTTTCAACACATAACAAAATTTCTTTTAAAATGGGTGTCATATAACTTTTTACGGTATTTATTAGCTAAAATCTGCTTATAATTATTTTTGTGGTATTAATATCGGCACAATGATTCTTTCCTGTTTTCACTGTAATCTAATCATTTGCCCATCTCTTCTACTTTTTAAATTTAAGAATTTTCCGCAAACTTAATAGACGTATCAACAATAATAGTGATAAACAACTTTAAATCCTTTAATACTTTGGATTAATGTAAATACCTACAGCCTAGATGATTTCTTCCCATCCAGTTGCCCTTTCGCTCGTTCAATCATCTTGCGCTTTTGAATTTTTTCATGCGTTAATTGTAAAGATTGTTTTAATGTTTGTGTCCTCTTAGCTTGTTGAAGTGCAATCATCATTGTTGGAATTAAGCTAGCTTCAGAAACGGGTTTAACTAGATACCCCATTATATTATCTTGCCTAGACTTTTCTATAAATTCTTTTTGACTGTATGCAGTAATCAACAATACTGGTATATCTAGCTGACGACCAATAACCTCGCTTGCCTTTAAACCATTTAGTTTTGGCATTTCTATGTCCATTAACACCAAATCCGGTTTTAACTTAAAAGCGAGTTCAATCGCTCGATCCCCATCTCCTGCTTCCCCGATTACCTCATAGCCGTTATGCCGAAGCATCATTTTTAAGTCCAGTCTAATAATTGGTTCATCTTCAGCAATCAGAATCCGTTTTTTCATAAAACATCACAACCTTTCTGGACAGGGAGAATACTACATTTTTAAATTTCTTTGTTGAGCAAAAGACACTCCTGAACACTTTGCATGAAGCATTTGTTCGATTAAATCAGATAGATAGGCACCAGCTTCAACTGAAGTCAATCCATCTTTATGGATATTTGAAATGACCGTCCGATCAGCTTCAACTGTTTTTTCAGTAGGCCTATAAATCATGTATGCGCTCAAGCTTTCATCTGTATTTAGACCTGGCCTTTCACCAATCAATGAAATGACAAGGTCACAATTAACAATAGCAGCTACTTCGTCTTGCACCCATACACGCCCTCGCTTAATAAAAAACGGCTTTGCGACACTTATATTTTTTAATTTTAGCCCTTGTATTAAAGCAGGTAGTAAATCAACTACATTTGCTTCTACCGCAGAGGAGCTTAATCCATCACAAACAATAATTTGAACATCTTTGCTCTTATCCCCGTTCTTTTCAAGATACTTAATAGATTCATCCGATAACTTTCGACCAGCATCTAAATCCATTAAGTAAGTTTTCATATCACTAGCTTTCGTCTCCAGCTTATGCAACCCCATATTCTGAAGAAAATTATCACTTACATCTCTTAATACAGCATCCTGTGCAGCTGCATGATCAATTAAAAATTGTAAATAGCTTGTCGTCAACATACGAGTTCCAGTTCGACCAATACCAATACGGGCAGGTGTAATACTTTGTGCCCGTTCTATAGATGCAACATTATGCGGCTTGTCTACCCCTTTTATACGTTCTTCCGGAAAATAGATGATTTCTTCTTTATTTTGATCGGTATCGTTTTTTGGTGAATTCATGTTTTTCTTCACTTCTTCTACTACTCTTTGAACAATCTCCTGAATATCCATTTTGCTCCTCCCTCCTCAATCAAAAATTGATAAGTCTCCTGCACGTTTCGTCAACTTTCCATTTTCCATTAGGCCCATATTCTCCAACCATTTTTCAAATTCTCGAAGAGGTCGTAAGCCCAAGATCTCACGCAAACTAGCGTCATCGTGATAGCTTGTATCTTGATAATTCAGCATGACATCATCTCCACCCGGTACCCCCATGTAAAAATTCGCTCCGGCAACTGCCGTTATGACACCGGCAACTTCCTGATCATTTTGATCGGCATCCATATGATTTGTATAAGTCGGAGCAACCCCCATTGGCAAGCCATGCAATTTCCCCATAAATCCATCTTCAAGATCCGCTCTAATTAATTGGCGTCCATCATAAAGTGTCTCCGGTCCAATAAAGCCAGAAACGGTATTCACCATGAAAGGCTTCCAGTGACGTGCATAACCGTAGCTTCTTGATTCAAGAGTTTGCATATCTACCCCAAAATCAGCATTTAAAGATACCTCCGAACCTTGTCCTGTTTCAAAATACATAAAGTTTGGACCTGCAGAAGTACCATATCGAGCCATCATTTCATAACCCTCATCAAGAATTTTTTTAGATATACCGAACGCTTCATTCCCTTTTTGTGTTCCTGCTAAACTTTGAAACATAAGAGCGATAGGTGCCCCCTGCTTTAAAGCTTCCATTTGTGTTGTTATATGGGCCAAAACACAATTTTGAGTTGGAATTTGCCATTTCTCAATAAATTCATGAGAAAGTGTTAAAAGTTTTTTGACCGATTCAATCGTATCCACATTCGGATTGATACCAATAACCGCATCACCCGCTCCGTAGGACACCCCTTCCTTTATTGAATACAAAATGCCTTCTGGAACATCATTTGGATGGTTGGGCTGACAACGAAATGCTAAGCGACCGGGCTCTCCAATTGTAGTATTGCAATGTGCTTGATATTTCATTTTCTGTGAAGCAAGAACAAGATCAATGCTTGACATCAGCTTGGCAACAGCTGAAATCATTTCACTTGTTAGTCCCCTTGAAAGTTTCAATAATTGATCTCTACCTGTATCTGATGACAAAATATAATTTCTCAGTTCACCGACAGTCCAACTTTGAATATCTTTGTAAATCGTGTCGCTAATATCATCATAAATCAAGCGTGTTACTTCATCGATCTCATACGGAATAACCGGATTCTCATAAATTTCTTTCAGCTGCATCTCGCTAAGTACTACTTTTGCTGCCATGCGCTCAAGCGATGATTCCGCTGCTACCCGCGCCATCACATCCCCAGATTTCGCTTCACTCGCTTTTGCAAGTACCTCCCTTACCGACGAAAACGTATAATGAGTTCCTTTTACTACACAAGACAATTTCATCATTTAACACCCCTTTTTATATGCTAAAAATTGCAATCAAACGAAAAAAAAAGCGCTTTCACTTATCCCTGAAGAAATTTTCTTCGGGCGTGAAAGGCGCCTTTGCCTCAGTTATTATTTTAATTCATTCTACACTACTAGCAAATATTTTGTAAATAGTTCGAAAACAATAACAACATCAATTAAAAATGATATTTATTTTAAAATATACAATTCCTCAAGATTTAAAAAACTTGTAACTGTTTAACTAAAGCTTTAATTAGGAGACCTATTGTCATTTAGTATTAACTACGGTAGATACTATCGGAAAGGTTATTGAAACTTTTGTCCCTTCCTCAGAAATAGGGAATGAAAAAACTCCTTGTAGCTTCTCTTCAACTAACATTTCTACAAGCTGTAATCCTAAAGATGACAGACCGCCTACAGAAAAAGGATTACCAATTCCACATCCATCATCCGTTACTGTAATCGTAACCATTTGCTTTCGTTGCCTCAAATTTATAGCAATTTTCCCGTAATTTCGTGAAGGAAAGGCATGCTTAATGCTATTTTGAACTAACTCATTAACAATCAGTGCTATGGCTGTTGCTTGATCTGAAGGACAGCATACAGATTCCCCTTCTACAGACACAGTAATATGTTGACCTGGAATAATGGACGAGGAAACTAACAACGTAGAAATTTGTTGTATTAAAAGTTTAATATCTGCTTCATCAATTCCACGCTGAGCCAAATAATCATGCACTAAAGCCATACTAGATATACGAGATATACTGTCATGAAATACCTCAGCCACTTCTTCCGAGTGAGTACGTTGCATTTGTAACCGTAGCAAACTTGAAATAACCTGTAAATTATTTTTAACACGATGATGAATTTCCTGAACGACAATAGCTTGAAATACACGTTGCTTGTCTTCACTATTAGTCGCTTTCATAAGCTGCTCTATATTTCTTTCGTTCTGTACTACCTGTGAGATATCTCTTTCCTTAATTAATACCGCAATAGTATCTCCAAACTGGTCATTTATAGGAACAATATCTTGTTGCATGATTCCGCGCTCTTCCGTAATGCCCCTCGATCCAAAAAGTGGTTTTCCGGTTTTTAAACTAAATAAAACACCCGGCTCCATTTCTTCATATGCGATTTGCCCTAACATACTATTTTTATACAAAGATACTATAGTGGTAGGCTTTGCTTCAGCTACAACGAAAGATGCGCTATCTTCTTCCAAAAGACAATTAATAAAGATGTCTGCTTGAGAAAGGTCAGCTATTATTTGTAGATTTTGGGCCATACCTAAAATAATTTCACACTGTTCATTTGATAAATTTGTCAATCGTTCTAAATCTAAAATTCCCATCATGATATGCGCTCCCCTCTCCCTAGTTTTCCAAACACTATAGCAAAAATAAAAAGTGTGTTCAATATGATATAAAAATAGTAATTCAAGATACCCTAGAGGGATGGTAGTATTGGCACAATGGGATGAAAAAGAATCCTTTCTCTCATGGTCCGGAATAACAACAAATTGATACTCTAACAAAATAAAGAGCGTGTTTTAAATCGAAAACCGATTAAAACACGCTCTTTATAAAAAAAGCTTAATCTATTAATTACTACATGCTTAGTTGTTAATTGCGCCAGCAGAAAATCATAACTCTTCTAATATTAGACAGCCTGCCGTAATTCTTCTTCCTCTTGTATAACCTGCGGATTCGTTTTTTCTTCTCTACGCTGACATATATTATTCCAAATAAGAGCTGAAATAACAAGTAAGGTCCCTGCTATATCAAAGATTGTTATTTTATATCCTTGTACCATCATAATGACCAATGTAGTAATTGGAACAAAATTAATAAATAAAATTCCATTAATGGATGATAGGATTTTTACACCATAATTCCAACTAAGCAATGCCACAATGCCTGGTAGTGTCATCATAAACAATAAATCATATTTAATAGCAAAAATCGTTTCCATACTTGGAACGGGTACATACCCTTGTATCGTCATGATCATCGTGATGATACCTGTAACAGCTGTGCCAAATACACATGTTAATGTTGAATAGCGCAGAGTAGACCAATCGTTAAATGTTTGACCGCCCATTGTATAAATGACCCATCCTATAACTCCAATTAAAATGAATGCTAGCGGAACTAGATTATGTTTCAGTGTAAGAAAGAAACCCATATCGCCTTTTGTAATAACAAAAATAGCCCCAATAAAAGCAATGATCATGCTACTAATCATATACTTCTTCGGTTTCACATGTTTATACCCCCAAAGAATAGCAATCGAAATCATCGGCATGAGTGCTTCCATAATCGACGCTACCATAACACCGGATTTCCCCATTAACATTTGGCCTAAGAAAACAAGCACGTTGTAAACTGTAAACGCCATGGTCCCAAAAAAGACTAGCAATTTACCTTTCCCTTCTAAACGAAAAGCTTTCTTCCCTTCTTTCATCCATAATAAAATAACTAATACAATCGATACCGCCCCATATCGAATAATTGAAAAATAGAATGGATTTATATATTCAAGTGCATGATCTGCAACTGGAAACATGGCTCCCCATGACATACTTGCAATTAAACATGCCAGCATGCCTACTATTATTTGACTTTTTCTCACTGTTTTTCCTCGTTTCTATATAACCCTATCAATTATGCCTCTTCATAACTTCTTTCAGCGAGTGTTTGGACACCTGTACCTGTCGCTACGCTTTCGGTACAAAAGACATTTGCTGAAAGAAATTAAATTCACAATGAGAATTATAAAAAAGAAATTACATCACGTAAAATGATTGAAAGTGATATTAACTATCATTTATAATGATAGCTTTAAGGGGGTATGCCTAATGGAACTACGAGATTTACAGATTTTCAAAAGCGTCGCAAATTGCGGGAGCGTTAGCCATGCCGCAAAAGAATTAAATTATGTACAATCCAATGTAACTGCACGTATTAAGCTATTAGAAAAGGAGCTCCAAACGCCGCTTTTTTATCGCCATAAAAAGGGGATGACATTGAATCCAGAAGGGCGAAAAATGCTTGCTTACGTTAATAAAATTTTGCTGGATGTCGAAGAAATGAAACAAGTCTTTTTAGATAGTGATACACCGACTGGTACTTTAAAAATCGGTACAGTCGAAACTGTGAGTATATTACCAACCATTCTAGCGTCTTACTATAAGGGGTATCCCAATGTCGACTTAACACTGCAAGCTGGTTTAACTGAGGAACTTATTAAAGAAGTAGCGGATCATCAATTAGATGGGGCCTTTATAACTGGACCGATTAAACATCCAGTTTTAGAACAATATGATGTATTTACCGAAAACCTCGTTCTCATATCACAAAATAAATCCTTTCGTATAGAGGAATTTATGACTACACCAATCCTTGTTTCTAATCAAGGTTGCGGATATCGATCCAAGCTAGAACTCTGGCTCAAAGATGAGGGTTTACTGCCAAAAAGAATCATGGAATTTAATATATTAGAGACAATTTTAAAAAGTGTTGCAATCGGTCTTGGCGTTACACTTGTACCACAATCGGTTGCTGAACACCTTTCTACTACAGGCAAGGTTTATTGTCATCCAATTCCTAAAAAATACGGTACAATTTCAACCGTCTTTATACGACGAAAAGATGCATATATGACAAATTCGATGGAATGCTTTTTAAAAACAATTGCTGAGCATCAGCGTATATAGGGTAACTTCTATCATTTCCGCGTCTTTTCTTCTGCCAATCATCTTTAACAGTGTCTAAAGGATACATTCATTGATAAAAAATAGTAAAGTGACAAAAAACGCTTGGTTTTTAGTACCAAGCGTTCTGTGTCGTTAATTATATATTTAGCTAGAACGATGCAAACAACCTATTTAAAAACATAATTTTAAATTATAAGGGTCCTATTTTGCATTTTTGTCAGGCTGATGAATTCCGAATATATTTCCTTCGGTATCAATATAATATCCTTGCCACGCCATTCCCGGTAGAGCATATTTTGGCATTGCAACCGTGCCGCCACTCTCAAGAATTTTAGCTTCTGTTACATCATAATTTTCCACACCCATTGTACAAGCAAATCCATTTAAAGCTTGGTTTGGTTCTGGAGAAGCACCTTGACGTTGCATTAAAGCGCCGTTGACCCCAGGTTCTTCCTCATCGCCAGTTACTGCACCAAAATAAGGCATTCCTGCGTAATCACTCCAGTCTTGAAATGACCATCCGAATACCTCTCCATAAAATTTCTTTGCACGTTCCATGTCACTTACATGAATTTCAAAATGAACTAATCTGCCCATGATATCCTCCTAAATACTAAAGAATTAAATTACTCACTGTGTTTGAGTACAATTACTATATATTATTATTACAAGGAATGGAAATAAAAAAGAAGAGAAATTCTATGAAAAATCGAGAATAAACATTCTAATGCTTGTTCTCGATTTTGGTTCTATTACTTTTAAGTTAGTTATTTTATAGCGTTTAAATTTTCTTTTAAATACTGAATAAATGGATGCTCTTCTATATCTGATTTGCGTGTACATATAAATAAACTTTGCTGAATATCTGCACGTTCTACATACACCCGAGCTAGTTTTCCATTTGTTATACTTTCAGTTACACTGTAGGACGGTGCTAAAGTCATACCGAACCCTGCTTCCACTACTTTAATCGATTCATGTAAGCCCTGCATTTGAAGTCCTAATTTAGGTAATGGACTGTTAAGCGTGTAAAAAACAGCCTCCAATAAATCAAGTGTCGAGCTACCACGTTCCCGATAAATAAAGTCCTCATTCGATAATTCATAAATGGAGACAGTTTGATTTGCCAAAGAATGTGATGGGTGAACTACAAACCAAAACGGGATATCTAGTATTTTTTCAAACTGTAAATCAGGGTGACCCATTTTATTTTGCACGACAAAACCAAGGTCTACTTCATAACTCAGAACTTGCTCTTCCACAGATTTCACATTGCCAAGCGACACAAAAAATTCAATGTGAGGATTAGCAAGTTTATACGCTGCTATAATAGGCGGGAGTATATAGTTTATTGGTATATAGGAAGAAGCAATATGTATTTTTTCTTCTTTCGCTAAAAATTTACCGAGCTTTTCATCAATTTGTGCTTCTAAATAAAATAAACTCATTCCCTGCTCATACAAAAACTTCCCCTCAGGCGTTAATTGAATGCCGCGTCCTTTTCCTTCAATCAATTTTGTCCCTATTTCGCTCTCTAATTTCCGTATTTGAATTGTGACAGCTGGTTGGCTAAGAAGCATTTTATTCGCTGCTGCGGTAATTCCTCCAAGCTTTGCGACATTCGTAAAAATCCTTAATGCATGCAAATTCATTTCATTCACTCCTCTTTATCCATAAATTTAATTTATGAATAAGCAATTAATATATATTTGTTTTATGTATTGTTTAGCAGTAATTTAGGTATAGAGGTGATTTGATGGAAATTTTACTACATGAATGGTTATCAGTAAATGGATTTATTTTATTGACAATCGGCTTACTCGCAGCAGTCATTGGTGTTCTTTGCGGCGCTGCAGGCTTCGTTTTGTTACCCGCAATGTTACTTATTGGCATTCCAATTCATACAACCGTAGCAGTTAATAAATTTGCGACAGGAATTTCAGCTCTATCAAATGTCGTATCGTTTGTAATTAAAGGACATTTATCGTTAAAAAATTCCACATCTTTAATGATGATTGCTAGTTTAGGAGGTGTATTTGGTGCATTTTTAGCCACTCGATTAGCAGAACAAATTATGAATATTGTAGCATGTGTATTCTTAATTTCCTCATTTTTCATCGTGCTTTGCAGTAATAAATTTATGGTAAAGGATATAAAAGAAACGGAGGAACAACCAATTAATAAACTCATTCCGTTTGCGGTTTCAATATATGACGGTGGTTTTGGACCAGGCTCAGCTCTAATGAATGTAACCTATCATCTTAAAAAGCAATATACCTATATAAAAGCAGTTGAATTAACAAGAATTATTACGTTTTCAAGTTGTACAGGTGCATTTCTCTTTTACTACTTTACGGGCATTGTTAATTGGGGAATCGCCATTCCTGTTTCAATTGGCTCTATTGTTGGCTCGTTCTTAGGTCTAAAGATCATTCCTTATATCAAAACAAGGTGGATTCAAATTTTATTACCAATCATTTTTTTCTTGCTGATTATTCAGGTCGTATCAGATTTATTGATATAAATCACGCTATCTGTTCCACATTTATTGTTGGATTTATGAATCAATTATGCCTAATTTAACGTCTTCACTAGATGGGTTTTCAACAGCTTTTTATTGTACTTTTAGTTTGGGTACGTAAAGCAGCGAGAAGTGACTAACTTCTCGCTCTTTTGTTTACTCTTATTTTATTAATTAGCAGGAGTAACAATGAGTTATATTTTCAACTCTTTTATCCCTGCTTTTAATGTGTCTGCATCTATTTTTAATGTTCTCCAGCTGTCTTTAGCTGATTTCAAGTTAGGTAGTAAAAATTTGAATTTATTTTGTTCCGCTTTATCAGATGCATTCTCGATATGTCTCAGTACCCCCGAATATTGAGAGTCTAAGTCATTCCATTGCGTAGACATAAAAGTAAGAGCATTAATAGCATCATCAAGTGCATTGTACATCTCACTTATATTATTATGTGCAACTCCAACTACACGATTTAATGTTGTTTTATAATCCACTGTCTGTCTTAATTGTGCTAATAACGGTTCTAATTGACCTAATTGATCTCTTGCTACCCCTAACATAATACCACCAGCAATCCACGTAGGTATAGAGGGTACAGATACTGTTATTATGCCATCAGACTCTAATTTCTTATAATAGTTTACTGACTCTAAAACTTCATTTAGGCGCTTTTGATCATCCTCAACTGCAACCCCTTGGTTTTTTAAAATCGACTGTAAAAGATCTTTGTTACTGCCGAATGCTCTTACATCTTGTCCAATAGCATCTCTTAATTTAGTTAATTCTACTATTAATTGTTGTGCATACTTCTGATTTTGTTGAATTTCTTCTCGTAAATCTGTTATTCCTTCTATTAATGTCTCTCCATCTCCTGTATTAATGGCCTCTACAATTATGTCATAATAATTTTCGAATTTTGTATCGTATTCAATAATACCTGTCAATGTATCTATCAGCTGTTTTTTTACTTTTGTATCCCATGTAAGGGCGTGTGCTCTTGCATCCTTTTGATCCTGTACAATTTTACCAGGTAAATCTGGATAGCCCTTAATATTAATTCCTTCAAAGTTGATATCTGGATTCTTAATTAACATATAAGAATAGGCATTCATAGATTTTGCAAAAAGCCCCGCCTTTTGCAAGGTTTCTCTCATCTTCGCTTCATCTGCTGAAAGAGAAGTATCACTATTGCTTGTTTGCTCAATTTTACTTGTCTCTGCAAATACTGCTACTGGAGAGATTACAGAAGTTGTTGTCAAAGTTAAAAACGTCGATACAGCGAGTACTTTGTAAAGAGATTTTTTATTCATTTTATATTCCTCCTATATTATTTTATTTTCAATTCTTAGCTTCTTGTTTAAAAGCAATATCTTTTGCAATAAATTCCGCGTCTTTATGAATATCATTCCAACTTTGTTTAGCCGCTTTTAAATCATCTGGTATTAAAGAGAGCTTATGTTCTTGCATTTGATCGATATTATCATATAAATCTTTATAATTTGCGCCCATTGTATTCCATTGTTGCTGAATATTCGTTAGAGACATTATCGCTTGATCCACTGTTTGATACAGATATGTCAAAGTGTCTTTGGCGTTAGTAAGTGCAATAACTGCTTGGTTAGCGAAATCGGCTTTCATCGTTAGTTCTCCGATTTTATTGGAAATTTCGTTATAGGAGTTCATATGATTAGATGCCGTAACACCAGCTGCCGTTCCTAAACCAATACCAGCTGAACCGAGAACTGTAAGGCCCCCTATAACAGCCGGTGTTGCTGTTCCGCCTGTCACAACAATGACTACCCCTCCTGCAATAGTTCCAATAACTAAAACAGCTGCTCCCAATCCTCCACCAATTGACCATGCTAATACATCGTCAAAATGGGCCTTCTGAGTGGAACGTAGATTCTCAATTTCAGCTTGAAGTTGTGGAATCAATGCTTGTTTTCCCGCTAATATTGCCGTTAATCCACCTTTCCCATCTGGACCACCAATATTATTTTTAAAATCTATAGTATTTGTATATAGCTTTGTTTTGAAGGCTTCTAACATCTTAATTACTTCTGTAACTTCTTTTGAATTTCTATCAATCGTACTGATTAAATCACCAATACCTTCTTTTAGCCCTTCCTTATCTTTCTTTTGTACAGTGTCTATTAATGTGTCGTAATAATTATTAAATTGTTCATCATAATTTACAATATTACGTGCTGTCTTTTGAATTTTTGGCTTCGCTGTATCTAACCAATAATTCGCATGGATTCGAGACAGTTCCTGATTAAGATGAATATTTTTGATTAATTCTCCCCCTTCAGAACCTAAATCAATATTGGATAGGTTTACATTCGGCTGTTTAATCATTGTTTTTGCGTACAAATCCATTACAAGAATATGAGAACCTGTTTCAGCTAACGCTTTCTTCAGTCCTTCAGGTCCTAATGAATAATAATTCCCTATTTTCTGTTCTTGAACGATCCGTTCTTGCGCAAGCGCCTGAATAGTACCACTGTTAGTTGCGGTTATAACCGTTGCCAAAGTGGCCACGGTTAACACCTTATATGAAAATTTCTTCAAATCTAATCTCCTCCTAATTTTTCGATAAAATATCAAAATTTATGAACCTGTTCTTCAAGTTGACTAATACCATTTTTTAATCGTCTTAATGTATCTTTTTGAGATAGATTGTTAGCAGTATCAGCATCAGTATTTAATTTTGTGATACTACTTTTTATTAAATTCAAATCTTCTTTATAGCGTTTCAATAGGTCAAGTTCTACATCCACTTGGCTAGCAAATGTATTCAAATCATGTTGCATAAGAAGAAGCATTGATTTTTGTAAATCTGCTATCGATAGTTTCGTTGTTAAATCATATAATTTTTGGTTTTGCTGCTCTAAATCATCTAAATATGCTCGTTGTTCTGCCTTTAGATTATTCACTTCAGCGAAGGTACTATATGTTTTTTTGATTTTTTCTGGGTCGATTACTTTCATAAGGTCATACTCTTTCGCTTTTGTAGCTGCTGCTGCTGCAATTTCACCTTTATTATTTTTCTCAATTGCTTCACGAGCTTCTTTTTTGGCAGCTTCAATCTCTAAGGCAGATTTACCCTTTTCTTTTGCTTCTTGCTCTGCTTTTTTCTCTGCTTCTAAAATAGTGTTGTTAATTTCTTTTCCTTTGTTATACGCTGCCGCCGCTGTTTGAGCAGCTGGTTCAATGATATCTTTTGAAAGACTATAGATCTCTTGGAATATTTTTAGTCCTTGTTCATTTAAAGCTCCTGGTAGAAATGCTATTTCTTGCAAATCATTTTGAATTGATTTTTTAGTATCTAGTAATTCACCTTTTAGCTTGTCTATCTTCCCTGTTCCTTCTAAACTAAGTACTTCCTGAGCTTTTGCCACATCAGTATCGAGATCTTTAAGCTTTTTATCAAGCTGTAATTGAAGATCTGTTAATTCATTAATTTGATATTGAACATTTTCTTGGTTTGTCATAACCATTTCTTGAAGGACATCCAGTCTATCCAAGAAACCTTCCTTATCTCCCTTATTATCTACATATTCTTTTAATGTTGGATAATAGCTATGAAATTTAGTGGCAAATCCTTTACTTTTTGAATTAATTAGAATTAACTTTGGATAGAGTTCCGATGTCCATTCTTTCATATCTTGTTTTATTAGGAATTGCTCTGTATTTAAAGCTGGTACTTCATCTAGCTGTACATTAGGGTTCATTAAAGATTGGTCTATATACATTTGGATTAATTTAGATTGTGCACCTAATTTTCTTAAAGATGAAGAAAGAATCATGTTCTCTTCCTGAATTTCTGCTTGAGCAACAGGCGTTGCAAAAGTATGTACAGGAATAACTCCTGTTGCAACAATGGATGTTATCATTAATCCTGTAATTAATTTCTTTTTCATTCTATTTACCTCCCTATATGATATTTTTCACAATAATTCATACGATTTTTTATACATTTTGAGCACCTCCAATTTACTTAAGTTTAGGAAATATTCTTCCTATTTCCTATGATGTAAATTTTAGCCATGTACACATTTTTTAGCAAATAACAGCGAAATAACCTATATTATGTACAGAATAGGTTATTTTCTGTTATTTTGATTCTAAAAAATAGATTAATATTAACATTATTCATATGAATGTGTCACAATAAAGCGAAATTCAGTTGTCAGACGACTAAATATTGACATATTTTTATTGATAATTGGGGAATAAGTGAATTGGAGTAATTCTTTAAAATTTTGACGTATTGATCCCGATAGGACTTTTCTGGTAACAGATATTAACTGTAGATAGCACCTTCTTAATTTTCATTACTGTGGGGTATCCTTGACTAGTAGTTACAACGCACTTTTGAGATTTTTCATGTTTCTAGATTGAAACGTAAAGAACCAATTGCTTATTAAAGATTGGCAATTGGTTCATAGATTAGATTTTGATTTGTTTAGTAGAAACTTATTAGCCCGACCTGAAAAGGTGTAGATTAAGATTGGACTTTCATCCAGCGCGCATTTCTTCCTTTTGAAATAAGTTTAATTTCACCTAATAATTGCAAATCAGTTAAAGCTTTACTAATTGTGCTTTCGGCTATATCTGGATAAATGCTTCGAATGCACTCTTTTGTAAAAGGTTGTTGTTGATTATGAATGAAATTCTGAATTCGCTCTACCTTAGTATGTTTACATATAGAATCCAGTACTCTGCTATGTAGATCTTTATAAGCCTCTAAAATAATCATTAAGAACTCTTTTAACCAGAAATTCATATTATGCCCATTACAGTACCAATTAACCGAAGATTTAAATATGGCTTCATAGTATTCGGTTTCTCTTTTTTTTATATATTCATCTAAACAAACATATTTTACAAATGTATGTCCGCTTTTTACTAATAGCAATTGGATGAACATAAGTGTTAATCTACCATTGCCCTGACTAAAAGGGATTATGCAATAAAGATTCAATATAAAACGAGCTATCAATATAAGTGTAGGTAACTCTTTTTTACGGTTTAATAAATTGTACTGGTTGCATAATTGTTCTACAGCCTGTGGAATATTTTCAGGTGGAAGAGGACGATAACAAATCGTGTGCATCCCTTTTTCAGGAATTCCTGGGATAGGAAATGGCTTTTGGCGCCATTTTGCACTGTCAGAGGTATTATAATGAATTAATTGAAAATGCAATTCTTGTATAGTATCCGGACTAATAGAAAAAGTGCAAGATTTTTTATGTACAAGAGTGAGTGTTTCATAATAACAATATATTGCATCTTCCGAAATTGATTGAGGTATCATATCGTCTAATATAAGCTCTTTTAATCGCTTATTTGAAACTTTTATATCCTCATAAACTGAAATATAGTTTTTTATGTATTGTAGGGGTATAGCTTTTTCAAGGCTAGTGAATATATCAGGTCTTTGCTCTTGATAAGCGGTCAACATACCTTTATATTCACTAATTTCACTGACTAAGTTTATTAGTTGTTGATCAATATTTATGTACTGATCTTCGAAAAAATTTCTCATTTTGTTCCTCCTGTTACTATCTCTTAATGCTCTATTACAATAATATTTTTTTGCTTTTTAGGAATTCCTAATGTTATTCTAGTATTACTATTCAAATAACATCCGGTTTAATAGAGCTTTTACTTTTTAAAGAAAGAGGACCGTAATTATAGACATTAGACATTATTAAATATCGGAATATTATCTTTTAAATGTACTGATATTTTTATTATTTTTGTGACATTTTTGTGTAACTTTCCAATATTTTTATTACGTTTGTTAATTATGTTATTTTTGTTAATATTGCTTTATTTTCGAATAGGATAACCATTATGGAGCTTTAAATACTTATATCATTCAACCTTTCAATTAAAATCCTATTCATTGAATAATTTTTTCAAAATCATCGCCAACATTTTTTGTTAATAATTTTACCAATACCTTTACTATAATTTAACTCTCAATGTTAAATAATTTGAACGTATGAATGATTTATCAATTACATCAAAATAGTAGATTTATAAATTTGTTTCCTTTTCCTATGTAAATCAATTGGTAGCTGAACTTTTATTTATGTGTACTATCCTTTTTTAGCATTAAAATGAAAGAAACAAGCGGGTACCATATGTTAATTAGACATGGGATCCGCTTGTTATTGATTCATTGAAATTTGCTAATCATAAAACAATATCACCGGTTAAATGCGTAACATCGATCTTAATCAAAACAAAAAGCACTCTTGTTTTGATACAATAATTGTATCAAAACCAAGAGTGCCGCTTTATGCCAAAATTGTACCTTGATGAAGTTCGACAATCTATTTTATTTATGCTATCTCTTTGCTTTTTGAAGATACATTTGATAATCTGCCACATTCAATAATTGCTTTGCTGTAGCCCCATCTTGTGGGAAACGCGCACAGCCAATACTTGCTGAAATCACAATTTGCTGTTCCTCAATGATAAACGGCTCCCGTAATAACTCGTGTACTTTTTCTGTATACGGTTCAACTTCATTTGCCGTGGTCATATGTTCAACTAATAACACAAATTCATCTCCGCCAAGACGTGCCCAAACTTCCTGCTTTTGAGAAAATTGATTGCACCGTTCCGCAAACATTTGTAGTAATAAATCTCCCTGTAGATGTCCATACTGGTCATTTACAGCTTTAAAGCCATTCAAATCTATGAAAAATAGTAAAAATACCTTATCCTCTTCGATTAAACGCTCTAAACGATCTAACATAAATTTACGATTCGGTAGATTCGTTAAACTATCATAATAAACAAAGTGCTCCAAGTTTTTGGAAAGATCAATCGAACTTTTTAAATACTTATTTAAGTTTTGAATGCGCTTATAGTGATTAGATACATCATAAAGTTCTATCATTAAATGCGATGTATGCTCTATTTGTATATGTTGAATTAAAATATTTTGACGAGTTGGCTTCATCTTTGCACACTTATTTTCCACAAAATATTGATGCATTGCTGCTGAGCAAAAGCTTTTTTGTTTATCCAACAAAGCCTTTTCAAACATATAGGCATAAATCTTTTTATCAAAACGTGGAACAACTGTTGTGATCGGTAAACCTTTAACCTCTTCTTCACTTTTACCTGTGTACTTGATTAACCATTTATTCCATAATTGAATGTTCAATTGCTCATCCAATAGAATAATGCCATTATCTAGCTGATTGACGATCGCTACATATAAATCATTCATCCAAATCCCTACTAATCTCGTCCACTTTTCGAATTAAAAATTCGATTGATTCTAATGAAAACTTAATTAAAATTATGCCTAGCACCTTTGAATTATCCACATCAAAACTTACATAAAGTAATAATACATTGCTATCCCCGGAGCTAGTAAGTGTTTTATAAAACTCTCCTTCATTATGTAAAATTACCTGTGGCACATCATACTCTAGCTTCATCTCCAGCAGGCTTCCCATACCACCCATAATGGAATTTAGAATGATATTGCCTATTTCCTTTACAACATCAAAATCCTCATCATTAAATGAAAGCTCTTCATCCTCTTCTGTATATTCTTCCCCTAAGCAAAGCGCGGTTAAATATTTAATTTGCTCTGCCGGAAAAATAAAATCTGCTCTACCAGAAAAGACATTACCAAACTTTAAAGAGGTAGATAGTACTGTACCATTCATTACAGGAGTCAGCTCTTCTTGCTTGCCAGACTTTAATTCTTGTAACCCTAGTAACGTTATCTCTGGTACTGACAAAAAAATTCTTTTTTGAAGAATTTCTGATAATAAGTTAGCTGCCTCGCCGACAAATACATTATACAGCTCTTTCAATATATCCTCTTGTGTTGTTGTCAACAACTAAATCACCCTTCTATCAATAATTCTATCTCCTTCAGTTTCGCAACATTTATCGGTTTATTTATAAATGCTACCGCTCCAGCAGATAAAACCTCATCACGAACCGCCAATTGCACATCAGCTGAAAGCACGATAATTTTAGCCGTTGGGTATTTCTCTAATAATTGTCTAATTGCCTCTTGTCCACTCATCTTAGGCATTAATAAATCCATAAATACAAGATCAGGTAGAAAGGTTGCAAATACTTCAATACCTTCAACACCATCATTTGCTGTTTCATAAACAGCATCAAGGTAAATAGACTTTAATGTTTGTATAGTTGTTTTTTGAGAAAACACGGAATCATCTACTACAAGTACTTTCATAAAAAATTTATCCTCCGCTATTAAATCATGTTTCTTAAAATAATATCACAATTATTCTTTATTTGAAAAATATTTGACTAGTTCTCTAAATGTTGGTGAATTTTATATAAAAAGTTTTTTTACTACGATTCCACTTCCTCATCTTGATAGTTTTTTGCTAACTAGGGTGTTTGAACACCTGTACCTGTCGCTAGGCTTTCGGTACAGAAAACATTTGCTGAAAGAAGTTAAATGAACTTAATTAAGCTTGATAGATAAGGAAATAGAAAAGCGTATTTTGAATTAATCAAAACACGCTTTTTCTATACTCAATTGAATCTTCCTTTTATTATCATGCGCCTTAAAGTAGCGTTCCTTTAGATGTCGTACAATTCTTTACAGTCTCGCTAATCTGCCATAAAACATCAATCAGTCGTATACTGTCGCTACGAAAACGCTTGTAACTGCCGTTTCACTTACGTTACATAAAACACTTGTAACTGCCGTTTCACTTACGTTACATAAAACACTTGTAACTGCCGTTTCACTTAC
>NZ_JBHJTF010000049.1:0-32942 GCF_042267565.1 Lysinibacillus sp. NPDC056232 | reverse complement strand
ACGTTACATAAAACACTTGTAACTGCCGTTTCACTTACGTTACATAAAACACTTGTAACTGCCGTTTCACTTACGTTACATAAAACACTTGCTGAGAGAAGTTAAATCTACACTGCAAACGATTTACTGTAAAATAATAGTTTTAGCTCGATCTTCATTGACAGTATAAAGGAAGAAGTTTAATGTAATATCTTTATCCTTAATATTTTTAAATGTTTCTACTTGTTTATGTGTTCTTAACACTCCATCATTAGAACGAGTTTCAGCAAAGATTCTTTGGCCATTCTGATAAATAACATTTTGTGTGATACCACCAAATTGCTCGTTCTTACTTTCTGATTCAACAATTAAATCATTACCATTAGAATAGTAGGTAACATCAATTGGATACCCGTTTAATTCTGTTTTTATAGTCTTTGGCACATCAGAAATATTTGTTAGCTCTACTTTGTCTTGCTTTTTAGCTTCATAAGAAACCTTCACATCATTTAAAGTAAGTGAAATTTCTTTATCTGTAATATCCTTTATCAGCCCCTGTGTTTCAAAGGAAATATAATCTGTATAATAATCTCCCAATAATTCTTGCTCACCAATTCGTAATTTAAACTGACGATAATTGAAATGAGCTATATTAGAGTTAGAATCTGTATATTTTTCATCAAAATAAAGCTTCATATTACTCGGTGTAATGACAAGCTCATTAAATTGAAGTTGCTGAGAGCCTATCTCAATTTTTTCGTCTATATCCATAACAAAAGTAGACTTTTTAGCAAGATCCTGATTGTATTGGAAATCTAGGTTCCACGTTTCTGGTTTATAACTTACTGTATCAGTATAACTTAAAAATACGCCTAATTTTTCTACCTCTTCTTTTTGTATCTCTAGTGAATCACTTCTTTTAATGACATTTGCTTGAGGACGTTTATGAGTGACGCCAAAACTCGCAATGGTTTCATCTTGAATTTTATAAGATACATATGCGTCTTCTATGTTATTGGTCTCTTCCAGGTCAATAAGATAATCCAATGTATATTGTCCGTTTTGATATCCATTTGAAGTGAATTCTATTTGTGATATTCCATCTTGATTAATAGTAATCTTTTCAGGGAACGCGTTCGATTGAACTACATTTTTTAACTCTACACTTTTCTGCTGTATCTCCTTTACACCACCAAGTTGAAGTGTAACATCGCTGTTGTGTGGGATTTCCTCATCTGTTTTTAGAATGCCTACTAATTGATCTGTTTCCTGATTATATACTGCGTTAGCCTCCATCTTTATTTCTTTGCCGTCACTTATTTTGAGTAATGCTTGTTCGAAGTCTGCATAATCTATTGGAAAATCGTGATCAATATCTAAGCTAAAGTTAATAGTTGTCCCATTTTGATCTGAAATTACATTATGAATATTTAATACACCAGCTTCGTTTTCTACAGTTTTATTGACTTCCTGTCCAAATCCATTTTCTAAAGAAGTAATAACGCCTGTTCTATTCATATTTCGCATCCAGTCCAAGATTTCTGTTGTATATTTAGCAAATACAGGTGTGGCTGATAAAACAATTGTAAACAAAATGGCAGTTAATATAACTTGTGGTTTATAGCTATGTTTTTTAGTTTTATAATTATGATTTTGTTGTTTACGAACGATTTTATTCCACATTTCATTCTCATTAGGATAATCTACTTGATCGCTCTTCACTTTTTCTTTTATTAAATCTTCCATATTACTCACGATGATCCCTCCATTCAAATAATAAATTTTCATCTACTTGGATAAACTTTTTCGTTAATTTTTTACCTTTAAAAAGCCTCGATTTAACCGTCCCCTCAGGGATTTTTAAAATTTCAGCAATTTCTCTATCTTTACAATCATGCACATATTTCAATACCATTACCTTCCGTATACGAACAGGCAGTTTGTTCATTAAATCGACTAACTCACTTTTATTTTCATTGAGCTGTATTGTTCGCTCAATATTTTGGGTATTGTCAACTCCTATAAATGATAGGAAATCAAAATTTTCTTTTAAAAGCAGTCTGTTCATTTTCTTTAAATAATTTCGAGACATATTCATAGCAATACTAAGTAACCAAGATTTTTGATTTTGTATAGCTCGAAAATCTTCACTCAAAGCTTTTGCAAATACATCCTGACATAGATCCTCTGCATCGTATTTATTTTGAAGCATGTAATAGCAAGCTCTGAAGACGTCTTTATAATATGTTTGAAACAAAACCCTCTCATCGCTAATTTGTTCCACAATCCCACCTCCTTTTCCGTTTTCTACACAAGTAACAATTTAGCATTATAAATAGTTCATTTTTTTAAAAAAACTTTTACAAGGTTTCGTTAAATGATCAAGAAATTCACAAAACGTTCTTATCGAACTTAATTTCAAATCAACATGAGGAACGGATACAAGAAAAATTAGGCCTTAACGCCCATTGAATATGAGAATCAAGCGGTCTAAAAAGTGTTTATGTGTGTCTCAATGATTGGAAGTTTGACACAGCCTTTTAATATTTATGATGGTCAAAGGTTTTAAATTGTAGTTAATTTTACGAATTGTTTTTCGCACCCGGTGCAGGTCACTTCTTTATTTCAACGTGTTCAATCCCAATAATTAAATCATACGTCTAAAAAAGATTGTTTTTTGTCTTTGAACGGCTATTCATTTCTATTAAAATTCAAAGAAATCAATTTAAAATATCGCAATCTAATTTCTTTATTCTATAAATAATTTTATTTATAATAAAGAATACCATTATATAGAAACGAGGTCTTTGCTTTGAATGAACTAAAAAAAGTAAAAATATCGAAGCAACGTCAGATGACGATTCCAAAAGTTTATTTCGATGCATTACAAATGGAGGAAGAAGTAACAGTTGAATTAGTCGATGATGGACTGCTCATTAAACCGGTTCATAAAGTACCTGATGATTTTGCGGAGCAACTGTTGGCGAGTTTAATCGAAAAAGGTTTCAGCGGGCAAGAATTATTGGAGAAATTTAAAGAAGCGACAAACAATACTGGATGGACAACTTTTCGTGCGTTAAATGATGATGACACAATATAATAGAAGAAACTCCAATTAAACGTGAAGGGGCGATTTCAATGAATGATGTACTTCGTGTCGTGCAAGAGAAAAAAGCTTTATTAAACAAGAAACGTCCTTTACCACCCTATACTCTAAAGAGCTTACGTGAGAAGCTACTAGTGGAATGGACATATAATTCCAATGCGATTGAAGGCAATACACTCACGATGAACGAAACAAAAGTCGTTTTGGAAGGTATTACAGTAGGTGGGAAAACGATGCGAGAGCATTTAGAAGTTATAAACCACCGTGATGCGATTGCATATGTTGAGGAAATTGTGCATAAAGAAGAAGCCCTATCCGAATGGCAGATCAAAAATCTACATCGTCTTGTCCTAAAAGGAATAGATGATCACTATGCTGACATATACCGCGATCAACAAGTCTTTATTTCTGGGGCAGCCCATGTACCCCCTGCTCCTTACCTCATTCAAGAAGAGATGGAGAAAATGATGCAGTGGTATGAAACAGAAGGACAAACCTTGCATCCAGTTGAGCGTGGGGCGATGTTACATGCCATTTTTGTAGGGATTCATCCATTTATTGATGGCAATGGTCGTACAGCACGCCTTTTGCTCAACTTAGAATTGATGAAGGATGAATTCCCCCCTGTTGTCATTAAGGTTGTTAATCGTTTATCCTATTATGATGCGTTAGATAAGGCACATACACAAAAGGACTATCACGATTTTATCAAACTTGTTGCAATCGAAGTGGAAGATTCGTTAGATCTGTACTTGAGTGTGATAAAAGATGACTAATAGTAGCTTAGAAATGATAGAGAGTCTACGTCAAAAGCTTATATTCTAAAGAAGAAACTCATACTAAATTGGTCATGATGACATGGAAACAATTCATATTGCTATCGATTCTGACAGTATTATTAGTAACTCTATTGAGACTCCCACCCCTAAAGGGACAAGCTGACTAATGTCAGTGGGATTCCTGAGTAACTAAGCGTTCGCAGTCCATTTCTGTTTTGAACAGCTCTCAAGATTGGGGTATCCCATTACCCCTCCCTATCCAGTGCATATAGCAGATAGGGCTACGCTACTTTTACCATAACGTATAGTTGGTTTCGTTCGATGTGTTTTAGCGTCTTTTTCTTGACGACACATATTGTTTTACCGATAGCATGAATTAGGCTATCGAACCATATACAATATCCAATTTTCAATGAACGAGCGTGTTTTAAAGACTTTTACTTGTCTATACATGAAGGATAACACCCTTTCAGACAATTAAGGTAGCAAAAGCTATCTCTTGTCTGACCTCACTTTCATCCCTATGTCTAAAGACGGGCTACACCCTGCATGGGCTTTCTCGTTCGGAAAATCTGTAAAGGCAATCAATCGAAATGGCGTATCGGCAACAAGTGGGGCAAACAAAATGCACGAGGATATGAAGGACAAGCAGAAGTGTTGGCTTCACTCGTGCTTGAATGCTCCACGCTTGATATCGATAATTGTTCCTAACATCATCTTAACAAAAACTCACTACTGTTGCTTAACTAAACTGCACCGTTAGCCATCCATGAGGCGCAAAAATCAGCTCTTCACCACAGAAAATGAAAGATGATTAAGTTCTTTCATGGGAGTTCAATAAAAAAGAGCTGCCTGTGCAACTCAATGATCTTAAATAACATTTCTTTCATTTAAAACCTCAAAAAAGTTTAGGAACAACTCCTAAGCCTTTCTATTATTGAGTAATGCTTGATTTGAAATCAGATTTTTTTAATGGCTAATTTCACTAAATTTCTCGTTATGACATACTTCAATCATTCTCGTGGGCAATGGCATTTAAAAAAGCTGCCGCCTGTAAAATACAGACAGCAACTTCAACTAGAGTAGCTGTTATGATCTATGCAGCTACAGTAAATATTTTAATTTTCTATTAGTTTTTTTGGCATACTCATTTTTTGAGATGCTTCTTTTTTAAAAATTTCGTAACTAATAAACAGCGATTGGCCCATAAGGACCTTCGATAATTTCTATTTTTGTTTCGAAAATATCTGTCAAAATCTTCGAATCCATAACCTCTTCTACTGTTCCAAAAGCGGCAATTTGTCCATCTTTCATAGCACAAATTCTATCAGAATATTTGGCTGCAAAATTTATATCATGCATAACAGTCAGAATTGTTCTTCCAAATTCATTAGCCGCACGTCTCAGATGCTCCATCATTTGAACAGAACGAGCAACATCAAGGTTGTTCAGAGGCTCGTCCAAAAGTACATATTCAGTCTCTTGGCATAAAACCATTGCTACATATGCCCTTTGTCTTTGACCACCTGAAAGCTCATCTAAATATCGATCTTCTAAATCAGTCAAGTCTAAAAAATCGATATATTTAGAAATAATAGCCTCATCTTCTTTTGTTAATCTTCCCTTTGAATAAGGAAATCGTCCAAATCCAACTAGTTGTCTAATAGTAAGCCTAGTTACAAAATGATTTTCTTGTCGTAATATAGTCAAAATTTTTGCTAAGTCTTTTGATTTAGATCCAGAAATATCCATATCAGCTACTTGAATTTGACCTTCCTCTATATCCAAAAGTCTTCCAATCATCAAAAGTGTCGTAGATTTTCCAGCACCATTTGGACCAATTAAAGAAGTAAAACCCGCTTTTGGTATTTCAATATTCAAAGGTCCTATTTTTACTTTATCAGTATAGAACTTTTTAACATTATCAATTTTTATCATAAAGCCCTCTTCCTTAAAACTACAGTTAAAAATATTATTCCACCAAATAATTCGATAATAACTGAAACTACACCTTGAGCATGGAATACATGATACATCAAAAAGTATGCACCCGTTATTATCAAAAATCCTATAGCAAGAGCCATTGGAAAAATATATCTATGATCATAAGTTGACGCCGCCTGATAGCTCAAAGTCGCTACTAAAAAGCCATAGAAAGTAAGTGGTCCAATCAAAGCTGTTGAAATTGACATCAAAATAGCAACTAATACAAGCGTATAAATTACACTAGATTGATATTTAACTCCAAAAGAAGTAGCAACATCCTTTCCTAGTGACAATATATTTAGATTCTTAGAATGAGCAAGAAGTAGTAATGCTACAATTATTACTATAGGAATTACAATAGGAAAATATGCAGAATCTGCATTGTTAACAGAACCAAACAATCTTGCCTGTAAAATATCAAATTCAGAAGGCGCAAGTAGTCTTCTCATGAAAGTTGACACAGAATTTAGTCCAGTGCCCATAATAATTCCAACTAAAAGCATAAGTTGCAAGTTCCCATATTTACCAGAAAGCAGCCATCCATAAAGGATCAAACTCATCAAGACCATAACAACAACTTGAAATAAAAATGATCCAATTCCACTAAAATTTATCAATGCACTAGCACCAAAGAAAAATATTGTACTAGTATGAATTGTTGAGTAAAGTGCTTCGAAACCTAAAAGCGAAGGAGTTATAATCCTATTATTCGTAATCGTTTGGAAAGCAACCGTCGACAAACTCTGACAAACTGCAGCAATAATCATTGCAACAAGAGCTACTATCCTTCTCATAACAACTGGGATAAAAGAAGGTGAATCTACTGGAACTGGATTGTTATAAACTAAAAGTCCATATGAAGAAAGGATGCCCAAAGCAATCAATGTTATTAGCAAAATCCAATAACGTCTTTCTTCCTTCTTAGAACGAAAAGCCCTAGCTGATCTATTATCATTATGAAGGCTAGAATCGATTTCGACATTTTCTTTATTTCTATCTTCCAATGTGTTCATCGGTGCCTCCTTGGTTTTCTTTGTCTCAATAAAATAGTAATAAACACGACTGACCCCACTGTTCCAAGTATTAAAGAAACAGGTACTTCAAAAGGCATTATAATTGTTCGAGAAATTATGTCACAGGCAGTTATAGTCCCCATTCCTATCACACATACCCAAGGTAAATTACTCCTAAGATCATCGCCTCTAAACATTGAAACAATGTTTGGGACAATTAAACCCAAGAAAGGTAAGTTTCCAATAACAGCTGCAACAATTCCAACTGCAAAAGAAATGAGAACAGTCCCAAAAAGAACAATCCTGTTGTAATTAACACCAAGGCTTGTTGCGATATCTTCTCCTAGTCCAGCTAAAGTCAATCTATTAGCATAAATAAAAATAAGCAAAGTAACGATAACAATTAGCCATAAATATTCATATCTTCCCACCTGAACAGCCGCAAAAGAACCTACAAACCAAGTTTCAATACTTTGCGTCATTTGAAAAAAGAGTCCCATAAAAGTGGACACTGCAGAAATAACTGCTCCAAGCATCAATCCAATAATCGGAACAATTAAAGACGAGCGAAGTTTAACTCTTCTTAAAAATAAAAAGAAAATCATAGTTCCTATAAAAGAAAAAATGATTGCACCAGTCATTCTTAGTACTAAAGTCGGAGCAGGAAATAATAAATAAACAAAAAGCAGCCCTAAACCTGACCATTCAATAGTCCCTGTTGTAGTAGGTTCAACAAAACGATTCTGTGTGATCAGTTGCATTACGAGTCCTGCCATTGACATTGCAGCTCCAGTAAGCATTAGTGCAGCTGTTCTCGGAACACGAGTTATGAAAAACATCTCCATTCCATCCTCTTGTCCACGTATATCATACACTCCAGTAAACAGTGATATAATGCCTAAAATAATAACAACTATAATCGCTAATATAAAAGGTTTTGTCCATATCTTATTGTAGTTATAAAACTGGGGTTGAGAATTTATCTCAACCCTAGAAGTTACATTTTTCAGCACTATTTTATACTCCTTTACACTACTTAGCTTTAGCTAAAGTATTTGCAAGGTTTTCAAACAACTCTATATAAGTCTGAATCGATTCATTTGTGTAAGTATCTGCTGGTGCATAAACAATATGTTTTTTAGAAACAGCAGTTGTTTTTTGAAGAGCAGGTGAGTTTGCAATAACATCCTGAGCAGGAACTGAATCTTCTTCACCAGATATTGCAGCATCACGATCTAATACGAAAAGCCAATCAGGATTACTTTGTGCAATAGCTTCAACAGAAACTTCATCACCTTTATGATCTGAAGTAGAATCGGCAACTTCTAATGCTGGTGCCCAACCGAAAATTTCATACATTGGTCCCCAAACACGTCCAGAATGAGGAGCTGAAAAACCAATATCCCCACCACCAACGATAACACTCATAACTTTATCTTTTCCATTATAAGCAGATTTAGCATCTTCAATAACTTTATCAAAATCAGCTACCACTTGTTTAGCTTCTTCATTTTTATCGAAAATTTTTCCTAAAGCAATTGTAGAATCTTTAAGTCCATTTACTAAGTTTTCCCCAGGCGTAGCAGCTTCCTCAGAAACATCTACATTAAGATCAATAACAACTGCATTTGGCACTAATTTTTTGATCTCTTCGTAATAGCCAGCAAATCTTTGGCCGATGATTACAAGTTCAGGGTTTGCAGCTGCTATAATTTCAAGATTTGGTTCGCGGTGATTTCCAATATTTTTAACTGAATCGTCCTTTACATATGGTGAATCCGCAGGCATTACATCCTTTGGAACAGCCACTAAGTCAATTTTCCAATCAGCTAAAGTTTCAAAAGTTCTATTATCCAAAGCAACTACATTCTTTGGATTTACAGGAACAGTAACAGTTCCATGAGCATCAGTGATTTCAACCGTCGCAGGTTTAGCAACCTCTTTACTTCCATTATCTTCATTAGACTTTGACTCTTGATTAGATTTATTACTTGAATCTGAACAAGCTACTAACATCAATGTCAAAACTGCGATAATACCAACAAATTTTAAAAACATAGATTTCTTCATACATATACTCCTTATGTAATTTATTTTGAGAATGATGAATTCTATAGATTGAATTGGATAGTAATTGCTACCCTCTCAATTGCTATTGATAATCATTTTCATTTGGTCGTTCTGTGGAATAGTATAGTCTTTAATTCTGTGAAAATCCTGTGAAAGATATAAGTTTATAAAAAAAATTGCGTTCAAGCATAGATTGGCTACATAAAAGTTATACGTGAAGTATTCTTTTTATAGTTTCCGTCTCTTTAAAATATCTTTTAGAAACTGTTTGGTTATCAGATTTAATAGAACAAAAAAAACGAGCAAAACTGGTTGAAACTGTTTTACTCGTTTTTTTTCGATTATGTTTATTATTGATTACTGTGACAAACTGTACTTGACCTATTATCTTATTTTTACTAGTCAATCATTGAATAGCCCCTGCCATGGATTGTTTGAATATATCTGTCTTTCTTCTCGCACTTTAGCTTTTTTCTTAAATACCCAATATATAAATCCACTACATTTGGATTAACTGCTACGTCATATCCCCAAACCTGGTTCAAAAGCATTTCACGGCTCAATATTGTATTTTTATTCTTGATTAAAAATACAAGTAAATCATACTCGCGATTAGTAAGCGGGAGATTTTCGCCACCTTTTGTCATAATATTGCGGGATGCATCCACGAAGAGATCTTTAAACCGAAAGTAATCAGTCTCGATTGGCTGGATTCTGTCCCCTCTTCTTAAAATAACTTTTATCCTTGCTACTAATTCTTCTTTCACAAACGGTTTTCTTATATAATCATCTGCTCCTGCTTGTAATCCTGCTATGCAGTCCTTGCTGGACACATTGTCGGTCACAATGATTATTGGGGTCGTTTTAACAGCCCGTATTTGTCTGCAAATTTCCGGTCCAGATATACTTAACGAATCCCAATCCAATATGATAATATCCCAATCTTGCTCAAATACTATATTTAAACCTTTATTTTCATTGTGAAGTGTTAAAATGAAATAGCCTTCTTGCTTTAAACCGCTTCCGATTTTCTTTGCTAAAGACCGTTCATTCTTAATTACCAACACCTGCTTCACCTATGGTTCACCTCTACTTCATTACATAAAATAATTTATCACAAAAAAGAATATCTGATATATACATCTTAAATTTCTAAAAAACTATTATAACAACTCATAAGTATAAATTTGGGATAATTTACAACAAATATGTATAAAATGCATTGGATATGGTTAAACGGCGCGACACCACACTCATTTGTGTATTAGGTATCTTCATGCTGGCATAAATTAATCAAATAACCCCTAAAATGCGAATAGGTGGACATATGGATTCTAGTCTACTTCCACAATAACGATAATGATTATCATTGTCAATTAAAATCAGATCCATCTGTACTACTGGTGGTATAATCTGTATGTACCAAGTGGTCTGCTTCCTCTTTTATCCATAAGTATTTTTCCTGGAAATAACTATTTTCATATTACACCGCTTTTATTTTATTAATTCTTTTTCAATTATCAATCCATACTGCCTTTCACCTAGGTCAAAATATTGTAGCAAAAATTTATAACTTTCTTCATATTGCTGTATCTCACTAAAGATTTCCGTACACTTCTTATTCAATTTGGCAACAACAGCTTCAATATCTTCAACAGTAAATGCAATATGTCGGGTACGCAGTGTATTTGCAAAGGGTTGCTGAATATCTTTTTCATCTGACGGTGTATAAAATTTGATGAGCTCTATCCATGTCTGACCGTCAGTCGTTCCCAATCCTACACACGCTACTTTAACTTCATTAAGCCCAACTGCATATCCCATTAACTCTCCTTCCATTCCCCTTTCACCTCAAGTCCAAAATCGAGAAAAAACGCTTTTAGGGCAGAGAGATCATTTACGATTACACCTACATGATCTATTCTTTGGATCTTTAAATTTCATACCTCCATTGTTTCTGTTATTTTGCAATATCACCTAGATACTAAAACTCCCTTTTTGAAGTCGTTTTACAAAACAATCCATTCCATCCAATAAAACTATCACGCTCGTTAAGCCAGTTATAAAACGGTACTGGACGCTCACTATTTGCTGTTTCTTCTATAGATGATGAATTAATCGACTTCTTATCTAAACGCTCAACAGCCTTCTTGCTGGTACACGCATTTATATGCCGTGCCTCAAGATGATTTGTCACCAAAAAAGACAGATTTACAAAAGAAATTTGCCATATTTTCATTTTATCTACCCTTATTCTCTATACATGGTGGGGAAAAAAAGGACCATCCATCACGGATTGAACCTATGTTCTCTTCTTTAATTTTAAAACTTATATTAAAATAATTAACTTTTTTCAATGGTAAACCGTCTAATTATTGGTAACAACTAATTTTTAAAATACAAGGAGAAATAAAAATGAAAAAACCGATTAAAAAAACTTGGATGATTGCTTCTGCACTTACTATAGGAATGGCTGTTCTAACGCCACTGCAAGCAGGCGCTACATCTGCTGAAAAACAATCGAAGCATCCGTTCAAAAGGAACAACAAATTAAAGGGACTATTAAAGACATCTCCTTCGATGGAATAGACATTAAAGGAATAGATGGCAAAAATTATTTCATCAATTTAAATAATTTTTCTACAGAACAACTAGAAAAAATGAACTTAGTTGAAGGACAGGAAATTTCTGTTGAAGGTAGCGTTGTAGAAAATTATAATGCCTTCTATACATTTGAAGATGAATCTATTTGATTTGTTGTACTATTTTTATATACCTTTAATCAAAAAACTATTCTAATTACTCATACTTTATATACAAATCGCGCTTTTCATTACTGGAAAATAATAAATGATCTATTGGTTGTCCTGAAGTATAATTAGCTAGGTTTTTGTTTTACAACTGCAACAACAAGAAGTTAGGAGAGAATTCCATGAAAAAAACAGTATTAACATTCACACTTGCAGCATCAATTCTTGCATTAGGCGCTTGTAGTAATGATTCAGCAACTAATGACGAAGTAATCGCTACTTCTAAAGTTGGAGATATCACTCAAAATGATTTATATGAAGAAATGAAAGCATCTATAGGAGATCAAGCATTTCAATTTCTAATGATTAAAAAAGTACTATCAGCGAAATATGAAGTGACAGAAGATGAAATAAACGATCAATTAGAAGCTGACAAAAAGCAATATGGCGATAACTTCGAAACCGTCATTGCACAACAAGGAGATACAGAATCTTCGTACAAAAAATCCCTAGAACTTAAATTGATGCAAGAAAAGGCATTAGTTGAAGATGTGGAAGTAACAGATGATGAAATTAAAGCTGAATACGAAAAAACCAAAAATGAAATCCAAGCTCGTCATATAGTAGTAAAAGATGAAGAGACTGCTAAAAAGGTGAAAGCGGAACTTGAATCTGGAAAAGATTTTGCAAAAGTTGCAAAAGAGTATTCTATTGAACAAGCAGCACAAACAACTGGTGGGGATTTAGGTTGGTTTAACAAAGCAACTAATATGGATCAACAGTTTTTAGAAGGTGCTTTCGCATTGAAAAAAAACGTTATCAGCGATCCGATTCAATCTAGCTTTGGCTATCATATCATCGAAGTGACGGACAAGCGTGAGATTAAAGAATCATACGAAGATAAAAAAGCCGAGCTTGAAAAGCAATTAAAGCTAGCAAAAGCGGATACTTCAACGCTATTAACAAAAGTAGCGAAAATGATGAAAGATGCTGATATCAAGATTAAAGATGAAGATTTAAAAACAGCGTTAGATAAGTTTTTAGCTTCTGCTGAAACAGATACAACGACTGAAGATGCAGATACATCAACAGAAGAAAGTAAATAATTATCCATACAAAAGCGTAAGGGCATAAGCCTTTACGCTTTTTGTATGCTTTAAGAAATAATAAAATCTATTGCATGTGGATTATTCTTCTTCCAGGCTCCACCGCCTTGCTTCTGCGCAAGCTCGAACAAAATCGCTTGTGGTGGCTTAAAAGCTGCCTCCTTGCTTTTGATGTTATTTCAAATGTAGGTTTATAAAACGAACGGTTTTCTAATGAGAATAAACGTTCAGTAAACTCTCCAGTATTTGTTTTGTCTAATGCAATCTGGATCTTTAATCCTTGTCCGAACAGTATGTATCTTCTCCTATTTCCTAAGTAATCCAGTTAGTCAGCATAGTCATCCAATTTTTCTTTTGAAATAACAAGGTCTGAATAAATTCCCTCTAATTTTCTCAACCACACACCCAAAAAATGTTTTTTTTTAGAGCATAGACTCAAAACGTTTGTTTCGAGATAAAATTGAACTAGTTTACTTACTTATCAAAAGGTATATTTTGCTGCATAAATACAAACTTAGGCTTTTGTATAAATGAAAGCTCTAACTATTCCAATAGAACGGTCCTCTAATATTATACATATCATTACACATCAGGGATTTACATCACAAAAGTTCCTATAGGGATATTGGTATTCCATTTTATTCACAAACTATAACTTTTCCCCCATTTCACACGTCTAATAGTAGTATACAATTTGAAAATGTTAAAAAGGAGCTTCTTTACACATGAAAACAAGAAATACATTTCAACATGAAGAGGTGTTTGTTCAGTTTATTCGTGAACAGAAAGAACGATTTTATCTGCTCGCGTATAACTATACGAAAAATGAACAGGACGCACTAGATGTTGTACAAGACAGTATTCAAAAAGCAATGCTTTCTCTAGATCGACTAGAAAATGTCGAGTATCTGAAAAGCTTTTTTTATAAAACCTTGGTACGTACAGCCATTGATTTTTTACGTAAGCATAAACGTTTACAGGTGACAGACGATGATACATTGCAATATTTAACACCTGCTCAAGAGGATGTCTATGAAAATGTTGATTTAGAACATGCGTTGGACGAGTTACCCCAAATATATCGCGAAGTTGTCATTTTACACTATTTCGAAGATTTAAAGCTCGCTGATGTTGCTAATATCCTGAATATTAAGCTGAGTACTGCCAAAGCTCGTCTTTATAAATCGTTAAAACTCTTGAAAATACAACTACAAGATGTGAAGGGAGAAACAGCACATGGATGAAAAATTAAAAGAATTAGAAAAGCAATATAATGAAATACCTATCCCAAAGGAGCTTGATTTTGTGGTTGAAAATGCACTTAAGCAAGGTAAAAAGAAGAAAAAAAATCGAGCACCTCAATGGTTACTTGGATCTGCTGCGGCTGCTATGCTTTTAACAGCTGGTTTAAATGTCAGTCCTGCAATGGCACGTACACTTTCTGAAATTCCAGTAGTTGGTAGTGTTGTCACGGTATTAACATGGACTGAATATGAAGTAGCTGAAGACACATACGATGCAAACATTAAAGTACCTTCTATTGAAAACCTAGAAAATAAAGAACTTTCAAATGCTTTAAATGAAAAATATCGTTCAGAAGGTAAGGCTCTATTTGATAAATTTATTCCTGATGTTGGTGTTATAAAAACAAATGGAGGTGGTGTTTTAGGTGTTGATAGCGGCTATGAAGTGAAAACAGATAATGACCAAATCTTATCAATCGGTCGCTATACGACCACTACAATTGCATCGTCTTCTACAGTTATGCACTATGACACAATTGATAAAAAAAATGAAATTCTAATTACATTACCAATGCTATTTAAAGATGACAATTATATTAAAACTATCAGTGAAAACATTAAGGACCAAATGCGGGAACAAATGGCTATACCTAACTCAAGAAAAGTGTACTGGGTAAAAGGCGCAGGTCTTTCAGATGAAGAATTTATGGACAATGACTTTTCATCCATTAACGCAGACCAGCAATTTTATATTTCTGATAAAGGTAAACTTGTTATCTCCTTCGATGAATATGAAGTAGCGCCTGGCTATATGGGTGTAGTGGAATTCGAAATCCCAACCGATGTCATAAAAAATGATCTTGTAAGTACTAAATATGTTCATTAAATTGGAGTAGAGAATTGCAATTTTCAGATAAAAAACATTCTTTAATAAGAGTATACTTTGAATTACTAAATATACCAATAAAATAAAAGAAAAAAAGTCCAGGCTCAAAATTAATTGAGTACCGATAATGCTATTGGTGGCGGTACTGCAACTTTAACAGCTTTAGGACAAATAACAGCGATCTTTGTTGGTGGAGGAACAATCATTCCCTGGGCATTAATCCCGGCTGCTACCATTTGTAATGTTAGCCCCTTCGAGCTTGCGAGGCGTAATTTATTACCCGTGGCGATTGGTCTTGTGGTTACAACCATTGTGGCGGTGTTTTTAATATAACATTGTAAAAGCGGGGAACTCTTTTAGTAGTTTCTCGCTTTTACATCTTCCATACAATCCCATGGTATAATTTAACTATACCAATTTGAAAGGGAGATGACTTCAATGAAAGTTTCCTATTGGCGTGGTGAAAAAATACGATTAAGGTCGCCCAAGTCTGAGGACAATCATATATTTAAAAATTTAGATGACGACATACTTAAAAACCTTGATTCAATCGCCTTTCCTCGGACAAATCAGCAAATTGAAGAATGGATCAATGAAATATCACAAGGAGTATCTACAGAGAGTGATGATTTTTACTGGATTGCGGAGGATGCATCAAACAATGTCGTGGGGACAATTGAGGTTTCTGGTTGTGATGCAAAGAATGGGACCTTTGATTATGCTATAACGGTATTTCCCTCGCATAGAGGAAAAGGGTATGCAAAAGATATGATTTTAACGATTTTAAAGCATTATTTCTTTGAACTTCGCTATCAGAAAGCAACCATTTGTGTTTATTCCTTTAACGTATCTTCTATAGCTCTACATAAAAAACTACGATTTGTAGAGGAAGGCAGATTAAGAAATATGATTTATACAAATGGTACCTTTTATGACGAGGTCTATTTTGGGATGACCAAGGATGAGTTTAATAAAATACATTCTAATTAGTAAAAGATGACTTCTGTACTTTGCTGAAGTCATCTCTTTCTTTCCTAACGCTCAAAATAATATTTTTGCAAATTCTCATGAAATATCTGCTGTAGTTGATGTTCGCTAATACCTAAAATATAAGCTTCACACATTATTTGTTCGACTTTTATAGAAATTTGTTGCAGGTCAACCCCCTTTGCCTCAGCGGGTTTCCTAACAATTGCTTTTGAGTTAGGTTTTATAGCGAGTATTCCCTTCTTTTGAAGCTCCTTGTAGCTTTTATGAACGGTATGAAGATTGAGGTTTGTTTCAGCCGCTAAATCACGAATGGAAGGCAATGGGTCACCATTTTGCAAATTTCCTTTTGCTATTTCAAAAAGGAGTTGCTGAGTTAATTGCTGATACAAAGGAATGTTACTCTTTGGATCTATCTTTACATTCAATTGTTTACGTATCCTTTCATATTCTTTCCTTCAAAAAACATTTTATAGATTACTGTAATTGTACATAGAGTTACAATTACCATAATAATTAGGGCTGTTATCAACGGAGAAACATCGAAAGTAAGTAAGCTAAAATGGAGAAGCCCAATGACAATTAATAGCGGTAATCCATATAGCAGGCTTATTAATACTGTTGGATTTGATTTTATTGCTTCCGATGGATTAGACCATTCAAGTAAAGGATGCCTTCTATCATAAAGCGGGGACAATAAATTATACGTAATGACTAATAGTAATGTAATCAATAAATGTAGTCCCGTAATAATATCGCCTCTACCAAATAACATGTAAATGATATAGCTTATTACAACCGATATTGTGCCGATACATGATGAAGTCATAACTTTTGCTAGATAAACCTTTTGTGGATCAAATGGCAACGTCATGCTAGATGCATAGTATTTCCCCTCTCTTGAATAAGGAGTTCCACTAATATTGTTCATACAACTCATCAACAAAACCATATAGACAAAAAGAAAAGATTCATTGTTCACAATCCATTCAGCCTTTAAAATATTCGTCTGTACGAGAAAAATGATTGTACAAATTGGCGTTAAAATGATCCCTAAAATAGCTTGCATTTTAAAGTATGGTTCAGACTGGATAATCCAATATTCACGTTGCAAATAATTGACCAAATTACTTTGAATATCTCTCCCCCAAACTTTGGTCGTTTTTTCTATTCTGCTGACAAGCAAACCATGTTCATAATACTTAGACGCAATCATTTTTATAGTTGCTTTAAACAATACATAACATAGTGCGAATAAAAAGATAAAACTAATCAACGTATTTAATGATAAAAGCGTCTCCACCAATGACTGTTGCATTGCAAAACGATAACCTATTTCTAGAAAATCAGAAATTGAAACACTTAAAGATGATATTGTTGAAACATCTAATTTCACTAAAACAGTGCTGATTGCATGATAATTTTTTATTAGAAAGTACAATATTGGGCTTATTCCAATACCAAATATAAGAGTCATCCTAACAAGCAGATACAAGGATGTATTAATAAATACACTGCGATAATGATTCAAAATGGATAATAAAAATAGAAGGAACAGTACAATTAAAACGTTCATGATAAGTAAAAATGCAATTGATTTTACAGCAATACCTAGATTAAACTCTATCAGTAATATGAAAAATGTCGGTATTGATAGAATACTTACTACCATCATCGGTAAAGTTACTCCACTTATTATTTTCGACATCACTACCCGCTTCGCAGAAATGGGTAAATGAGCAAATATAGCAAAATCACTTTGACTAAACACTACAGAGATAGCAAAATAAGAAATCAATATATACGTCATACCATTTGAAAGAAGAATATTATAAAATAAATACACCTCTGGGGTCGCTATAAAATAAATACTTAGAGTAAGCACAAAATACTGAGTGGCTACATAAATGAATGCCATCAATAGGAGTACTTGAATTACTGGCTGCTTTGGCTTTGTATAAAAGGATGTTAAAAAGAATTTGATTAATTGCATATTATCCTTCATCAGCTTGTTTCTCCATAAAAATAGTCTCTAAGCTCCCATCGACTAGCAATTTCTCAACACGCTCATGTAAGACAATCTTTCCATCTTTTAAAAACGCAGTGGATTGACAAATTTTCTCGGCAACATCTAACAAATGAGTGGAAAAGAGAACGGTCCCTCCCTTTTCAACATACTCTTTCATACAATTTTTAAAAGCAACGACAGCAAGTGGATCTAATCCATTTAACGGCTCATCCATAATTAGGATGGGCGGACTAATTGTAAAAGCAGTAATCAACGCAATCTTATGAAGCATTCCATAAGAATACGTTCCCATAGGTTTATAAATACTTTTTTCCATACCAAAGACGCTAATAAAGTTTTGTAGTTTTTCATCATCAGTCTTTTCATATAGCTTCAAAACAAAATGTATCCAATCATATGCAGCTATATTTGGAAATACATGAATCGTATCGGGTATAAAATAAAATTGCTTTTTATATTCGAGCGATTGCGATTTCGAAACATTATTAATTATTATTTTCCCGTAATTTTGTTCTACTAATCCAGCAATACAATTTAATGTCGTTGTTTTACCTGCACCATTCCCACCAACAAACGCCAGTATTTCTCCCTTTTCAATTTTTAACTCTACACCCTTTAAAACCTCATGCTGTCCATACGATTTCTGTAAATTTTCTATCGATAACAATTTCTTCACCTCATCCCATATCATTTATTACACCTAATGTTTGAACACCTACTGAAAAAGTGACTTAAACCCGTATTCATCACCCATAAAGTGGCGGGAGACATCTGTATCTGTCGCTTCGCTTTCGATACAAAAGACATCTGTACCTGTCGCTTCGCTTTCGCACAGAAAACATCTTGTTGCTGTCGCTTCGCTTTCGCACAGAAAATATTTTGTTGCTGTCGCTTCACTTTCGCACAGAAAACATCTGCTGAAAGAAGTTAAAATTTCTTTTTCGCAATGAAACTTTGCATAGTAATGATCATCAATACAACTAACAGCAGTGTTACTATAATATTGATGCCATACCAAGATCCCACATCACCCGACATTAGAATATTTGTTGCATACATACTATTACTAGCAGGATTAACAATGTCCATTAATGGATGTAGCCCAGCGATAAAACGACATATTAATAGGACAACGATACTTATTAGTGCAATAAATGCAGGACTTTTAAAAAATGTACTCATCATCGCAACAAACGTTATGATGAATAACAGCCAAACACAATAAAATGCAAAAGCCCACATAGCTTGTGTCATAGGAACAGTAGTAAATAAATACGCTGAATAGCCATAGGATGCTGCATAGCCAAGAGCTATACATATAACAGCCAATATATAATGAATGATGATTTTACTATTTAAATAAGATGATATCGATACTGGCCTTGTTAAGATAAATGCCATCATGCCATTTGCTTTTTCCCCTTGAATAATACTCATAGTGGCAACGACCAGAATAATAATACCTAGCTGATCGAACTGTGAATTTAATGTTGAAGCAAGTACCTCCTGTCCCACAGGCTTTGCCATCGTAGGATCAATTATTATACCTTGAACACCACCAGCTGATTGTAAAATAACAGGTAAATAATACATCATAATCGGTTGTGTTATCCCTAGTAAAATAAATACGATTGGGAGCCACAATATTTTAAACTCCCTTGCCATTTGATGTACTTCTTTTTTGCTTAATTCGATAAAAGCATTCATTCACTTACACCACCAATTCTAAAAAGATTTCTTCTAGATTGTCTTGAATACCCACTTCAAATTTAGTAAACATCACTTTTGAATCCAGTCCGTGCTGTATTAATCGATTAGCATCTGTTTCCAAATTTTCAACGTGTATTTTGAAACCATTTCCATAGCTTTCGATTTTCTGCACATAAGATAATTGTTCAAGCATTGTTAACCACTGAAAATCTACCTTGCGAATCATTAAAAAGATAGCTGATTCTTGATGGCGCTCAAGTAACTCTGATTTTGTAGCATCCTCTATTTTGTGACCATTTTTAATCATCACAAAGCGCTCACAAATTTCCTCCGCATCGCTCAATATATGCGTTGATATAAAAACTGTCGTTTCTTTTTTTATCTCTTTTAATAGATTTAACACTTCTCTTCTGCCTATTGGATCTAGCGCTGATACCGGTTCATCCATAATCATTAAAGCTGGCTTATGTAACAATGCTTGTGCAATGCCAAGGCGTTGCTTCATACCACCTGAAAATGTCCCGACATGAATATGTGCTTCTTTCCCTAAGCCGACCTTTTCTAAAAGTAATGGAATTTCGTTCTGCAATTCATTTTTTGATATGCCTGAAAGTGTTCCCATAAAGGACAATGTTTCAAATGCTGTCATCCATGAGAAAAAATTAGGATACTGAGGTAAATAACCAATGTGATTTTTCATAGATGAAATCTTTTGACCATTAAGAAGAACTTCTCCTTTATCTGCAATCAGAATGTCGGCAATGATTTGAATTAATGTTGATTTCCCTGCTCCATTTGGTCCAATTAATCCGACACACTCATTAGCATCAATGACCATTGAAAAATCATTCACGGCTGTTTTTTGTTTAAACTTTTTCGTAATATTTTTAATCTCTAAGCGCACGTTTATTTACATCCTTCCTACCAATAATGAAGTATAGAACAGAACCAATTGAGTTACAGAACAAAATAATAATTGTCCACATCAGTATGTTTCCTCGCGTATCTCGGTGCCGATATAAATCGAATAAGGCAACAATGATTAGAACAAATCCTACGAATAAAAATGGCAAAATGATTGGAAGTATACTTGCCCAATCCAGTTGGCTTAACTCATCAAAACCATAGTGTAATTTCATGCCTAAAACCCCCATTCATTATCATTATCATTATCATTATCATTATCATTATCAATAATGATAACAGATGATGTAAAAAATTTCATTACCTTTCTACTGTACATCTGTAAAAAAAATATATAGTATATTTATTGATAATGTTCTCATATTGATAACATTTGATTGCTTCCCTTGATTCCATCTGATAGGAGGATCGTTTTTATGCGGAATAAAGCAGAGGTTTTAATGCACCCTGTGAGAATGAAAATTTTACAAGCTCTAATGCACGATAAAGAAGAAGGTTTAAGCACTTTGGAGATGATTTCTATCATAAAGGATGTACCTCAAGCTACTTTGTATCGTCACATCCAAATTTTAATGGATGAAAGCATCATAAAAATTGTGAAAGAGCGAAAAGTACGTTCTGTTACAGAAAAATTTTATGCATTAAATGAAGGAGCAGAAAAACTTAGTCAGGAGGATTGGACACAACTAACGATCAAACAAAAATTAAATTATGTTTCCAACTATCAATTAGCTTTACTATCTCAATATCAAAATTATTTAAATTTACTTGATGAAGAAGAAAGACTTACAGATTTATCAACTTTTTCATTTATCGATTTGACATTAACGACTGATCAATTTGTGAGTTTTGAAAATGAATTAAACGATTTAATAATTAAATACTATAATATGGCCGACTCAAGCAAAGAGACTGAGACAAAAACAATTGCTATAAATATTATTCCAAAACCTTAAGTAATATTTTTACGTAAAGAAATGGAGAAGATTTATGAAAAGAAGAAAGACAGTAGAAAACACACGAAAATTTATCATGATTATAATTGGCGCCATCATCGCAGCATATGGACTAGAAGCGGTATTAATTCCGAACGATGTCATTGATGGTGGCGTGACAGGTATTAGTATTATGGGCGCACACCTCTTTGGTATTCCATTAGGCGTACTGCTCTTTGTATTAAACATTCCTTTTATTTGGATTGGTTACAAACAAGTAGGTAAAACTTTTGCATTGATGAGTAGTGCTGGAATAGCAGCTCTCTCTATTTCCACAGTGCTTATGCATGATGTTAAAACAATTTTAGGTCCAAATGATCCGTTATTAATTGTTTTATCTGGTGGTATGCTACTAGGTGTTGGGATTGGGATTGTCTTACGTAACGGTGGTGCTTTAGATGGCTCTGAGGTTTTAGCCGTGTTACTATCACGTAAAATTCCGTTTTCAGTCGGGGATATTATATTATTTATTAATGCCTTTATTTTCTTAGGGGCAAGCTTTATTTTTGGCTTAGAAAGCGCATTATACTCAGCTTTAACGTACTATATTGCGAAAAACGTTATCGATATTATTCAAGTAGGTTTAGAAAAATCAAAAGATGTTCGTGTTGTCAGTGCAAAATCAGAGGAAATTGGTGATGCGATTCAAGCTCGTTTAGGACGTGGTGTTACATATACTAAAGGGCGTGGCGGTTTCTCCAATGAACCTACTGATATATTAAACTGTGTCATTAACCGTATGGAAGAAAATAAACTTGTATCGATTATTAAAGATATTGATGAAGGTGCCTTCGTAGTTATTTCTGATGTTTCAGAGGTACGTGGTGGGAACTTCAAAAAGCGTGATATTCACTAAATAAAAGGTAAGCAAGTCGTTTTTGAACTGCCCCCCAACTGTTAGATATCTAACAATTGGGGGGCAGTATTTTTTATGACTACATTTACAGTTGAAGATACATTACGCTGGGTTTAGCGTACATTAATTATGCCTCTGCATAATTGCGTGACACCCGCTGAAAGAAGTTAAACAGACCCAACATGGCAGAAGTCAATTGAACTACATTCTTCAATCCAGAAGATAACTAACTTTTTGCAAGAGGAGTTAGCTAAACTTTAGCTTTTCTTCTCCAGGACACTAATGCCAATGCCCATAAATACGACTGTCATAAATAATAATAGGCTTAAAGGCTGTAATAACTCTACATAAGAACTAGCATTAATCGTCACACCTTTTAAAATCTCTAAACCATATGTGATTGGTGAAATATAAGATAGAGCTAAAATTACTTTAGAAGAAACGATTTCTAATGGCCAGTAGGCGCCACCTAGCATTGCAAATGGTACTGCAAGGAACGCCATCACTGTATTAAATTTACTAGGTGTATTCGTAATTGAGGCGATAAATATGGATAGGGCAACGATACACAACAAATACGGTATGACTGCAATTAAACTTGCTACAAACCCTCCGTAAAACTCTACACCAACGCCAAAATAAAAAATGCAAAATACTAATACGATTTGAAGATAGCCTAATAAAAACGCATAAGCTAGGTTAGCTGTATATACTTCCCATTTACTAATACTTGAGACTGTTAAACGATTCCAAATGCCATTTCTACGCTCCATGACGATATGATTGACACCGTTGGCTACCGTATAAATAACCATAAACAGTGCAAAGCCAATTAGGGTGTGAAGTCCGGAATCCCATTTAAATCCTTTTTCATTAGAAAAGTTTGTATACTGAATTTCAAATGATGGGGCTGTTTTCGCTACTGCGATCGCACTTGTTACCTCATCTTGCAAATCTGTAGGAAAAGCTTTTATCATCGCATCATTTTGAACCACCTGACTATAAATTCGGTCTAGTTCATATTGAACCAATTTGGAATTCATAAAATCAACAGCCACCAGTAACTCATAGCCTGCTTCCTGTAAAAAAATTGCTACATCAACTTTACCCGCTTCAACTAATTGTGTTGCTTCATCCTGACTATAAATCGTAAATTCGTAATTTTTATTACTTTCTAACTCAGTCAATACTTGCTTTGTCATTTCCTCACTCAAAGTCGAATGGACAGCAACCGGCTGCTTTGTTTGTTGTCCATGCCCTATCAAATACGCATAAAGACATATAATAATAGTAGTTGCGATTAAAGAGCTAGGCTTTCTTTTTAATAATAAAAATTTTGTCTTGAGTATATTGATCATGCAATACCACCTCTTCTCGGGAACAATAAAAAGGCGATTGCTGTACAAATCACTGCTACAGCCGTTAATATCCATAAATAAGATGAAATCTGGCCAAGCCCTCCACCTTGCTGTATCGTTAAATAACTTTGTAAAGCTGCTCCATTCGGTGTCCAACTCCCAATTTTCGCAAGAGTTGGTGCAAAGGTACTTAAATTAAAGAAGCTACCACCGAATAAAGCTAAAATTGATACGATAACCGAGCCAAACACATTAGAAAACTCTGCCGAATTAAAGCGGTAGTTAGCTGCTGATAGTAATGCAGCAATACTCCCAACAACAATTGCCAGTAGCAATGTCACGAGTAAATGTAAGGGCAATTGTACAAATGAAATATCAAGCATAAGATAGACAACTACAAATACAATGGACACTTGAATGAATGACAAAATAACAGTTGAAACAATAATCGATAATAAATAAATCATAGGCTGTATATTTGCTAGTAAAATACGATCAAAAATATGCATATGCTTTTCTAAGAATGCTTGACTAGCGATTGTCCCTGCTATATATAAAATAAACATGACAGTCATACTAAACGTATAATATACACTCGTTGAGACGGGCTCCTGTTGATTCACCGTCTGAACGGTAGATGAAGTATCTGCTGTCGGCAATTTAACATCCTGCGTTAATAACCCTTTTGAACTAAGCTCTGCCATAAGCGTATATTGATATTGAAATGACTCCAAAATATTTTGTACAATCGTTGAAGCTATTTCTTTCTGTTCGTTTATATACACATGTAAGGCTGGAATTTCTCCTTTCACGAAAAGTGATGTATAAAATTGCTTTGTAAATCCAGCTGGTATTTCAAGTATTACATCGTACTTTCCTTCTTTTTTAAGCGCGTTCAAATCACTTGAAGTAATCTGGGAGACAGTAATAAATTGTTGCATATCTTCCTGCTCTAGCAATTGCAAGAGCAGAGAAATGGGTAGCATTTGTTTAAGGCTTTCCCGTGAATGTACATCAGCCCACATCTCTCCTTGTGATTCCTGCAAAAATGCCGCCAATTCTTGTTGCTCATCCTCATGTTGCACAATTGCAAGCTTTACATCAATTGGATTACTATCTCCCTCCATTAATGAGCCTAATGCAAAACTTATTATAGATATAAGTCCTATCGGCATTAATAGTAAAATTACCAACTCTTGAGGGTGACGCCACAATACTTTTAACTGTTTACGAATAAGTGCTAAAAACATCACGGTTCCCCCCTAATTCCTTAATGCTCTACCGGTTAAATGTAAAAACACATCTTCCAATGTCGGCTCTTTGACATGGAAACTTTTAAGAACAATGTCATGCTTCTCACATAAAGGTAATAACATTGGAAGGAAATCGGTATTTTTCGCTACACTAAAGGAAATATCTGCATCCTTTACCTGAAAATTTGATAAAAAGCCTTGTTTCATAAGCGCATCAACAAAATCATTTGAATGCTTTTCTAGCTTTAAAACAATCGTTTTCTCTGAAGATAATATCGCCTTAATTTCTTCCTTTTTACCAGCTGCAATTATATGCCCTTTATCCATAATATAAATGCGATCACATAAATACTCGACTTCCTCCATGTAATGACTCGTATAAATAATCGCTGTATTGGCTTCTTGATTCAGCCTCTTCACAGTTTCTAAAATATACTTTCTCGATTGCGGGTCAATGCCAACTGTCGGCTCATCCATAATTAAATATTCAGGTTCGTGCAGTAAGGCAACACCTATATTTAAACGTCTTTTCATCCCTCCAGAATAATGTTTGATAAGTTTTTTCGGCTCATTTTCGAGTCCGATTTGTGCAAGTACTATACGAACCCGTTCTTGCAATTTCAGACGCGGAATTTTGTAGACATCCCCAAAAAACTCCAAATTCTCACGTGCTGTCAGTTCCTCATACAAGGCAATTTCTTGCGGTACAACCCCTAGTACTTTTCGTAAGGAAGTTGGATTTTTTAAAATGCTATTATGCTGTAATAAGACATCACCCGTTGTTGGTTGAATCAAAGTCGACATCATCGCAATTGTCGTTGATTTGCCAGCACCATTCGGTCCAAGAAGTCCAACAATTTCGCCAGGCTCAATGTATAGGCTCACGTCATCAACAGCGTTTACTTTTTTAAATGTTTTTGTTAGATTAACTACTTCAATCATTCAACAGCCCCCTTTCTCTAAAGAATAACAGTTGCATAATGACTAGACGACTAGCTTCCGTCATAAAAGGCAATGACTGAAGTCATTTTTTATACTGGACGAGTAAGGTTTGCCAAACGAAATTCATTATGAATGCTTATAGCATGCTTTACAGATTTTCCGAACGAGAAAGCCCATGCAGGGTGTAGCCCGTCTTTAGACATGGGATGAAAGTAAGGTCAGACAAAAGGTAACTTTTGCTACCTCAATTGTCTGAAAGGGTGTTATACTTCATGTATAGACAAGTAAAAGTCTATAAAACACGCTCGTTCATTGAAAATTGGATATTGTATGCGGTTCGATAGCCTAATTCATGCTATCGGTAAAACAATATGTGTCGTCATGAAAAAGACGCTAAAACACATCGTACGAAACCATCTATACGCCATGGTAACAGTAGCGTAGCCCTATCTGCTATATGCACTGGATAGGGAGGGGTAATGGGATACCCCAATCTTGAGAGCTGTTCAAAACAGAAATGGACTGCGAACGCTTAGTTACTCAGGAATCCCACTGACATTAGTCAGCTTGTCCCTTTAGGGGTGGGAGTCTCAAACAATTCCATTCCGTACAGCATAAATCGCTAACTGTGTCCGATCTCTTAGTGCAAGCTTCTGTAAAATATGGGTAAGATGATTTTTCACTGTACCGACCGATAAAAATAACGAATCCGCAATTTCTTTATTGGTTTTACCCTCCCCTATTAATTGAATAATCGTTAATTCACGTTCTGTTAGCGTAGAAAGCTGTGTTGTTGAGACTTTTGTAGTCGTTTGTTGCAATAACCTAGGCATTAGCTTGGCGGCAACATCTTCTTGAATGACCATGCCCCCATCTAATACACTATGAATGCTCGCTATTAGCTTTGCTGGCTCAGACGACTTGACAAGAAAGCCACTTGCACCATCTTTTAATGTTTGAAAGGCATACTCTTCATCATCAAATGTTGTCAAAATCAGTATTTTTACATTTGGAAAATGACTGCGTATATGCTTTGTCGCCTCTATTCCACTCATTTCTGGCATGCGTATATCCATTAACACAAGATCGACATATACTTTCTCAAGTAATACTAAAGCCTCCCGCCCATTGCTTGCTTCTGCCGTAATTTGCAATGTCTCATCTTGCTCAATCATCATTTTTAGACCATTTCGTACAATAGTTTGATCTTCAACTAGTAAAATTCGTTTTTTCATTCAAACTCTCTCCTTCATCGGAAAAGATCCATCTACAATAAATTGTTGCTGTGTTTTATATATGCGTAGCTCTCCGCCAATTTCCTGGATTCGTTCCGTCATATTTTTTAGTCCAAAACCATAAACAAACGGTGTCTGCTTCATTGATTTGTTTTTTACTTGAAAACTAATATGTTGTAATGAATCTTTCCCTAAAATGATGTCGACTTCCTTTGAATCACTATATTTCATCGCATTTGTTAAACATTCTTGTAAAACGCGATAAAGCACTATGCTTTGCTTATTGGAAATCGGTAATGACAGCACTCCCTTCTCAATAGTAAAGCGAATATGTAAACGACTTTCCATCTCTAGCCTTCGAATTAAATGTAGCACCGATGAAATGCCATATGCCTCGCTCGATTTTAACTGCCGAACCGCATACCTTGTTTCGTTTAAACTTTTGCGCGCTAATTGCTTAATATCATCTAACTCGTCATGCCCATACCGAATAGATATTATCTCTGCTTGCATAAGTAATGCCGTTAAATTATGTCCTACTGAATCGTGTATATCACGGGCAATTTTTGTGCGCTCCTCTGCTCGGACAAGCTGATCTTGCTCAACGGATAGACGTTTTAATGCACGATATTGCCCTAATAATTCTTTGTACAAAATATTTTTTTCACTGTGTGCTTGCATGTAATGATGCATCACCAATGAGCATACAGAAAGAGCAATTAGCATTAGCAGCCCGTATATTGGCAGCCATTGTAACAGAACAAATATCATACCGATAACAGTCAAGCTGCCTATAAGAATATAATAAAATTTTGCCTGTAGTAGAAAAGCGCCCTCTATTATAAAGAAAGCCAAAATCGGCAATGCATACAATATTTGAAGTGAAAAGAATACGCTACAAAATAATATAAGAACAATCGTTATGTAACTTATAATTCGCAACTTTCTCAAAAGAGGTGTGATGAAATATAAAGTTAAGATGGCCGTACAGATGAAAAAAGCGGCTGTCAATGATGCATCCGTGTAATAAGTATGAACTAGGAAAATTGTCATTAATAGCAATATACAACTAATGCGAAAGAGAAAATATTTCATAGATAGACTCCTCCCTATTCTATTATTTCCAACCTATTATACATCTCCAATTCCTTAAAATGTCTTAATTTACAAATATCAATAAAAAAACACTAGACTTAATCATCAACATGTCTAGTGTTTTTGGACATTAGAGCTTGTCATCTCATGTTTAGTGAACATTTTACTCGCTCTATAGTTTCATATACATAACAGTCCGTTTTCTGAGGAATTTTGTGACGCTATACAGCTCATTTAGGAAACTGACCGTTATTAAGCTTTCTTTTATTTTCTCTTGTTCTCCAGCCTTTCAGTTAAATCATTAAAGTCTTGGATTACTTCTCGCATTGATGATTTTTTAACTAACGAAATACCCTTTTGAATCGATTTAGATGCTTCTTCAAATTTATTTGCTTTGATTTGGGCATCTGCAAGGCAATACCAATAAAACCATGCATCCATTTTTGAAATTTTATCTTTATAAAACTTTTCGATGATCGGATAGTATTTAGAATATAATCCTTCGTTATAGACCAACTTTTCACCATTCCATTTTAGTACATCCACTAAATAACTATCGCCAATATACATTTGCCAAATTGCTAAACCGACTTTTTGTTTTCCATTCACAAAATCCATTTTATGATAAGGAACATCAGCAATCTTTTGGAATGAGTTATTGATCCATTGAAACACTTGAAGTTCGCTACCCATTGCCGCTCCAATTGTAACACCAAATAAATATTCTTTTGTGCCATCACCAGTAATATCTACCAAACCTGAAAAATCCAAATCGACTCCTTGCATTTTAGTTTCCCAAATCTTTCTCCAATCTGAATTGTGTTTTTTCAACACTATTGATCCAAACTGAGAAGGCGTTGGTTGATTTTTTGCTTTAATTTTAAAAGTAAATATTATTTCTTTCTGTCCATCGTGGTCAAAGTCATAGAGTTGAATTGGCAATGTGGAGAATGGATTTTCAGGGCTTACAAGGGACGCATTCGATGGCATAAACCTACTTACAATTTTCATTAAGTCCTCTTTCGGGTTCTCGTTAGCATGAACAAATAGTGGTCTAAAGCAAACTGCAAAAAGTAGCAATAATGTAAATAGCATTATTTTCTTCATCAATATGTCCCCTTTTACAGCCGGATATAACTTCTAGTATTGACGTAATTAGAAAAGAAATTCTTGAATAAACTTGCTTAGTGGTTCTGATAACCTCAATATTGAAAATACCTCTTTGAACGTAAATAAAGTTGAAATAGCATAGAAATCAATACGATTCTCACATAGCCATATCGCTGTGCAAACTTAGTCCAAAATCTCGACAACAAACCATACAAAGATAGTTTCGCCATACTTCATGTCGTAGGGTGGGACAAAAGCAGCGTATAGAATTTGGCACCCTCAACGGAATCATTGGCCACATTGTTGCTGTGCTAGGTGTAACTTTACCCACGTGCAATGGAGAGAGAGATATATGAATACACAGTCATTGCCGCTACACATACTAACAACAACACATACTCAAATTCCCTACTTGATTGATTGATTGATTTATTTATGCAATGACGAAGTACAATCAATTGCGTTAAAATATATTCTAGAGTCGATTGATGCATGTGATTATCATTGAGGGTTCTATCCATCATTTTGAAGGGTCTATCCATCATTTTGAGGGTTCTATCCGTCACTTTGACGGTTCTATCCACGCTTTATGAATTCTATCCATCACTATTAACATCAAGATATAAAAAAGGAGACATAAATGGATTTATTTATCGCAAGTAATCGTCAGTTACCTATCCGTTATTACATTAATGAAGCGATTTGGATTCGTCGCGGTTGCTTAAGTTTACATCAATTAACACTACCTTTTTTTGTAGAAGTAGAAATGAAAGATCCTCTTCATTTATTGAAAATTACAGAATATGTTCAAGAAGTCCAACAACAATATCGCTATACGGAAATTCAAATTGTTACGAAAGACAATAATATTTTAATGCACTTGCAAAAGCTTCTTCCCCACTCTAATGACAATCATATTCTCACTATTGAGCAACAAATTCGCCCATAAAAAAAGGTAGCATTTCTCTAATAAATGCTACCTTACTATTTTTATGAAACTATAACAGGCAATTCGATGATAAACTGCAGCATACCATCCTTATACTTCGTGTCAATTTTGCCACCATGTAGTTCTACAATGCTCTTAGCTATAGCAAGTCCAAGTCCAGAACCTTCCGCTGCACTTGTTCTAGATTGATCTTTTTTATAAAAACGATCAAATAAGCTCATTAGCTCTTCAGATGTAAATTCATTACTTTCATTAGCAACACAAATATGAACATACCTTTCTTTTCTTTCAAGAGAAACAAAAATCTCACCGTCACCCGTACTATATTTAATGGCATTCATTAATAAATTATCAAAGACCCTAACAATTTTTTCAGAATCCACTGTAGCAAAGATCCGTTCCTCTGAGAAATTTTTAATAAATGTACGATGGTTTTCCTCCGCTTGCGGAATCAACTCCTCAATTAACTGATCGAGAAGCTCATTCATACATACCTCTTGTTGCCCAAGGACAATGCTTTCATTCGTTAGCTTCGTATATTCAAATAAATCTTCAATCAGGTTTTTTAACTGTTCGGATTTTGAGAAAGCAATCTTTACATACTCATCATATTGCTCCTTCGTGTCATACCTTTCATCTCTTAACAATCGTAAATAGCCGATAATCGAAGTAAGTGGTGTTCGTAGGTCATGTGAAACATTAGTAATTAATTCATTTTTTTGTTTTTCAATCCTTCGTTCCATCTCAATATTTGTCATAATTGCTTCGGCCATATGATTAACATTCTCAGTTAATAAAGCGATTTCATCCATTCCCTTTTTCTCAATTCGATAGCTTAAATTTCCTTTTGCAATTTCCTTTACCCCCTTTGCCAACAACTCAATTTGTTTCATTTTTCGTTTTGTTAAATAAAGGAATGAAAGAGTAAAAACAGCAATTCCGATTAATACAGGAACAGGACCCTCTGTAATGCTTTTAATAAGTACGCCTGATGGAATACCACTGACAAACAAATATAAATTTTTATCTTCTATAGTTATTGGATAAAAGGCAATAATTTCTTTACGCGATTGCTTGACTGTAGGTATATCATAATTAAAATTATAGAGTGGATTATTGATTGCAAAATCCATTACATGACGAATCTTATTATGTACATCAATTTGCTCCTCTTCCGCTTGCTTTGTTTTATACAAAACTTTCCCGTGCTCATCGGTAACTAACACTTTCAACGCATGCTCTGTCAATTTCAGTTTTTCATTTTCTGCTTCAATCATTTGCAGTATAGTTTCGACACTATTTTCACTAACAGCCAAATCTGCCGCTTGCTGTGCTTGAAAATTTATTTGCTGCATATCTCCACTATAGTCAATGGTAGGTGTTGGATTCCCAACATACGGTAGAGTAAATCGTGCAACAAGTAAACCGAGAAATGCACAAAGGATAAAGGTTGTTAAAAGTTGAATTCTAATACTTTCCCGAACTTTTGTAATGGCATTCACTATAAATAATTTAAGTTTGCTTAGTAAGTATTTGAATGGCTTAATGATCTTTCTCAATTTTATAACCTACTCCCCATACTGTTTTAATATATTGAGGATTTCTTGGATTTGTCTCAATTCTTTCTCGAATTTTTCGTATATGTACCATTACCGTATTTTCAGACTGTATAGCCTCTTCCTTCCAAACTTTTTCGTAAATTTGCTCAGCGCTCATGACTATGCCTTGATTTCTTGCAAGCAACTCAAGAATTGAAAACTCCCTTGGCGTAAGCTTTATCTTTTCATTGTTGACGATTACTTCATGTGTGTCTGTACTGATTCGCATATCACCAATCTCTATCTCATTCTCGTCCATCATATCTGAACGATTCATTTTGATATATCTACGAAGCTGAGATTTTATGCGCGCAACTAGCTCTAATGGGTTAAAGGGCTTTGTTACATAATCATCTGCCCCTAATGTTAATCCAACGATTTTATCCATATCCTGAGACTTTGCTGACAGCATAATAATTGGCATTTCGGCGATTTCCCTTACCTTCATACACATTTCAATGCCATCCACGTTCGGCATCATAATATCTAGGACAATTAAATGTACTTTATGCTTTTTTAAAAGACTCAAACCCTCTTCTCCATCACTTGCTTCTAGAATTTCATAGCCTTCATTTTTTAAATAAATGGCAATAAGATTTCTAATCTCTTTTTCATCATCAACTATCAGTATTGTTTCTTTAGTCATCTAATCCCACCAATTTCAAATTATATTAAAATATCAGATATTTTAATCTGAACCATAACGTGGGGTTGATTTCCGTTCCGACTGAGCGCTTTGTTGTTGCTGTCGCTACGCTTTCGCACAGATAAAATATTTGTTGCTGTCGCTTCGCTTTCGCACAGATAAAATATTTGTTGCTGTCGCTACGCTTTCGCACAGATAAAACAATTGTTGCTGTCGCTACGCTTTCGCACAGATAAAACAATTGTTGCTGCCGCTTCGCTTTCGCACAGATAAAATATTTGTTGCTGCCGCTTCGCTTTCGCACAGATAAAATATTTGTTGCTGCCGCTTCGCTTT
>NZ_JBHJTF010000048.1:0-33018 GCF_042267565.1 Lysinibacillus sp. NPDC056232 | reverse complement strand
CTTATGGAACAGAGGATAAATCAAAGATGTTGTACACAGGACATGGCAACACCATCTGTGGAGAGCTTTGTAACGCTTCTCTTAAGTATATAAGAACCCCACTGCTTTAGCTGTGGGAGTAGTCAGAAAGAATTCCTTGACCGTTTTGTTTTTCAATACTACAAGAAAAATCCGACTAGTGTTAGTCGGATTTTTTTACTTTCTTATCTTTTTTGAAAATGTTGATACACGTACGCGTAATACTACTTACAAATTTCGGTAGTTGGAATGTATATACTTTCAGGACTCTCTCCCCCTTACGCTAATCTATGCTTCTTATCATTAAACATATGCCTTGTGAGAAAAATATAGACCCTGAATTACCTATTATTTCATTACTTGTAAAGCGGGATGTACCGAGTGAAATTTCTTCATTTGTTGTTTCATATTTTACTTGCCTTAATGTCACATCTTTAATCGGCTCTTCATGTGCAAAGAAAGATAAATAACGATATTGCTCATCCGCTTCAATGATGTGCTTGCCTGGCATTAAAAATTGCAACATATTCGCATGATTAATAATCTTCAATACTACCTGCGGATACTCTTTTTGTAAACGATAAATCGAACGAACTGCTGCCTCATAATGATCTAAACGTCCACCTGTAACACCAGTAAGTACAATTTCTAGCGGTGTATAGGTCAAGGCTTTTAATAACGCTAAGTCCGTATCTGTTTCATCTTTTTCTTCCTGGAATCGTTGTCTATCATTTGTATGTGCCATCACCAGTTCGTATTCCTCTTTTGATAGTGAATCAAAATCTCCTACTATGGCATGTGGTGTGATGCCTTGCTCGATTAAATATAGCGCTCCTCGATCAGCTCCGATAAATAATACATCACTTTGCTCTTTAAACGGACTAAATGAACAGAGTTCCTCTTTTGGTCCACCTGCACAAACAACGACTATGGTCATCCTTGAATCGCTGCCTCACCAGCAGCTAAAATTTCTTGAAGTGCCGCTGAACGATCTTCTTTACTATAAATTGCTGAACCAGCTACAAAAATGGTTGCTCCTGCTTTTGCACAAGGAATAATAGTCTCTGCATTAATACCACCGTCGATTTCTATAGCAATATCAAGATTACGTTCTTTAATAATAGCTGCTAATGCTTCAATTTTCGGCACTACAGAATGAATGAATTTTTGCCCGCCAAACCCTGGATTCACAGTCATGAACAACACCATATCAATATCCTCTAATATGTGTTGAATAGATTCTATTGGTGTATGCGGATTTAATACAACACCCGGTTTGACGCCAAATGAACGAATTAATTGAATTGTACGGTGTAAATGGCGGCAAGCTTCTACATGCACCGTAATATAGTCAGCCCCTGCTTTGGCGAATTGTTCAATATACTGATCAGGATTTTCGATCATTAAATGTACATCTAACGGTAAATCCGTTAAAGGACGAATAGCATCTAATACGATAGACCCAAATGAAATATTTGGCACAAAATGACCATCCATAACATCGATATGAATAAGCTGTGCACCTGCTTTTTCTACTTCCTTTACTTCTTCTCCTAATTTAGCAAAGTCGGCTGCTAAAATTGATGGTGCTATTTGTATCATCATTAATACCTCGGCTTTCGATCCATAATTTCTTGTATAAATTGTTCGTAGTGTTTATAACGATAGTCACGAATTTCCCCCGTCTCCACCGCTGCTTTTACTGCACATTTGGGTTCCTTTAAGTGTAAGCAGCCTCTAAATTTACAATCCTCTGCCATACGGGCTATTTCGGGGAAACATGCGCCTAATTCTTCTTTCTCTATTTCATCAAAATCAAATGAACTAAATCCTGGAGTATCTGCTAATAATCCGTCACATACCTCGATTAATTCGACATGGCGAGTTGTATGTTTTCCTCGCCCTAAGCTTTGTGAAATAATGCCTGTTTTTAAATTCAAATCTGGAATCAATGTATTTAGTAGTGTGGATTTTCCAACGCCAGATTGCCCTGCTAATACGGACGTTTTCTCCTTTAAAATAGGTTGTAGACGTTCAACTAATTCTTCCTCATCCTTATAGGTTTGTAGCACGGTATAACCCATACGTTCATAATCGGCTATATAGCCTTGCAATTCCTCACGTTCATGATCTTCTAGTAAATCCATCTTTGTTAAACAAATAATCGGATGAACATAAAATGACTCTAAAACAACTAAGAAACGATCCAGTAAAATCGTATTAAAATTAGGTTCTTTTACAGAAAATACAAGAATGCCTTGATCAATATTGGCTATAGGGGGACGTACTAATTCATTTTGGCGTTCCATAATTTTTTGAATAGTACCGTCCGAGCCTTTTGTTTCCAGAGTATATTCTACAATGTCGCCAACGAGTGGGGATTCCCCGCGATTGCGAAATACCCCACGTCCTCGACATTGTATTAGTTGTTCTCCATCATATACATAGTAATAACCGCTTAATGCTTTACGAATTTGGCCTTGCGCCATCGAATTCCCCCTTATTTGACATCATCATAGTTGATTGTTTCTTCAGCAATAATTTCTGAATCACGAATAATTTTATAGGCTACATCCTGACCATCTCCAATAACAAGCTGTATTCGGTGCTCTTGATCAGCCGTAATAGTAAATGTTTCAACTGTTGTTAACATTTTATGGTTTTTATCTTGAATATCAATTCGAATAGTTTGCTCTAAACCTTCCTCTTTTGGTTTATACTCAATTGGCACAGTTTTCACCAAAGTTTTATCAGGCCTTGCTGCAGGTCCTTTACTTAAAACAACAGCGATTGCGGAGCCGGCTTCAACTCGCGTTCCTGCTTTTGTCAATTGTGATTTAACATTTCCAGCTGGTATTGTATCATCATTTTCTTCACGAACAATTCGCCATGTCAAGCCTTCTCTTCTTACATACTCATCCATTTGAGCTTTGGAGTAATTCACAACATCATCAACGGTGATCATCTTTACACCTGCGCTCACCTTAAACTTCATTATTGTATTCTTAGCGACTACCTCTTCTTGTGGTGCCGGCTCTTGTTCAATAATTTGTCCTTCAGGCTCTTTTGAATTCACATAGTTAACTTCAGAATCTAAAAATTTATCCTTTAGCATTGATTGAATTTGGCTGATTTGCTGGCCTCTATAATCTTCCACTTTCGTCGTTTCTACCCCAAGACTCACGATCAAGTCTACTTCTGTGCCTTTTACACGCTCCGTGCCCTTTGCAGGGTCTGTTTCTATAACCTTATCCTTTTCGACGTCCTCGTCATAACGCTCCTGCGGCGACTGACCAACCGTAAAGCCTTCAGCCTCTAATTTCTTAGTAGCTTCTTTAACTGTCATATTAGCCACACTTGGTACAGGTATCTTTTTCGGGCTAAATGAACCTGTTGCAAAAAAAACGAATAGGAAAATGGCGATAGCTACTATTACTAACCCAGCAACAACTATTGGCCATTTTTTCTTTTTCTTTTTCTTTACAGGCACTGCCTTTTCTACAGGCTTCTTCGCTTCGGGTTTCGGCTTTGATTGTGTAATTGGTTCGATTGCTCTTGTCTGCATTAAATCTTCGTCTTGACGTACAGTTGATTCTTTTATAATCGGAATAGCCTTTGTTACATCATTATCTACCGGTATAACAAACTTCGGTTCATTAATACGATTTGGTGATAAAACTGTTTCCAAATCTGCTTGCATTTCATCTACAGTCGAATAACGATGAGCAGCATCTTTTGCTGTAGCCTTTAACACAACATTTTCCACACTTTGTGGAATTGTAGCATCGAAGGCACGAACTGATGGCGTCTCTGATTGTAAATGTTTAAGCGCGATAGAAATAGCTGACTCGCCTGAAAATGGCAATTCCCCTGTTAATAATTCATATAAAACAATGCCAAGTGCATAAATATCAGATCTGTTTGTCGCCGTACCACCACGAGCCTGCTCAGGCGATAAATAATGCACCGTTCCAAGCACGGAGTTCGTTTGTGTAAATGATGTTGCACTAAGCGTCATTGCTATGCCAAAATCAGTTATTTTCACATTGCCCTCTGCATCCATTAAAATATTTTGAGGCTTAATGTCACGATGGATAATATGATTTTCGTGAGCATTGGCAATTGCTGATGTTAACTGCTTCATAATATGCACACTTCTGGCAGGAGAAATTGGTGCAAATTCCTGTATGTACTGCTTTAATGTTTTACCTTGGACATACTCCATCACAATATAATGTAGATCACCATCATCACCTACATCATAAACACTAACGATATTAGGATGTGTAAGGCTTGTAGCAGAAAGTGCTTCACGTTGAAAACGGCGATACAATTCATCCTCATTGGTAAAATCATAGCGCAATATTTTGACCGCTACATCACGGTTTAAAATCATGTCATGTGCTAAATAAACATTGGACATACCACCGCCACCAATAAGCCCTATAATTTTATAGCGGTCACTAATTCGTTTACCTACAAGCATACTTACACCTCCTCATCTTGCCTTGTGAGCAGCACGAGGGAGATGTTGTCTTCCCCCCCGCTTGCATTTGCTAATTCCACAAGTTTTCGTCCTTTTTCTTCTACTGTATCTGGATACGTAATAATTGATGCCATTTCATACACTGTAAGTTTATTGCTTAAACCGTCAGAGCAAATGAGTAAATACGATTCTGATGCTAAATCAACTTCATAAAAGTCTGGTTCAATCGTTTCTTCTGTACCAACAGCCTTTAAGATGAAATTTTTCTTCGGATGCGTCAACGCTTCCTCTTCACTGATTTCACCATTTTCAACCAGAACATTTACATAGGAATGATCTCTTGTTATTTGTTGTGCACCATCCTCAAAGAAATAATACACACGACTATCACCAACATGTGCGATAAAGCAATGATTTTTTTCAATTAACACTGCAATAAACGTCGTGCCCATTCCTTTACAGTCTTCATGTGATAAAGAATAGTCATAGATACTTTTATTCAATTGCTTGACTGCTTGTAATAACCACTCTTTTTTTGTCGTTGTTGATGCAAAATGATGTGCCTCTACCTGTAAAAAAACGGATTCCATCTGCTTCATCGCCATATCACTCGCTACATCGCCAGCATTATGACCACCCATGCCGTCCGCTACAAGCGCTAGTGCTAGCCCGTCTGGACGTTTAAAAAATGCCGCACGGTCTTCATTAATTGCTCGTTTTAACCCAATATCACTTTCGACTGTGTATTCCAACACTGGTCACCTCGTCTCTTCAGATCTCTCTTGCGCACGTAATTGACCACACGCAGCTGCAATATCAGAACCTTGCTCTCGGCGGATCGTTACGTTAATACCATTCTTCTTTAATGTTTTTTCAAAGGCAAAAATTTGACTACGAGATGTACGAACATAATCACGTTCTGGTACATAGTTTACAGGAATTAAGTTCACGTGGCATTTAATTCCTTTTATTAATGCAGATAATTCTTCTGCAATTTCAACTGAATCATTTTCACCAGACATTAAACCATACTCAAAAGTAACACGTCGGCCAGTTTTTTGAGTATAGTATTGAACAGCTTCCATTAATTCATCTAATTTATAAGCACGTGCAATTGGCATTAGTTTTTGGCGAGCCTCTTGGTTTGGTGCGTGTAAGGATACTGCAAAGTTGATTTGTAGCTGTTCCTCAGCGAATTCGTAAATTTTAGGAACAATTCCTGATGTTGATACAGTGATGTGACGAGCTCCAATGTTTAATCCTTTTTCATGGTTGATGACTTTTAAGAAGTTCATCATCGCATCATAATTATCGAAAGGTTCTCCAATACCCATAATGACGATATGTGATACACGTTCGCCCACTTCATCTAAAGTCTGCTGTACTTTGACAACTTGCTCCACGATTTCCCCTGCTAATAAGTGACGCTTTAAACCACCTAAAGTTGAGGCACAAAACGTACAGCCAATTCGGCAGCCTACTTGTGTTGTCACACAAACAGAGTTCCCATATTCATGACGCATTAATACAGTTTCAATAGAATAGCCGTCTTGTAGTTGGAATAAAAACTTGATCGTACCATCTTTAGATTCCTGTTTAATAATTGTTGACAATGTCGTTAAAGAAAAACTTGCTTCTAGCTTTTCACGTAATCCTTTTGAAAGGTTAGACATCTCTTCAAATGTTTTTACTCGTTTATTATAAAGCCAATCAAAAATTTGTGCTGCACGGAACGGTTTTTCACCATTTTCCTTTAACCATTCTTCTAGTTGTTTCGGCTGTAATGAGTATACCGATTCCTTTAAATTTGGTTTTTCTTTTTTTGCGCGTCGAACAGGCTTGTCTTCTGCTTCTTCAACTAAGTCGTTTATACGCTCATTAAATTTCCCTTGATCCACCATTAGTTGGATTCTCCTTTTTTACGAAAGGCGGCAACGAAGAAACCGTCACTGCCAAAGTCTTGTGGAAAGACTTGAAGCATGCCATTTGCTTGCTTTTCCGCTAATTTTGTTGGTAAAGATTCTAGTTGTATAGCTTCCATTTCTGGATGCGTTGATAAAAAGGCCTCTACAGTACCTTCATTCTCTCTTTTATCTACTGTACATGTACTGTACACAAGCTTGCCATCTATTTTCAATACTTTTGTTGCAGCATCTAATAGCGCCAATTGTATTTTTTGGAGATTTTCTAAATCTTCCTCACGTTTTGTATATTTAATATCTGGCTTGCGGCGCATAACACCTAAACCACTACAAGGTGCATCAACTAAAATAGCATCGAATGATTCTAGTTGTAGAAAATCCGGTGCCTTACGTCCGTCAATCGGAGCAGTCTCTACTATATCAATCCCTAGACGATCCGTATTATGGTCGATTAAATCTAATTTATGAGGATGAAGGTCAGTCGCTAAAATCGAACCTTCATTTTTCATAATCTCAGCTATATGGGTTGTCTTTCCTCCCGGAGCCGCACACATATCTAAGACGCGCATGCCAGGAGATGGATGCAACACATTTGCTGGAATCATGGAGCTTTCATCTTGAATAGTAATAAGCCCTTCTTGGAATGCCTTTGTTCGAGCTGGCTGACCATTTGTTACATGTAAACATTCAGGCATTAGCTCGCTTCTTTTCGCTGCTAAACCTTCCGCTTCTATGCTGGCAATCGCTTGCTCAACGCTTGCTTTCGTCGTATTTACACGTACAGTCTGCACTGGAGGCACATTATTTTCATGTAACATTTCAGCTGCAACTTCAATACCGTAGTTATCGACAAAACGTTGCACTAACCACTCAGGATGACTCGTTTCAATAGCAAGGCGCTCAATTGGATCTTTAATGTCATCAGTAGAAGCTACACCCTGACGTAAAATAGATCGTAAAATACCGTTGACCATCGAAGCTATCCCTTGGTGACCTCGACGCTTAGCAATTTCTACAGCTTCATTCACTGCTGCATGAGGTGGTATACGCGTTAAATAATGCATTTGATATAAAGATAAACGTAAAAGCCAGCGCACCCAATGATCCACTGAGCCACGAATAAATGGTTCTAAATAGTAGTCAAGTGTCATTTTATATTGGAGAGTGCCATACGTAATTTCTGTTAAAAGCGCACGATCCTTCGCTTCAATTTTATGTCGCTTTATCGTTTCATTTAAAAGCAAATTACTATAGGCTTGATTTTTATCTACTGCTAACAGAATAGAGAGTGCGGCATCACGCACATTTCCATCCCAAATTACTACGCTTTTTTTACTCATTTAAATTGGTCCCCAATCTGTAATTTAGAACCTGTACCACGCAAGTATTCCTCTGCTGTCATGCGTTTTTTACCAGCTGGTTGTACATCATACAGGGCAAGTGTTGTACCATTTCCTGCTGCAACTTCAAAATGTTCCTTCGAAATCGCAACAACCTCACCAGGTATAGCATCATGCTTAGTGTTACCAACTTGTGCCCACCAAATTTTAAAGTTGCCATCATCAAATGTTGTATAGGCAACTGGCCATGGATGAAGACCACGCACTTGATTGTATAAAGTTGTAGCATCCTTTGTCCAATCGATACGTTCTTGCTCACGTGAAATATTGCTTGCAAAGGTTACTTGTGCTTCATCCTGCACGGTACGATTATTTGTTCCATTTATAATAGAAGGAAGTGTATCTTTTAATAATTCGCTGCCCACAGCACTCAGTTTATCAAATAGTCTACCCGTATAATCATCCTCTTCAATCGGGATAGCTTTTTGGGAAATGATATCACCAGCATCTAGCTTTTGCTCCATATACATAATCGTTACACCTGTCTCTTTTTCACCATCAATAACTGCTTGGTGAATAGGTGCTCCACCACGATACTTCGGTAAAAGTGACGCATGGACGTTAATGCAACCAAGTGGTGGTGCATCTAGCAATTCTTTCGGCAAAATTTGTCCAAAAGCAGCTGTTACGACTAGGTCAGGCTGTAAATCAATAATTTGCTGTAATTCCTCAGAACCACGTAGCTTTTCAGGCTGAATAACAGGTAAACCTAGCTCCATCGCTGCTACCTTAACAGGTTGTGGTGTTAGCACACGCTTACGCCCAACTGGACGATCTGGTTGTGTAACTACAGCTTTAATATCATAACCTTCATGATGTAGCATACGCAAAATTGGCGCGGAGAAATCAGGTGTTCCCATAAAAATTATTGAAGTCATATTATTCCTCCTCTTCAGCGTACATTGCTTCAAGCTCTTCTTCAGTTAAAATGCGTTTGATTTTTGAATCAAATAGCACGCCATCTAAATGATCGATTTCATGTAAAATTGCTCGTGCATCAAAGCCTCCCGCTTCTAACTCATATACACGTCCTTCACGGTCACATGCTTCAATTTTCACATAATCAGGTCGTTCAACTTCTCCGTATAATCCCGGGAAGCTTAAGCATCCTTCAATATCTACTTCAGCGCCATCCGTTTTAATAACAGTTGGATTAATCATTTCTAAAACATCTCGTTCTTCGCCAAGCTCGACAATTGCAACACGTAATCCTACATTTATTTGTGGAGCTGCAATACCAACGCCATCGTATTCAACCATTGTGTCATATAAATCATCAAGTAATGTAATAATTTCTTCATTAATTTCTGTTACTTCCACGCACGGTGTTGATAATACCTTCGCTGGATGTTCAACAACTTTTTTAATTGCCATTTTATGTTCCTCATTTCTATATTTAAGGCTTATTACCTTGTCTAATTGTAACTCCATATCATAATGTGGGGTTGATTTCCGTTCCGGCTGGGCGCTTTGTTGCTGACGCTTCGCTTTCGCTACAGAAAACATTTGTTGCTGACGCTTCGCTTTCGCACAGATAAAACATTTGTTGCTGTCGCTTCGCTTTCGCACAGATAAAACATTTGTTGCTGACGCTTCGCTTTCGCTACAGAAAACATTTGTTGCTGTCGCTTCACTTTCGCACAGATAAAACATTTGTTGCTGACGCTTCGCTTTCGCACAGATAAAACATTTGTTGCTGTCGCTTCGCTTTCGCACACAGATAAAACATTTGTTGCTGTCGCTTCGCTTTCGCACACAGATAAAACATTTGTCGCTGACGCTTCGCTTTTCGCACAGAGCAAAGCTTCCTTGGGCGTCCGATGAGCCCCGAGGAGTCGCCCAGTCTCCACTCCAATCAACTTATCCTCATGACATCAGTTTTAGCAAAATGTCATCCCAAACTTTGAGTGATGAACTATTTTATATAGTTGACGGATCTAAATCTACCGTCATTAAAATACCCTGTTTAATCCATTCCGCACGATACATCGCTAAAAGGCGCTGTAATACTGGAATGAGATTTGGTTCAATTTTATATTTTATCAAACATTGATAGCGATATCTATTTTGGAGACGACTAATGCTTGCAGTTGTTGGACCAATAATGGCAACTCGGTCTGATAAATTTTCCTTTAGCCAATCTGCCGCACGTCCAGCATACTCTGCCGCCATCATGACATCCTCATGAGATATTTGAACAAGTGCTACATAATAATACGGTGGATAGCTGGAGCGGCGGCGTAAAAACATTTCACGTTCGTAAAATGGCTCGTAATCTTGTATTTTGGCCAATTCAATTGCATAATGCTCTGGTGTATACGATTGAATAATAACCTCACCATGCTTTTCATGACGTCCAGCCCTACCACTAACCTGCGTTAATAACTGGAATGTACGCTCCGCTGCTCGGTAATCGGGTAGATGCAGAGATGTATCTGCACTAAGTACACCAACAAGCGTAATATTAGGAAAATCAAGACCTTTAGCAATCATTTGCGTACCTAGCAAAATATCTGCCTGTCCTTCCCCAAATGCCTGCAAAATTTCTTCATGTGCACCTTTTTGCTTTGTTGTATCAACATCCATTCGGAGAACCCTTGCCTCAGGAAAAAGCTTGTAAATTTCTTCCTCTACTTTTTGCGTTCCTGTACCAAAATAACGTATATGCTCACTCTGGCATTGTGGGCATATTTGAGGAACACGCTCTTCATAACCGCAATAATGACATTTTAATTTCTCTGTTGTTCGATGATATGTTAACGAGATGTCACAGTTTGGACATTGTACAACTGTTCCACAATCACGACAAAGCACAAAAGAAGAATAGCCACGACGATTCAAAAACATGACCATCTGTTCTTTTTTCTCTAGTCTTACACGTATTGCATCTACAAGCTGCTCGGAAAACATGGAACGATTTCCATTTTGAAGTTCCTCTCGCATATCCGCAATAAAAACGGTCGGTAATGCTTGATGCAAAGCACGTTGTTTTAATGATAGCAAACCATAGACGCCCTTCTTTGCTCTCGCAAATGATTCCAGCGCAGGCGTTGCACTGCCTAATATAACAGGACATTTGTAAAATTCACTTCGCCAAATTGCTACATCTCTAGCGTGATAACGTGGTGAATCTTCTTGCTTGTATGTTGATTCATGCTCTTCATCTAAAATGATAAGACCTATATTTGTAAAAGGTGCGAAAATTGCCGAACGAGCTCCAACAACAACGCTCACCTTTCCTTGTTGAATTTTACGCCATTCATCATACTTTTCACCGACAGATAAGCCACTATGCATGACAGCAACCATCTCACCAAAACGACTACGAAAACGCTCTGTCATTTGTGGTGTTAATGATATTTCAGGTACTAGCATAATGGCTTCCTTACCTTCATCTAACACCTTTTGTATCGCTTGCAAATAAACTTCAGTTTTACCACTTCCCGTGACGCCGTGTAGTAAAAAAGTTTTCGCAGTCTGTTCTTCCATCGATCCAGTAATAGCCTTTAATGCTATGTGCTGCTCATCCGTCAATTGTAAAGATTGAGTACGGGAAACCTCCTTCGTAAAGGGATCTCGATACACCTCTTCTTGTATAAAGTGAGCGGCCCCTTTTTCGATAACTGACTGTAATACCGCGGAAGATGCACCTGTTTCCTCATAGATTTTCTGTGGCAAAAGAACCTCTCCAAGGTGTCTGCCCATCCATTCAATCAGCTGGCGCTGTTTGGCTGCTCTCGCTGCACCTTCCATGGCCTTGTCGATATCTTGCTGATGATCTGAAATTTTGACCATACGTATTTCTTTCACATTCCCTTGCTGCTTCACAACATTTTCAATTTTTACGATTTTATCAGTTATAAGCTGCTTTAATAAAGGAAGGTATTCAGCACGCTCGAATTCTTTGAAATTAACCTGTTGTCGCTTGCCAAAAATAGCTTTAGCCTCATCTGGTAAAACATCTTTCTCCACTTGTAGCGTTATGATTTTTTCATACTTTGCTCGAAGCGCTGAAGGAAGCATAACCTGTAAGGCATCAATTTCATAGCAAATCGTTTCGTTTTTCAGCCATTTAGCCATTAACAGCATTTCTTCGGTTAATACAGGCTCAATATCTAAAATTTGTGCAATAGACTTTAATTTGTTAGACGGTACATCTGTTTCATTTTTTAATCCGACCACAAAGCCGAGAACATTTCTTGGCCCAAACGGTACTTTTACACGACAGCCCATCTCTATAACATGTGCCCATTCTGTAGGAACTTCATAGTCAAATGGACGATCTACATGGTAAGTTGAAACATCCACTATTACCTCTGCAATCAAAAAACTCATTGCTTCTCACCCTGTAATATATATGTCCAAAATGCTTGTGCAAATTGCTTAGCATCTGTCGCATCCCACATTTGACCATTTACTTCTGCCGTGTCACTAAAATCAATCCACTTGTCTGACATGATTGTTACCATTGGCTCACCCATAACCTTTTGCCCAAAAGTTATTGCGGTCATTCCTTCTACGGATAATATCGGTGCTTCTTCAATTGTAGGCGTATTTGCTGCATGGATAAAAAATGCGGATGGATATTGTTTTTTATAATCCTCAAGCTGTTCAAAAAGCTTATACACGCTTGTTTCGTTCTCATCTATTAGGATGACATTTGCTCCAAGTGTTTGTGCCTCTTTTGCTATTGCCTGACCAATTCTACTATTCGACTGTGTACTAATCACATGGTGCTCGTCTAATGGTACATAAAACGCTCCAGCGGTGACCACTACTGTTTTACTAGCTAATGGCTTTGCCTTCTCTGAAAAAAATTCTTGCACGATCGCTGTTATTTTTTCTGGCTCTTCTAGACGTCCTTTACCAACATAGCCACATGCCAAAAACCCTTCTGAAGGCTCAATAAATTGATAGCCATCAGATTGTAACTGAGCCAAATTTCGTTTTACCGCTGGATGGTCATACATATGTACATTCATCGCTGGTGCTAGCCATACAGGGCAAGTTGCTGCAAGCAAGGTCGTCGTTACCATATCGTCCGCAATTCCATTCGCCAGCTTCCCTATAACATTTGCGGTAGCTGGTGCAACTAAAATTAAATCTGCCCAATCTGCCAAATCAATATGGGCAATAACACTTGAATCCTTTTCATCAAAAGTATCGAAAAAAACATCATTTTTGGACATAACTTGAAAGCTCAATGGATTCACAAATTGTCTTGCTGATGCTGTCATGATGACCTTTACATTTGCCCCAGCCTGAGATAGCTTGCTAACTAGAGCGACAGCCTTATAAACCGCTATACCACCTGAAACACAAAGTAAAATATTTTTATTCATGCACAATCGTCCTTTCAAATGATAAGCTCCCAAAGGAAAATTCCTCGGGAGCTCTCGGCATTCTGTATAATCAAAAATCCACTGCAGACTTTAACATTAATTTCGCAAATGCTTATTTACATCAATGTTAGATTTCGTCTTCATACACAGTTGACTCATCCTGTGATACCTTCGTAAGTACACCTGCCGCTACTTCTTCAAGTGCTTTCCCTACGTACTTATGAGAAACATACTTGTGTAAGCGTTCAGTGTCTTGCTCCTCTTGCATTTGACGAGCACGTTTAGATGCTAAACTTACTAATGAGTATTTTGAATCGATTTCTTTTTTTAATGTATCTACTGATGGGTATAACATAGATTTATTCTCCTCTCAACATTGACAAATATCTTTTTTCAACACGTTCTCTACGACAATGCTCGGCTTTAATAATCGCATTTATACGATCACAAGCATTTGTCACTTCATCATTTTCAACTACGTAATCATAAAGGCTCATCATTTCAAGCTCTTCACTTGCAGTTGCTATACGTTTTGCAATAACCTCTGCTGTTTCCGTCCCTCGACCAACTAAACGATCCTTTAATTCCGTTAAGCTTGGTGGGGCTAAGAAAATAAATAATGCATCTGGTGCCTTTTTGCGGATTTGTGCAGCACCTTGCACTTCGATTTCTAAAAACACATCGCGTCCTGCATCAAGTGTTTCATTTACATAGGCTAACGGTGTTCCGTAATAATTACCTACAAATTCAGCATGCTCCAATAAGCCACCCTGTTCAATCAACGTTTCAAATTCTTCACGCGTCTTGAAAAAATAGTCTACACCATCTACTTCACCTTCGCGAGGATTTCGTGTTGTCATCGAGATGGAATACTCATAATTCGTATTCGGCTGAGAAAATAATTCTTTTCGCACTGTCCCTTTACCTACACCAGATGGGCCAGACAGAACAATTAATAATCCACGTTCTTTTATCATTTATTCTCTATATCTCCCTTAATTTATAACAGATACAGGCAAGCTATTCGATATTTTGAACTTGCTCGCGCATCTTTTCTAAAATTGTTTTCGCCTGAACTACCGCAACGGCCGCCTCTGTTGATTGATTTTTTGAACCAATCGTATTGATCTCGCGGTGTATTTCCTGCATTAAAAAGTCTAATTTACGGCCAACCGAAATCGTTTCTTGTAATGTTTCTTCCAGTTGATTAAAGTGACTATCTAATCGGTCCAATTCTTCGGTGATGTCCACACGTTCTGCAAATATCGCTACTTCGGTAAGTAGGCGATCTTCTAGCAAAGCTCCACTCGCCACTTCAGTAACTCGTTCCAATAATCGTGTACGATATTTTTCAACAGCTAGGGAAGCACACGAACGAATGTGGTTCACTTGTTCCATTAACTGTTCTTTATATTGTACAACAACATCATGCAATTCTTGCCCTTCACGCTCACGCATTTGAATTAGCTGTCCCAGTCCTTGTGTAATAGCCTTTTCAACAGCACAAAGTAAATCCTCAGGTGTAAGCTGTGGCTTTTCCTGTACAAGCGCTTGTTCAAGCGATAGTAGCTCTTGCATCGTCCATTTTTCTTCTAGTGGTACTTTACCTGCTAATTGCTCTTTTGCCTTACGATACGCTTCAATTAATGACCAATTAATTTCAATAGATTGCTCGACGTTATCTAAGTCCTTAACATAAACCATCACATCAATTTTGCCACGTGACAAAGCTTTTGAAATTAATTTCTTCGCAAAAATTTCTGCTTCAAGCCATTCTTTCGGGAATTTTGCATTAATTTCTAAAAATCGATGGTTGACCGAGCGCATTTCTACCGTTAATTGAAAGTCTCTTGTTGTTGTGACACCTCTGCCAAAACCAGTCATACTACGCACCAAGGTTCGTCACACCCTTCTTTGCATACTGGGATTATTATAACATAAGCTCTGTCATTTATGACGTAAAAAATTACATAGAGCAAAAGCTAATTCTACCACAATTGAAGCTATATTTTAATATTCACCTAAAAAATGCTATGATAAACATAAGAAAAACTCATCACCAAAAGAAAGAGATGACGTTCGTTATAATTGTATGCCATATCTAGAAGTTTATTGGAGTGGAGACTGGGCGACTTCAAGGTCACAATTGAGACCTTAACGACTCAACAGGCGCCCCAGGAAAGCGCCCAGCTGGAACGGAAATCAACCCCCTATTATGGTGATGCGCAATACAAATGATTTCTAATAAATTGATCCATCATCGGAATTTAGGGATGACATTTTGCTAAAACGTATGTCATGCATATAAGTTGATTGGAGTTGAGGCTGGGCGACTCCTCGGGGATCAGCAATAGAGGAACGAAGGCTAAGAACATCACGTCCTGTGAAAACGCCTTCGTGACCAACATCGGTGCTGCTGCCGCTACGTTAGCACTACACTTTCGCGCAAAAAACATCTGTTGGCCCGAGACCCTGCAGCGAAGCGGCTCATCGGACGCCCCAGGAAGCTTTGCTCTGTGCGAAAGCGAAGCGTCAGCAACAAAGCGCCCAGCCGGAACGGAAATCAACCACACATTATGGTGATGAGCATAAGAAAAGTACATTTGCTAATTTATAGTATAAATCAATAAAAAGATCAGGTGTGTTGAATAGGAAAACATTGTTTTGTTATCGAGCGATTTTTATTGATATTTTGCTTATAGGAGCCCATTTTTAGCAGATTGTAGTGAAGGGCTACTTGACTCCCGCGGGAAAGCGAGACAGACGAGACCCTGCACGAAGCGCAGCGGAGGAAGCAGCTCGACGCTCGCCCGCAGGAAGCCCTGCTCTGCGCGAAAGCGAAGCGTCAGCGACAAAGCAAGTAGCCCGTAACGGAAATCGGCGTCTTCTAACTAATGAAGATAAAAATGGTTAATCAATACACCTGTTAAAATAATAAATACGAAAGTACCAAGGATGCTTATATCGTTGGAAAGAGGAATTCATATGGCATTTGATGGCTTATTTACTTATTCAATGACAGCCGACCTACAACAATTAGTAACAGGTCGGATTACTAAAATACATCAACCAAACGCCCAGGAGGTTGTTCTACATATTCGTGCGAACGGAAGCAATCATAAATTACTTTTTTCGATTCATTCTTCTTACGCACGTGTTCACCTTACTGAGCATTCTATTGACAATCCAGCAGAACCCCCGATGTTTTGTATGCTGTTGAGAAAGCATATAGAGGGTGGTTTTATTTCTTCTATTAAACAGCACGATTTTGATCGCATTATAATAGTAGAAATCGAAAGTAAAAATGAAATTGGCGACCCTATTGTAAGGGAGTTACATGCTGAAATTATGGGCCGTCACAGTAACCTGTTGTTAATAGATAAGGAACAGGGAAAAATAGTCGACAGCTTAAAGCATTTACCACCATTTGTGAATAGTTTCCGTACAGTTTTACCTGGTCAGCCTTATATTGCACCGCCCGCACAGAATAAATGGCACCCCTTAGCAGTAACTGACGAACAGATAACAATGTTTTTCTCAGAACCAAAAACAGCTAAGGAAATTGTTTCGCAATTTACTGGTTTCTCACCTATACATGCTGAGGAATTATTATTCCGATTTACAGACACAGTTGATCGTGTAAATGGCTTTAAAAATTTTATAGCTTCCTTTAATAATGGTGGGGCAAAACCAATGTATGTCATCGCAAATAATAAGACTTACTTTTCGCCAATTGCTCTAACACATTTACAAGGGGATGTAACGCTTTATCCGAATGTCCATGAGCTTCTTGACCGCGTATTCTTTGCCCGAGCTGAGCGTGACCGTGTCAAACAGCAGGCTGGTGATTTGGAACGATGGCTGCAAAATGAAATTGACAAGCTTCTATTAAAAACTAAAAAGTTAAATAAAGACTACGAACGCGCATCTAAGCTAGATCAGTTCCAATTATATGGGGAATTACTGATGGCGAATATTTACGCGTTTGAAAAGGGTGTAAAGGAAGTATCTGTCACTAACTATTATAGTGAAACTGGAGATGAAGAAATCACCATTCCAGTGAGTGAACGTAAAACACCTATTGAAAATGCTCAAAGCTATTTCACAAAATACACAAAAGCAAAAAATGCCCTTATTATGGTTCAAGAACAGTTAAAAAAAACGAAGGAAGAAGTAGCTTATTTTGAAATGCTTGCTCAACAAGTACAACAAGCTGCTCCTGGAGATATAGAAGAAATTCGCGAAGAATTAGCAGAGCAAGGTTATTTGAAATTACGTCATGCAAGAAAAAAGAAAAAACAAACGAAACCAGAGCCTGAACGTTATGTCTCTTCTACAGGTGTACCGATTTCTGTTGGGAAAAATAACAAACAAAATGACATGCTTACATTTAAAATGGCTAAACGTACAGATATCTGGCTGCATACGAAGGATATTCCTGGCTCACATGTTGTCATCCATACAAGCGAACCTGACGAAACAACATTACGAGAAGCCGCAACGCTTGCTGCCTATTTTTCAAAAGCAAGAGACTCTTCCTCTGTTCCAGTAGATTACACAGATATTCGTCAAGTAAAAAAACCAAATGGCGCTAAACCTGGTTTTGTTATTTACTTTGAACAAAAGACTGTATACATCGATCCAGATGAAGCTGTCATTTTACAATTAAAAAAACAGTCTTAAAGGGTTGGAATACGATACGAATTGTATCGTGTTCCTTTTTTATGGAGATAACCACGTAATCTGTACTATACATCTATTGATTATAGTAACACTAAAAAAACTTGTGATTAATCCGAACTGTTTATTTCGTGCGTTATTGACTTCTTCCTTTCTGAATTGCTAAATTTAAGTAAAAAAGCAAATAGCATTTCAGAAAGGACGTATCTTTATGTCTGTAGGCAAAAAATTAAGCTTTGGTTTTTTCACCATCATCCTGACCTTAATTATTTCATTGGTGATTATGTATATTCAATTCTCAAACATTGATAAGAAGGTAGAAAATGCGCTAGAAAATCGTGTAGCTTTAGTAGAATTAGCTCATAATATTCAAACTGAACGAGCAATGCAAGGTCTTTACATTCGGGCAATACTCATCGAAGACACAGCAGCTAATAAAGATAACTTTACAAAGCATGCAAGAATGCTAGACGAGCATATAAAAGAGATGATGGAAAAATCTGATTCATCCGAAATGGAGACTTATGCAAAAGATCTAAATACATATAATGAAGCTTTTAACAAAGCAGCTGAAGAAGCACTAGCACTTCATGATGCCGAAAAATTAGAAAAAGCGATACAAAAAGTTAATGGCGATGTCCAACAAGCAAATACAGATTTGTTAGCAGTATCAGAGAAAATCGTAAGTTATCAAAAAAGACAACTTGATATTGTCACGAAAGAATCTAAACAAGCAGTGTCCAATTCACAAACAATCTCAATCATCGCTATCTTCATTGGTGTAATACTTGGAGTGTCACTGATGTTTTATGTTCAGCGTACAATTTCACGACCTTTAAAATCTGTAGTTATGGCTGCCAATAATATTGCTAATGGCGAATTATATCATCAAGATATTTCCCATCAATCTAAAGATGAAATCGGACAGCTATCTACGGCATTTAACGTAATGAAAAGTAGCTTACGAGGTTTATTAACACATATTCAAGGCAATGCGGAACATTTATCAGCTTCTGCTGAAGAACTATCCGCCTCTATCGAAGAGATTTCTGCTTCTGCTGATGAGATTACTGTACGAATTAACGGGACAGCAAATGCGGCATCTACCGCTACAATTGCTGCTAATGAAAGTGCACATGCAATGGATGAAACAGCCGTAGGTGTACAGCGTATAGCAGAGGCTACTCAACAACTCCACCAAAGCGCAGTGACAACAACTGAATTGGCGAATAACGGTAATAGTACAGTTGATGAAGCGCAACAACAAATGAACGTGATTTATGATTCTACCCAAATGATTAACAATCTCGTTCAAAAATTAAGTAAGCAATCAGAAGAAATAGGCAAAATCACTACAGTCATTACAACCATCACAGATCAAACGAATTTATTAGCGCTAAACGCTGCAATAGAAGCTGCACGTGCAGGTGAACATGGTAAAGGCTTCGCTGTCGTAGCTAACGAAGTTCGTAAGCTAGCCGAAGAATCAAAGCAATCAGCCAATCAAATTATTACCTTAACACAAGAAATCCAAGAAGATACCCAAAATGTAGAAAAAGCTGTCGAAGATGGTCTACAATCTGTTACAGATGGTGTAAAAATCATTGGGGATGCTGGCAACTCTTTTGAAGCAATCGTAAAAGCAATCAATATGATGACAAATCAAATAGAAGACATTTCGGCTACTTCTGAAGAAATATCTGCAAGTGCTGAACAAGTAGCAGCCTCTGTTGCAGAAATTGCTCATGGTGCTTCTTCTAGTGCAGCCAATACACAGATCATTGCCGAAGCTAGTGAAGAGCAAGCGGCGACCGTGCAACAAGTAAATCATGTTGCTACAGATTTAAGTGAGAAATCCTCGGACTTACAGACCCAAATTAATCAATTTAAACTTTAAACATGCAAGCAGAGAATTTCAATTAAAGAAATTCTCTGCTTAATTTATGTTCAGTCATCATTCCTGATAGCAAAAACGTGAGTGCAACAGGGCGACAGTAGTAGAGCCGAACATCATATAGGGACTATAATAATCCTTCGCTCTTACAAAGAAACGTTCACCTTAACTATTGCTACTAACTAAACTACTCTACTGTTTATTTTTAGGAAAACCACCATTTCGAAATTAGAATATGGTAAAATTGACCACATAAGAAAATAAGTAATTTTCTACTCATTAAGTTCTACTTACACATTTTTTAGTAACTATATGTAGAAGCTTTCCACCTTAGCAAGACAAATGAACTTCTCCATAAAACAACATCATAGAAGTATCTAAAATCTGGTATGTTTTTCCATACAGTATAAGCTCAATCATACAAACATATAATTGATTACAAGCAACTCTTTTTTATACATTATTGAGTATTCAAGTAATGTGTAAATTATTTCAAAAAAACATATTCACCTAAAACACCATACATTTATTCTCTAAGTAAGGCACATTTTTTCATGCATATACTCTACTTCTTCTTTTTTCTAGCTTATTCCAGATAATCTTAAATAAATACAAAACAAGTTTCTTATATATCATTAATAGATAAAAATATTCATTCTTTGAGATTATTATTTACAAAAAAACACCTTTCCGAGAATCAAAATTACTCGGTTTTGCGATGATTTTCTACAAATCCACACAAACCACTTATAGCACCAACCCCATGACTTTTGACTCATTTTCAAAATAACAATAATATTATCTAAAGAATATGAATTTTCGGTATAGTAAATCATTTCTCTATTTTTATTTTATTTTTGATATTCAGAACAAATAAACATCAAATTATTATTATGAAAGCGCTCTTATCCTTTAATGTGATGAATAGAAAAAATTTATTATCCTCTTAAATGTCAGATAATACTATATAAATTTGAATCTTTTTTATTTTGTACACAATGATTTTTTGGTATATTAAATAAGAGCTTCAAAAAGGCTTAAAATTGTATAAGGGGGATTCACATGATTAAAAACAAAAAGTTTTTATTATTAACTGTCCTTGCAGTCTTCTCATTAGTATTAGCTGCATGTGGCTTCGGTGGTGATAAGTCTGATAATTCTTCATCTTCAGACGGTAACAAAGATTCTGGCTCAAAAGCTAAAGAGCTTAATGTAACAATCTCTTCAGAACCACCTTCTTTACACCCAGGACTTGCATCGGATACTGATTCTAGTGCAATCTTAACTAACATTTTTGAAGGTCTAGTTGTTGTAGATCAAGAAGGTACTCCTACTCCAGGTATGGCTGAGAAATGGGATATAAGTGATGATAAAAAGACTTATACTTTCCATTTACGTGACGCAAAATGGTCAAATGGTGATTCAGTTGTAGCAGGTGACTTCGAATACGCTTGGAAATGGGCGTTAAATCCAGAAAATCTTTCACAGTATGCTTCTATTTTCTACCCAATTAAAGGGGCTGAAGCATACAACGAAGCAGGCGGTTCTGCTGATGCTGTTGGTGTCAAAGCTGAAGATGACAAAACTTTAGTCGTGACTTTAGAAAACCCAACTCCTTATTTCCTAGAATTAACAGGATTCAAAACTTATTTACCAATTAACCAAAAAGTGACTGAAGCTAATAAAGAATGGTACGCAGACGCAGGTAAAGATTACGTAACAAATGGTCCTTATAAATTAAGCGATTGGAAACATAGCGATTCTATCGTTCTTACAAAAAATGAAGATTATTGGGATGCATCAAATGTTGACGTTACTACTGTCAATGTCGCTATGATTGAAAAAGAGTCAGTTGTTGCTACTAACTTTAAATCTGGCTCGCTTGACTATATCGGTAAACCATTCTCAACAGTAGACCTTAATGCAATTGATGAATTCAAAAAAGATGGTTCTTTAAAAATCAAGGACGAAGCAAGTATTTATTGGTATAAATTCAATACAAAAGATAAAATTATGTCTAATGCAAATATCCGTAAAGCTCTTACTCTAGCAATCGATCGTCAAACATTAATTGATAACGTAACTAAAGGTGAGCAAAAACCGGCTCTAGGTATGGTTCCATTATCAGTTCCTGGATTTGAAGAAGACCGTGGTTACTACAAAGATAATGATGTTGAAGGAGCAAAAGCTGCTCTTGAAGCTGGAATGAAAGAACTTGGTATTAAAGACCCTAAAGATATTAAAGTTAACATTTCATATAACACTTCTGAAGGGCATGCAGCAATCGCTCAATATGTTCAAGAAGAATGGAGTAAAAAACTTGGTATTTCATCTCAGTTAGATAACTCAGAATGGCAAGTTTATTTAGAAAAATTAAAAACTGGTGACTATCAAATCGGTCGTATGGGCTGGGTAGCTGACTATATCGACGCATATACATTCCTTGAAATGTACGATACAGCTAAAAACGGTAACAACCAAACAGGCTGGGAAAATGCTCAATACAAAGATTTATTGAAAAAAGTAGTTGCTGAGGTAGACGAAGCTAAACGTCTTGATTATTTAAAACAAGCAGAAGCAATTGCTATGACAGAATTCCCAGTTGCACCTATTTACTACTACACTCACTTATCTGTAGTTCAAAAAGGTATCGAAAACTTAGATACGAATCCAACTGGTGACATCCACTTTAAAGACGTAAAGATTAAAGATTAAATAATTTGTTAACAATTTCTTTTTAAGCTCTAAGCTGAGAGCTGCCTCGTAGCCCTTGCGGCGCGAGTCAGCTCTTTTTAAAATACGAAAGCACTAATTTGTCAGATAATTGACAAATAGAAGGAGGAGTTTTATGTGATTAAATATATTTTGAAAAGGCTGATGTATATACTTCTCGCGCTTTTCGTCATCGTAACGGCTACGTTTTTCTTATTGCGTCTTGCCCCAGGTAACCCTTTTGCATCTGAGCGTAATTTCCCTCCTCAAATAGAGGAAAAGTTAAACGAAACGTATGGATTAAATAACCCTTGGTATATTCAATACAAAGATTATTTAATCGATGCGGCCACTTTTAATTTCGGTGAATCTATGAAATATAAAGCGCGTTCAACGAATGATATGATTGCAGAGGGCTTCCCTGTATCTTTAACTTTAGGAATTGAAGCAATGCTGCTAGCGATTGGATTTGGTGTATTAATCGGTGTAATTGCTGCGCTTTATCATAATAGGTGGCCAGATTATTTGGCAACGACCTTTGCGGTGCTCGGAATTTCCGTTCCATCCTTTATATTAGCTGGACTCATGCAGTATTTCATTGGATACAAACTTCAGTTATTCCCGATTAGTGGATGGAAAGGCTTTAGTTATAGTATATTGCCAGCCTTCGCTATTGCATTAACGCATATGGGCTTTATTGCTAAATTGACACGTTCAAGTATGCTTGAACAAAATAATAGTGATTATGTAAAAATGGCTCGTGCAAAAGGTTTAGGCAAATGGACGGTCGTCTTCCGCCATACTTTACGTAACGCCCTTTTACCAGTCGTTACTTATTTAGGTCCATTAACTGCTGCTGTTGTTACAGGTAGCTTCATTGTAGAGCAAATTTTTGCGATACCTGGATTAGGTAAACACTTTGTGCAAAGTATTACGAACCGTGATTATACAGTTATTATGGGGACAACTGTGTTCTACTCAATCATTCTTTTATTTGCGGTCTTCATCGTAGATATTTTATATAGCGTGATTGATCCGCGAATTAGACTGAAAGGAGCGAAAAAGTAATGACACAGCAACAAATCGAAAAAGATAAGTTTAAAATTGTTGGCGGAAATCATGAAGCAACTGAAAAATTAGCTGATAAATCTGTCTCCTTTTGGAAGGAAGTATTTATTCGTTTTTCACATAATAAAATGGCGATTTTCGGTTTAATAGCTTTAATAATTATTTTTTTAATGGCTATGTTCGTGCCGATGTTGTCACAATACCACTATAAAGAGCAATTAGGTGTTTTTAATGCCCCACCATCATCAGAATTTTGGTTCGGTACAGATGATTTAGGTCGAGATGTTTTCGTTCGAGTATGGGCTGGCGCTCGTATTTCTTTATTCATCGGGTTTGCTGCTGCAATTATTGACTTGATCATTGGTGTATTATGGGGAAGTATTTCTGGTTTAGCAGGTGGTCGTGTTGACAATATTATGATGCGTATTGCCGATGTTTTAACAGCTGTTCCTTACCTTTTAGTTGTTATCGTACTTTTAGTAGTATTACAACAAGGTATTCTACCAATGATTATCGCTTTGTCCATTACAGGTTGGATTAATATGGCCCGTATTGTTCGCGGTGAAGTATTATCTATTAAAAATCAAGAATATGTTTTGGCTGCACGTACTTTAGGTGCAAGAACAGGACATTTAATACTAAAACATTTAGTGCCAAATGCACTTGGTGCAATTTTAGTAACTATGACTTTAACAGTGCCATCTGCTATTTTTACAGAGTCTTTCCTTAGTTATCTAGGTCTTGGGGTTCCTGCTCCACAAGCCTCTTGGGGAACAATGGCTTCTGATGGAAATGGCGCGATTACAAATGCGCCTTGGCGTTTAATATTCCCTGCATTGTTCATTTCACTAACAATCTTTGCGTTTAACGCAGTTGGTGACGGCTTACGTGATGCATTAGATCCAAAACTACGTAAATAAGGAGGTGGCCGAAAATGAGTAAAATAATTCTAGAAGTAAAAGATTTAAAAATAAACTTTAAAACGTATGCAGGGCTTGTTCGTGCTGTTCGTGGTGTAAACTTTGACTTAAAAGAAGGCGAAACACTCGCGATCGTTGGTGAATCCGGTTCTGGTAAGAGTGTTACGAGTAACGCATTAATGAAACTAATTCCACAGCCACCTGGTATTTATGAGTCAGGACAAATTTTATTTAATGGCCGTGATTTAGTGCCTTTAAGTGATAAAGAAATGTCAAAAGTACGCGGAAATGAAATTGCAATGATTTTCCAAGATCCAATGACAAGCTTAAACCCGACGATGAAGGTCGGACGTCAAATAACTGAAGTTATTTTACAACATAAAAAAGTATCAAGAGCTGATGCTAAAGAACGTGCAATCGAACTTTTAACGCAGGTAGGTATCCCCTTCCCTGAAAAACGTTATAACCAATATCCGCATGAGTTTTCAGGCGGTATGCGTCAACGTGTTGTTATTGCCATCGCACTGGCGGCTGATCCAAAGCTTCTAATTGCCGATGAACCAACAACAGCATTAGACGTTACTATTCAAGCGCAAATATTAGAGCTCATGAAAGAAATCCAAAAAAATTCGAAAACATCTATCATTTTCATTACCCACGATTTAGGTGTCGTTGCAAACGTAGCCGATCGAGTTGCAGTTATGTATGCAGGTCAAATCGTTGAATATGGTACTGTTAATGATATTTTCTATAATCCTAAGCATCCTTATACATGGGGTCTGCTTGGTTCAATGCCAGACTTAGATAACGATAATGATGAGCTATTACGCACAATTCCTGGTTCACCACCAGATCTTACGAACCCTCCAAAGGGCGATGCGTTTGCCGCTCGTAATGAATTTGCAATGGCTATTGACTATGAGCAAGAGCCACCGATGTTCCAAGTAAGTGAAACACACTTTGCTAAAACTTGGTTGCTGCATCCTGATGCGCCAAAAATTCCGCTTCCAGATGCGGTTGCTAAACGTATTGAAGGATATTTAGCAAAGGAGGCACAATCAAATGACTAAATCGGGTGCAAAAAAAATTCTTGAAATAAAAAATTTAAAGCAGCATTTCGGTTCAGCAGGTAACCCTATTAAAGCTGTCGATGGTATTAGCTTCGATGTATACGAAGGTGAGACGCTTGGTCTTGTTGGAGAATCCGGCTGTGGTAAATCGACAACTGGTCGTTCCATTATCCGCCTGTACGACATTACAGATGGTGAAATTATTTTCGATGGTGAGAACGTCCAAGGGAAAAAATCTAAAAATGATTTAAAGAAATTTAATCGTGAAATGCAAATGATTTTCCAAGATCCATACGCTTCATTAAACCCTCGTATGACAGCTGGAGAAATCATTAGTGAAGGACTTACTATTCACGGTCTTTACAAGGATAAAAAAGAGCGTCGTGAAAAAGTTAATCAACTACTAGAGGCTGTTGGTTTAAACAAAGAGCACGCAAACCGTTATGCACACGAATTCTCTGGTGGTCAACGTCAACGTATTGGGATCGCTCGTGCACTAAGCTTAGATCCGAAGTTTATTATCGCCGATGAACCGATTTCTGCACTTGACGTATCGATTCAAGCGCAAGTTGTTAACTTATTAAAACAACTGCAAAAAGAACGCGGCCTAACATATCTTTTCATTGCCCATGACTTATCTATGGTGAAGTATATCAGTGACCGTATCGCTGTTATGTACCGTGGTAAAATTATGGAAATCGGTAAAGCAGATGATATTTATAATCACCCTGTTCATCCGTATACAAAATCATTATTATCAGCAATTCCACTACCTGACCCAATATCAGAAAAAAGCCGACAACGTATTCCGTACAAGCATACGGAGGTTGACGATAGCGCAACATACCACGAAGTTGGCGATCAGCATTACGTTTATGGTACTGCCGATCTTGTAAAAACTTGGGTTGCTAATCGATAATAACCTTAACTCCTATCAACAGTAGTATAAACACTGTGATGGGAGTTTTTTTATTGCCCTAATACTTAAAAACTTACGTCAAATAGTAGTATTTTATTAAGCTTTTAGCATACTAAAAAGCTTGGACATATAACTTCTAACTCTATTATGAACCAGTTTTCATTGTTCTTTTCATTCATATGTTTCGCAATTCAGAAATATAAAAATTTACAGTTTATTATTTAAAAACATATTCCTCTTTTACCGTTAATATACTATAATGTAAATATTAAATATAAAGGAGAGATTAAATATGAAAAAGAGTATTAAGCTTATCATTTCTACTTTATGTCTCACTGCATTTTTAATTAGTGTCAGCACAGTATCTGCTTCTGCATACCCAGGTCCATGTCATAGTCCAAAGCCATGTGTTATACAGTCATAAATCCACTTCTTCTAGTGTAATTCGAGACTTGCAACTTATAGATACGTACATGCTATGTCTCACTTTTAATTTCACCCATTGGAGATTTTCCAACGGGTGTTTTTTATTATTAAACTAAATTGATAACTATTCAGTGATGAAAAACAGTCTTTCTATGTTGAAGAAAGACTGTTTTTCAATGATTAGCTTATTTTACTGGAGCATCTGCTGTTAATTCAATAGTTTGAAGTTCTGATTTTGTTTCATTTGCATAATCAATATTGTAATTTTTCACGCGTTTGTTTACTGGAACAAGCTCCGTACGGAAGTACATTGGCATTGTTGTTGCTGTTTTGCTCATATATTCTTGCCATGTACGGAATGCTTTTGAACGGATTTTTGGATCCATTGCATCTTCCGAATCAATATTTTCTAACATTTCTGTTAAATCAGCAGAAACGAAACGACTCATGTTAAATTCTGCATCCTCACCATATAAACCTGACGGAGATGGGTTCGTACCTGTTTTCCATGCAGCCATATACATATCGATTTCTGGATCATCAGCCTCAACTTTATCATAGAAGCTGTTGAATTCAATTAAACGACCAGTAGTCAGTTCAACATTTAACCCAACATCCTTCCAATTTTGGAGATAGTATTGAGCAATCGCTTCATCTGTGTCTGAACCAGACATTGCTGCTAAACGAATAGTGAATTTCTTACCGTCTTTATCTTCACGGATTCCGTCTCCATCTACATCTTTATATCCCGCTTTATCTAGTAATTCTTTAGCTTTTTCAGGATCATAGTGATAGCCCTCTAACGTACCATCATAGTAAGATGCAAACACTGGTGGAATTAATGAGTTGGCTCTTACACGTAGACCTTGATAGAATCTTTCTCCAACAGATTCAATATCCATCGCATAGCCAACCGCTTGACGTAAATTTACATCATTCATTTTTGACTTCTCATCAAAAATATTTTTACGATTTGCTTTATCATATTTCCCTACTTTAAACCCTAAATAAGAGTATGACATCTCTGGACGACTTACAATTGCTATATTTGATAGATCCTTTATGCTATCATATTGATTTGTTGGGTAATGATCTGCAATATCATATTTCCCAGTTTTCAATGCTTCACCGATTGAACTTGAAGGAACAACTTCAATCACCACTTTATCTAACTTTGGCTTGCCTTTAAAATAATGTTCATTCGCTACAAGCTGAACAGACTCTCCATTTACAATTTTATCAATTTTAAATGCGCCAAGTGTTACAGGATTTTTACGAACTGCATCTGAGGCAATTAGGGCATCTTTAACAGGGATTGACTCTAGCTGATGCTTCGGTGCTGCATACCCCCATAACCCATCCCCAACTGAATAAATAGCTGGTGATACTTTCTTGAACGTAATTTCAATTGATTTTTCGTCGATTTTTTTAATACCGGAAATTGTCTTTGCTTTTCCATCATGATATTCTTGTGCACCAACAATATTTTGGAAGTCACCATCGTAGCGTTTTCCGTCGTAATCAGGATGGCCAATAATTTCGTATGGATAAATTAAGTCCTCAGCTATCAAAGGTTTACCATCAGACCACTTAACGTCTCCTTGAATGGTAATCTTCGCCTTCTTATTGTCCTTATCAACTTCTAATTTTGCAATACCTGTATCTTTTATTAGGAAATCCCCATCCAATTCAAAAATTTCATTTTTTGCGTAATCCATGATTGAACTATCGTAAGCATCATCGGATAATTCCGGAATGAAAACACCTTTAAAAGGAGTGTCTGTTACAAGCGCTACCTTTAACGTACCGCCCTTAATAACATCGCCTTCATTTGTTACTTCCATGGGATACGCAGTTGTATCCTCTTTATTAGTTTCTGTTTCTGTCGGTTTGTCTTTGTTGCCATCCCCCGTTTTAGCTGCCTCTTTACCCTCGTTATTGCAAGCTGCCAATACAAACATCACTGCAAAAATAACGGATAGTAATAACCAATTTTTTTTCATCGTACATCCTCCCCTTCATCCAATTCTTTGTTTTGCGTCAGCTGCACGACGAAGTGCTTGACCGACGTAATTTATACCAAGCATCAAAATTAGAATTAATATTGATGCGGGCAACCATACCCACCATTTTTCTGATAAAACGATCGGATTTCTCGCATAGTTAACAAGAGTTCCTAAACTCGGAGTCGATGGCGGCAAACCAAAGCCTAAGAAGGACAATCCTGTTTCGATCCCAACGTTACCAGCAAAGTTCAACGTTAGTTCAACGATTAAAATAGAACTTAAATTTGGTAAAATGCCTTTAATCATAATAGTGAAATCACTTGTCCCCATTGTTTTAGAAGCACTTACATAATCCCTCCGCCCCTCCGATAGTGCTTTACTTCGGACTAAACGTGCGGTGCTCATCCATTGAAATAAGCTTATGATCAAAATCAATTCAAGAACACCATATTTTGGAATTATAGTTACGAAAACAATGATCACCATTAGATTAGGTAATGTCATAAAGAATTCAGTAATTCGCATAAACAAATTATCAATAAATCCACCGTAATAACCCATGATAATACCAAGACCTATCCCTGCAACACTAGTAATGACCGTAATTGCTAATGCTATTAAAATAGAATTTTTTGCCCCTATTACTAGCTGCCCCAGCATATCACGACCTGCTTCATCTGTTCCAAGTGTATAACCGTTTACACCAGGTTCCGTGTAGCGCTCCAACAGGTTAATTTTTAAAATTTCTTCTTGATTTAAAAGCATGGCAGCGACTAAAAATCCAATGATAATAAAAGTTATCCCGAAAAAGGATATCATTGCTAATTTATCTTTTTTAAACTCTCGTAAAACGACTTGTATCCCCGTCGGTGGAGAGTTATCAAATTTGACCATTTCGTTATTTTGTTGTTCCATTTGAATTCACCCTCTCCTTAAACATTATTTTAGTCGTTAGTCTATGCGGATACGTGGATCAACAATGCTCATTATAATATCAGACAGTAGACTACCTAATAATGTTAAGAAGCCATAAAGCATAACTAGTGCCGTAATAACACTATAATCTCGACTCATGATCGAATTGATAAACAACTGACCCATTCCTGGGAAACCAAAAATTGTTTCAATGAAAATAGAGCCAGCTAATAAACCTGTTATTGTAAACCCTAAAAAAGCTGCGATTGGTAGTAAGGAATTACGGAAAATATGTCTAGTGTAGACTTTTCGCATTGGGATCCCTTTACTTCGAGCTGTTTTCACATAATCCTGTGTTTTTGCATCTATTATTTCCGAGCGTAAATATTGAATAGTGGCTGTTGTACCTAAAATAGCATACGAAATAGCAGGGAGTAGTAAATGGTAGATTTTATTCCAATAATATGCCATTGTACCGGAATCAAGTCCTACATCCACTGTTCCGCTAGTTGGGAACCACATGAGTCTATAACCGAATATATATACGAAAATGAGTGATAATACGAAAGTTGGTATGGCGTAACTTATAAAACTATACAGGGTGATAGATTTATCTAAAAATGATTCTTGATAACGACCTGCCAACACCCCTAATGGAATCGCAATCAAATATATAAAGATTGCACTGAGTAATGAAAGCCAGAATGTATTTAATCCGCGCTCACCAATAAGTGTGGACACTGCAATTTTATATGTATAGCTTCGTCCGAAATCACCTTGAAAAGCGTTTGTAATCCAGTGGTAATATTGAACATACCAAGGGTCATAAAAACCTGCTTGTATACGAAGTTCCTCAATCCTTGCAGGGTCTGTCTCTGGTGTAATAAGCCCTGTAAATGGATCTCCTGGCATTTGTTTTGCCAATATGAAGATAAAAAGACTTAATACAAACAACTGAGGAATCATCAGTAATATACGTCTAACAATTGTTTTCCACATTTTATATACCCTCCCGTTCAATGTCAGACATCGCTACTTTATGCGTGTCCGAAATAGATTTTAATGGGTATACTTTGCCATGCTCGTCATAATATTTATGCTGTTCTTGTTGATAATTGGCCTCGACATTTTGACGTATTACTTTACGCTCTAAACGTGTTTCTGGCTCAATATTAGGAATAGCTGATAACAGGCGCTTTGTATAAATATGTTGTGGACTCGTGTATATATCATTTCGAGTGCCTGTTTCCACAAAGCGTCCTTTATACATGATAGCTATGTGATCACACATATGCTTCACAACACCTAGGTCATGCGAAATAAATAAATAACTTAGTCCAAATTCACTCTGAATGTCTTTCATAAAATTCAGCACTTGAGCTTGTACAGATAAATCTAGTGCAGAGACCGGTTCATCAGCAATAATCATTTTCGGATTACAAGCAACTGCACGGGCAATCCCAAGACGTTGCTTTTGACCACCTGAAAATTCATGTGGATACTTTAACAATACATCTTCAGACATACCTACTATCGCTAGTAACTCTTTAATGCGCTTACGTTCCTCTTGATCACTAAGCTTCATAAAATTTCGAATAGGCTCTGCTAAAATGTCTAATACACGTTTTCTAGGATTCATACTTGAATGAGAATCTTGGAAAATCATTTGAATATCTTTGTTATAGGCTGAATCACGATTTCTGCGCTGGTTAGTAACATTCTCACCTTCATAGAAAATTTGACCCGAGGTGATCTTCTCTAGACCTATAATGGCCTTCCCTGTTGTCGATTTTCCAGAACCTGATTCTCCTACTAAACCGTATGTTTTCCCTTTTTCAAATTCCATTGTAACGCCATCAACCGCATATACCTTATCGACTACTGTATTAAAAAAGCCCCCTCGAATTGGGTAATGAACATTTAAATCACTAATTTGCATAAAGCTCATACAGTCCCGCCTCCTTCTCCACCCTCTAATTGAAAGTGTTTCCAGCAGGTACATCTAACAAAATGTCCTGGTGCAATTTCATGTAATTGTGGTTTTCTTTCGTGTGCAGATGCATCAATCCACGGTATTCGCGCTGAAAATCGGCAACCTTCCCGTGGTAAATTCACCAGTGATGGTACCATACCTTGAATAACTTCAAGTCTTTCATTTTCACTATGTGTTTGTGGAATAGAATTCAATAACGAACGAGTGTAAGGATGTTTAGCGTTCGTAAATAATTCTTGAACAGGTGCTTCTTCTACTACTTCACCTGCATACATTACTGCAACTCGATCAGCTATTTCTGCCACAACCCCTAAATCATGGGTAATTAAGATAATACCTGTTTCAGTTTCTGACTGTAATGCTTTTAGTAGGTCAAGTATTTGAGCTTGGATCGTTACATCTAAAGCTGTTGTCGGCTCATCCGCAATTAAAATGGAAGGTTTACACGACAGCGCAATAGCAATCACGACACGCTGCCTCATCCCCCCGGACAATTGATGAGGGAATTGTCTGGCCACACGCTCTGGTTTAGCGATGCCTACTTGATTCAATAATTCTAGTACTCTCTCCCCGCGTTGTTGTTTTGAGAGCTTTGTATGATACATTAGCCCCTCTGCAATTTGTTCCCCAATCCGCATTAAAGGATTAAGGGCTGAAAGGGGATCCTGAAAAATAAAACCAATATCATTACCACGCAAACTATTAAATTGTTCGTCATTAAGGCTCGTTAAATTTTGATTATTATAAAGAATTTCACCTTTAACTTTTGTATTTACAGGATTGTACAAGCCTACAACGGTAGTAGCTAATGTACTTTTACCACAACCCGATTCCCCAACGATTGCTAATACTTCATTCTTTTTAAGCGAAAGCGAGACATCATCTACAGCAGCGTGGTAAGTTTCTTTAATACGGAAACTTGTAGTGAGATTTCTAATTGTTAATAGGTCATTTGCTGTATTCAAACAATCTCCTCCCTCCTATATTCAATATTCTGAAAAATGATTATGTTTCGCTTTAAAATTTATTTCAGAATTATATTTTAATGAAAGATTTATTTACACCTCCAATAATATTTATGAACACCTTTACTATTTTTTACATTTCCATACAATCAAAACCATGATTGAATTGTCTGAAAATTAACTGTGATATTATTTTATCTGGAAATAATACATTAAATCAAGTGTATTTTTCGAAATATTATAAAGATACAAACAATTCAACCCCATACATCTTTACAAAAC
>NZ_JBHJTF010000047.1:0-33459 GCF_042267565.1 Lysinibacillus sp. NPDC056232 | reverse complement strand
CAGATAAAACATTTGTTGCTGTCGCTTCGCTTTCGCACAGATAAAACATTTGTTGCTGTCGCTTCGCTTTCGCACAGATAAAACATTTGTTGCTGACGCTTCGCTTTCGCACAGAGCAAAGCTTCCTGGGGGCGTCCGATGATCCCCAAGGAGTCGCCCAGCCTCCACTCCAATCAACTAATATAAATGGCATATGTTTCAACAAATGTCATCCACAACTTTGGTAATGAGCCAATAAAATGTAATAGGGCTTTTACTGGCGTTAACTTCAGACAAAAAAATCGCTCCAGTCCTATAACCGAATCCTAAGCATTCGAAATATTTGCTTGGACTCACTGTAATAGTAATGGAGCGAATGATTATAAAATTATTTTAAGTGGCTTTGGCTTCCTTCATCGGCAGCAGCTTCTTTATAACTTGTGTATTGGTCTTTACCGGCATTTTTCGATCGATATAATGCCTTATCTGCACGCTCAAACAAGCTTCTTTCTGACTCATCTGAATGACTGCAAATGGCACCGCCCATACTGACTGAAAGTACAGACCATTTATCAACAGAGATTTTATCCGCATACTTCAAGTGATGAATTTTCTCCAAAATAGAATGCGCTAATCTTTCCATATATTCATCTTTCGTATCATACAAAACAATGGCGAATTCATCTCCACCAAATCTAACAACAAAGCCATTTTTCCCTACTTCTTGTTTTAAAGTTCTGGCTGTTTCAATCAGGATCTTGTCACCTTCAACATGTCCAAATCGATCATTTACTTGTTTAAAATTATCTAAATCTAACAGCAATAAACCGGGTTGATTCGTCTTCCTTTTTCTTAATAAATTGCCCATTTTTCTAATATAGGTAGCACGATTATAAACATTCGTTAATGGATCATATGTTGCGAGATGAATCGTTTTGGAAAGGAGCTTATTGATGACTAATAGCATGATGAAAGAAGTTACTAAGGCAATGCACAGTAACATTCGAAACTGCTTTGTATTTTTAGTTAGCGCTCTAATTTCTGTGAAATTACCGTATTTTACATATACAACTCTTTTAGAGGATTCCCCCCGAACCGCTTCTGCTTTATATGGTAAAAAACGATACCTTTCAATATAGCCATTTTTAAACTCCTTTTGATATTCCGTTGGCTCCATCGTATTTTTTGCTAGCTCAAAATGCTCTTGAAATATTTTCGATTGATCATTTACAGTTTTACGAGATTTAGAATCACCAAAGAAAACCCCTCCCGCAGTTATCGTTTTTACTTCTAACAAATCAGCATATTTATCAATTAGATAGTCAGCAGTCTTTCCGAAGTTAAAAGTTTGGAATACAGGATCTTCAAGTAAGTCTATCCCTACCTCGAACAAATATTTCTTGTCAGGTGTTGCTAGATAACCAAATTTTCGATATCCCCCAGTAGTTGTTGAAATATCAATACCATCACCATAGTATTTCCCGCTTACTCGACGTTCGTCTAGTAAAGTAGAAAAACGTGTGCAGCATTGAGAAAAATTTAAACCTTTATCTTTTTCAAAAGTTGTATAAATTACGGTATTTGATTGATCGAGTATGTACACATCCATTCCATGCTCGTTTTTTATTTTCTGCAAATCCCACTTTGCTATATGTGGGTTTTCTTCATAATATGTAATTAGTTTTCGTAGTAGTGCTTCCATTTTCTCAGAGAGATTTTTATCAAAATAATAATGTGCATTATCTACCGTTTGCATATCTGTCAGAATATGATTTTCAATTAATGTTCTATTCATGACTTCTTGTTTTTCGATATCCGCCGTTAGTATTTGCCTATTGAAATAAAAAATTACAGTAACAAGTATTAATGCAAAGGCAATTAAAGATATTAATAATTTAATTCTTAAGTTTTTCATTAACGTGTCCTCTACTTATTTTCACCATCATTTTTTCGAAACATTTAGTGATTTTTTAGTACCATAGACTAAATAGCTTTTCACCAAAGGTTACATCAATTATACAGTTGCTGGTATAAGTATGTATATAAAAAATACCCCGATACTAATCGTCGTTAGCATCGAGGAATTCTTTAATCCCTATTTTGTAAGCAGGCTAGCTCTTCAGCCGTTAATTCTCGATATTCACCTAAATCTAGACTGTCATCTAACTTTAGGTTGCCCATTGATAGGCGTTTTAAATAGGTTACACGTTTTCCAACAGCCTCAAACATACGCTTCACCTGATGAAACTTTCCTTCTTGGATCGTTAACTCAATTTCTGATTGTTGAGCTGATATTAATATGATAAGCTCTCCCGGTTTGGTTACATAACCATCATCTAGCTCAACACCTTGAGCAAATTTCTCACAATCTTCCTCAGTCACAATTCCTTCTATTTGTGCATAATAAACCTTTGGCACATGTTTTTTAGGAGACAATAAATTATGTGCTAACGCACCATCATTCGTTATTAGCAATAATCCCTCTGTATCTTTATCTAGGCGACCAACAGGGAAAGGCTCGAAATGCTGATGTAAAGGATCTAACAATTCGATGACAGTCTCATCTCGCAAATCTTCCGTAGCAGAAATAACGCCAGGAGGCTTATTCATCATAAAGTATACAAATTCTGTATAGTTCACACGTTCACCAAATACGGAGACATCCTGCTTGTCAGGATCAACATGTAATGCTGCATCCTTCGCATATGCGCCATCTACTGTCACTGCTTTTTGCTTTAGAAGCTGCTTAACTTCCTTGCGTGACCCGTAACCCATATTCGATAGTAATTTATCTAAACGCATTAGTACCTCCTATTTAAACCCCAGTTTGTTTGTAATTCTTGTCAATCGTTCACCGAGAAGCTTTTGTGCTAAGCCTAGGCGTAAAGACAAATAGCCATATACTGCTACACCTACTCCAGCACAAATAACAGAATAAACTAATGCAGAGAATTTACCACTTACTGGTCCCATTATTAACACTAAAAGTTTATGAACGATTAGTACACTTACCGCCATTGCCGCTGTCAAAAGTGAAATGAGCATGACACGACGAATAACCATTTCTGATTTGTAGTTCAGTGTTTTTCGTAGCACAAGCATATTAATGATAATTGAAACACTATAGCCAATAGCTGTAGCAAGAAGTGCGCCATCTGCCTCCATCAAACGAATTAAAGGAATATTAATCGATAGCTTGACTAAAATCCCAGATAATAAGCTGAGGACAATCCACTTTTGGAAATCAATGCCCTGTAAAAGAGCTGCCGTCACTTGGAATAATGCAAATAAAATAGCAACAGGTGCGTAATGGGCTAAAATCATAGCCCCCATCTCACTTTCAGTATAGAGCATAAAGTAAATTTCATTCGATAACAATGAAATCCCAACTACCGCAGGCAATGTAATAAAAATTAATATTTGATATGTTTTATCCATTGCATGTCGTAGCGATAAATATTCGCCTTGCGTAAAGTATTTTGTAATCGTCGGTACTAGTGCTGACGAAAAACCTGTAGCTAACATTACTGGGATAATGACAACCTTTTGTGTTGTAAAGTTAATCATTGATAAATACTTATCCGTTACTTCCGCTAAGCCTATAGATATCATAGCTCCATTAAACGTTAGCATATCCACTAATTGGAACAACGGATTGGCTACGCCTACAAATACCATAGGAATTGAATACGTAATTACTTCTTTATATATGTTGGACATTGGTAGCTGTGTAGACGTCACACTTTGACTTCGCAGTAAATCAAATTCAGGTTGATATTTCTTCCAATAATAATAAAGTACTAGCAACCCACCAATTGCCCCAATAAATGCAGCAAATACTGCAAAGGAAACAGCTGTTTCTGGTTTCCCTTTGAAAACTACCACAACTAAGAACGAACCACCCAATAACACAACAATACGAACAATTTGCTCTACTAACTGAGAAACTGCGGTAGGTTCCATTTTGTCATAGCCTTGGAAAAATCCACGCCAGAGACTCATAAATGGCACAACAATTAACGCAAAACTAACCCAGCGAATAACTGAAGCAATTTGCTCTACCGTAAATGCCTGTTCATCACTTTTAATAACAAGCCCCGCTATTGGCGTAGCTAATATAAAGAGAACAATAAACGCAGCTAATCCAGTACACATCATAATAAGTATGCCAGATTTCATAAGCTTGCGGCCTGATTGGTAATCACCCAATGCATTGTATTTAGAAACAAACTTGGATACGGCAATTGGCGCACCTGAGATGGCTATTGCTAGCATTATCGAATAGGGAATATATGCATATTGATAGAGAGCAACATTTTCCTCACCTACAATCGCATAAAAAGGAAAAATATAAATTAATCCGAGCACCTTCGATAAAAACATTCCCATTGTTAATATCGCAGTACCTTTCATTAAATTGGACATCGTACCCATCCATTCATCGTAAAATCAATATTTTCAATATCGTAACACTTATAAAATATTTGCTGTTAAAGGTGCTTGTTTCAGTACAAGCAGAGCAGTCGTTTTTCAAAGTATTCGACGTTTAACCTGCTTCTTAAGCAGTTCTTTCTGTTTCTTGAGTACTTTTACTGAGTACTTGAGCGGTTTCTTCCGCTACCCGAGCACTTTTACAGGATCGTTTTAAACGCTGTCATATCAATTATGCCTCGGCAAAATTGCGTCCGGAATCGGCTTTGTGCTTAGCAAAATTCAGCAAAACAACAAGAAAGCACATCATCGCAAAATATTAAATAAGTAAACCAATTGTAATTTTAACATATTTATAGGTATACAGACGCAGAAATACATTAAAAAGTTCTAGAAGCTCCATAAAAAATAGAGACTGGTCCTCCCTACTAAAAGTAGAAGGCTCAAAATAATCGGTGGAGATTACGAAAACCCCCACCGATTAAAGCTACTTCTCTATTACATATCTACGAAAAATTGTTTATACCATACTAAGAACACATAGGCTGTCCAAATATAACGTCCACGATTCGCTTTTCCTTCATAGTGCTCATCTAGATAGCCTACTAATTGTTTTGTATCAAAGAATTCATTAGCAAAGTCAGTTGTAAACATTTCTTTTACCAACTTGTAATACTTTTCTTCACGCAGCCAGTGGCGAATTGGCACTGGGAAGCCAAGCTTTGGACGTTTTGCCCATTCTTCAGGTAATTCCTGATGTGCAGCTTGACGAAGAACATATTTCGTATCAATGTCATTTACGCGATATTTTGATGGAATGTTTTTCGCTAATTCCATCACTTCTTTATCTAAAAATGGTACACGTAATTCAATAGAATGAGCCATACTCATTTTATCTGCTTTTAATAAAATATCACCTGGCATCCAAAGATTTAAATCAAGATACTGCATTTTAGTAACATCATCATCACCTGGAACTTCATCGTAAATACGTTTTGTAATCGATTTAACAGATGGACCATTTTTATAGTCTGGTTTCAAGACATTTAATGCATCTTCTTCGTCCCATACAACCGCTTCCCCAATGAAGCGTTCTTCTACTGTTTGACCACCTTTAACGAGGAAGTTCGAATATTGATTTTTAGGTAACGCCTCTGCTATACCACGTAACGCTTTACGAATACCAAATGGGATTTTCTCATATTTTTGCATTTTACCAGAGTTTTGGTACCATGAGTAGCCACCAAAAATTTCATCCGCACCTTCACCTGAAAGTACTACTGTTACATCCTTCGATGCTAACTCAGAAAGGAAGTAAAGCGGTACAGAAGATGGGTTTGATTGTGGCTCGTCCATATGCCACTGAATTTTTGGTAATGCTTCAAAACACTCATCTGCCGAAATATATTTACGTTCATTTTGAATATTTAATGTATCCGATAAATCTTTTGCTAAATTTGTTTCATTAAACATATCCTCGTAGTCAGAGAAACCAACAGAGAAGGATTTATCAGGGCGTAATAATGAAGTAATATAACTTGAATCAATACCACCTGATAAGAAAGAACCAACCTTTACATCACTTATTTGATGCGCGTCTACTGATTCACTTACAGTCGTACGAATGTCTTCTACATATTTTTCAATTGGAGCTTCTTTGGCATGGAATTTTTTATCCCAATACTGCACAATTTGCTTTTGTCCATTTTGAATAAGCATATAGTGTGCTGGTTGTAATTTGTACACACCTTGAAAGAACGTTTCGTCCATTGAAGAATATTGGAACGTCAAATAAGGACGTAGCGCATTTTTATTTAATTCTTTAATAAATGATGGGTGTGGTAAAAATGATTTAATTTCTGAACCGAAAATAAAAGTACCATCTGTTGTGTTTTCTGTATAATACAGTGGCTTAATACCAAAGCCATCACGAGCGATGAATTGTAAATCATTCTTTTTATCCCAAATACAGAATGCGAACATTCCGCGAAGCTTTTTGACAAAGTCTACTCCGTATTCAACATAACCATAAATAATAACTTCACTATCAGAGTGTGTTTTAAAGTTGTGACCTTTTTCAATCAAATCAGCACGTAGCTCTTGGAAGTTAAAGATCTCCCCATTAAATACGAGAACGATGTTACCATCCGCACTGTACAACGGCTGATTTGCCACGTCTGATAAGTCGATAATACTTAATCGACGGAATCCTAACGTTACTTTATCATCACTGTGAATCCCGCCGCTGTCTGGTCCACGGTGAATAATTGTATTCATCATATTTTCGATCGTTTGATGATGATCGATCACATTTGTTCCATTAATATAGCCTATAAATCCGCACATTCTATTTTTCACCTCATAATTTAGTGCATAACCTTTACCATAATAGCATGAAAAGACATTCATTTCATACCGACAATACATATAAAGTAAAACTTTCATCAGTGAATTTATTCTACACCGATTATTCGATCAACCAACGAGCTCTTTATCTCTCGAAAATACCTCAATTTCCCTTCAAAACTTTACACACTTAAGCTCTTCACCATAATGTGGAGTTGATTTCCGTTCCGACTGGGCGCTTTCCTAGGGGCGTCCGATGAGCCGCTTCACTCGCGATGCTCGCTCCAGGGTCTCGGGCCAACACGATGTTGGTCACGAAGGCGTTATCACAGGATGTGATGGTTTTAGCCTTCGTTCCTCTATTGCTGATCCCCAAGGAGTCGCCCAGTCTCCACTCCAATCAACTGATATACATAGCAAAAGTTTTATCACATGTCATTCCCAACGTTATGGTGACGAGCTACTTAAAGTAGAAGATAAGGAATTATAAAATACTTTTGTTTTATTTTCAATGTGAAAGAAGCCCCTCTATATAGACTTCATGTATAATAGGAAAGATTCCTAATTTGAAAAGAAAGTGAGTTTTTAAATATATGTACGATGTTATCGTTATCGGTGGTGGCCCATCCGGTTTAATGGCTGCTATCGCTGCTGGAGAACGTAAAAAGAAAGTATTATTACTAGAAAAAGGGACAAAGCTCGGCAAAAAATTGGCCATTTCAGGCGGTGGTCGCTGTAATGTCACAAACCGTTTGCCCGTGGAAGAAATCGTCAAGCACATACCTGGAAATGGTCGTTTTCTTTACAGCCCATTCACGGTTTACAATAACGAGGATATTATTGCATTTTTCGAAGGACTTGGTGTGGCATTAAAAGAGGAAGATCATGGGCGTATGTTTCCTGTATCTAACCGCGCGCAAGATGTTGTAGATGCACTTATTCGCCAGCTTCAGAGACTACACGTGGAAGTACGCTTAAACACACCCGTTAATAAGTTACTAATGGATGAAGAAAAAATTCTCGGGGTACGCCTTACAGATGGCACAGAAATTCGTAGTGAGGCAGTAGTCGTAGCCGTTGGTGGGAAAGCTGTTCCACAAACAGGCTCAACAGGAGATGGTTATCCATGGGCAGATCGTGCTGGCCATACAATTACAACGCTTTTCCCTACTGAGGTTCCTGTTCTATCAAAAGAGGATTTTATTCAAGCTCGTGAGCTACAGGGACTTGCGTTACGTGATGTCGCTGTCTCAGTTTTAAACAAAAAGGGTAAGGCGCTCGTCACACACCAAATGGACATGCTCTTTACTCATTTCGGATTAAGCGGTCCTGCTGTTTTACGCTGTAGTCAATTTATCGTGAAAGAATTAATGAAAACAGGTTACGAGCCTGTGACAATGCGTATTCAAACACTTGTTGTTTATAATGAGGAAACGTGCCTGCAATATTTAAACAAACTCATTAAAGAAGATCCAAAAAAAGCGGTAAAAAATGTTTGGAAAGGAATTGCGCCTGAGCGCTGGCTACTATTTTTATGTGAGCGTGCAGATATCGATGTACAAATGACAGGTACTGAATTATCACAGGAAAAAATCCGCAACTTAGCTAGATTACTCGTCAATTTCACAATGACAGTTAGTGGTACACAATCCCTTGAAAAAGCATTTGTCACTGGTGGTGGCGTCTCTGTTAAAGAGATTGAACCAAAGACAATGGCTTCGAAGAAAAAGAATGGTTTATTTTTCTGCGGGGAAATCCTTGATATTCATGGCTACACAGGAGGCTATAATATTACGTCTGCACTCGTTACAGGACGTATTGCAGGGATGAACGCAGGAATGTAGTATACTTTGTATTTCGGACTTCTATTAGCGTTTTCCCGGAAGTTATCAACGACTTAACAGCGATTCGAGTTGCTTGCTATCATATAAAAAGCGTGTCCTGAAAACGCGGACACGCTTTTTTTAGCCTTCTTTTGACATATATACTTCCTCATATGGTTGAATGATGACAAACCCTTCACCAGAAAACGCCATTTGAATGGATTCACCACTACCTCGACCGATAAATGTTCGGAAGCTAATATCTGTTTTAAACTCGGGAGACAAATTACCTGACCACGCTACTGTGGCATGTGGATCAGTATAGATCGTTTCACCAGGCTTCACTAACAAGGTTAACGGTTCGAAATGAGTTGTAATGGCTACCTTCCCTCTCCCTTGTAAGGTTACATTAAACAACCCACCTGACATGACTCCTGCCATTTTACGCATTAAATGAATATCCCAATCAATACTAGGTTCAAATGCGAGTAAATCATTACCGTTTACACAAATACCTTCATCCTTTAGATCGAAGACCGTTATTTTCTTCCCTTGATCGGCTAAATAAAGTCGCCCCTTACCTTTCGCTTTCATAAGTTGTGTACCTTCGCCGGTTAATGCCTTTTTAAACATTTTACCTAAGCCATGCTCTAACACACGCTCACGCTCAAATTTAATATCTCCTACGTAAGAAATCATCGCGCCCATTTTCGACCAAACCTCGCCATTTAGGTTGACCTCTAATACACGCTCAGTTTCTAACTCGAAATATTCATTTTCGTTGTCGTCCTGCTGTGTTTTATTAATAAACTCATTTAAAGAAAATTTCCCCATATCACATTGCCTCCTTATTTATTTTTATATACGTTTTAACTTTGGGAAAGATTCAATCAAAATCAATTATGCCTCGGCATAATTGCGTCCGGAATCGGCTTTGTGCTTGTCACACCCGCTGAAAAGCAGCTTAATCCGCAATCATCTCACCACCTATAGAGGTAGGAGACTTCTGTAGCTGACGCTTCGATTTTGCTACAAAAAAATAATTGCTGAAATAAGTTAAAAACGAAAGGTGGTGACCAAAAAACATTTGTTTGATGTCGTTCTCTTGAAAATCGATTAATGAACCTCGCATTTGCTTTCCGTTACAAAATTTCTCTTTTGGTAGCGAAATCACTTTATTTCCCGTAATGATATTGACATCAGACATCGACTGTTATACATTAAACAGAGATTAATCAAGTGTTATATAACAACAGCTACAAAAAAAAAGACCATACAAGCGTCATGTGCGAAATGACACTCATATGGCCAATACCTTCAAGTGCGAATTGAAAGTAAAATTTATTGTGTAGCGGAGACGTCTCCAACCTTTTCAGAAGCTTGTTTTAACGCTGTTCGTTTACGTACATCTGCACGTAATGTTAATGAAATAATTAATGAAGCAGCTATTAATCCTGTAAACACATAGAATACTGGAATATAACTTCCATAAGAGTTTTTAATTGTGCTCACTAAAAGCGGTCCAAAAATACCACCTAATGACCAAGTCGTTAATAAATAACCATGAATAACTCCAAGTTGTTTCGTACCGAATAAATCACTTGCAAATGCAGGTAGATTTGAGAAACCTCCACCATAGCAACTAACAACTAAGAAAATAAGCGCTTGGAAAATAATAACGTTTGTTGTATGCGGTAAGACGATAAATGTAACTAGCTGTGCGATAAAGAAAATTACAAAGACGTTCGAACGACCAATATAGTCAGACACAGCAGCCCATATTAAACGACCACCACCATTAAATAATCCCATTATTCCTACCATTGTTGCGGCTCCCGCAACTGATAATCCTACAATTTCTTGAGCCATTGGAGATGCAACAGAAATCATCATAATACCTGCTGTTACGTTTACTAAATGCATCGACCAAAGCATCCAGAAATGCTTAGTTTTTACAGCTTCACGTGCTGACATGACAGCTAAATCTTTTTTCACTACTTCTTTACCATTATCTGCAGCAGCCTTCATATTCGCTGGCATATAACCAGGTTTAGGCGGTGCTATATATGAAGCCCCTAAAATCATTAACGTGAAATAACTTGCCCCTAAAATAAAGTACGTTGTAGAAATACCTACAGCCTCCATTAAGTTAGCTGCGACTGGCGCTGTAATAAGTGCCCCTGATCCAAATCCAAGTACAGCCATACCCGTTGCTAAACCGCGGCGATCTGGGAACCATTTTACTAATGTCGATACAGGTGCAATATAACCAATACCCATACCCAGTCCACTTAGTAAACCATATGTTAACCAGTACATTGTTACGGAATCCATGGAAATCGCTACACCCGCACCAGCTTGTCCTGCCCCAAATAGAACAGCTGCTATCATCGCAGATTTACGTGGCCCCATTTTTTCTACTAAGTTACCAAATAATGCTGCTGAAAAACCAGCAAGCCCCATCATTATTGTGAAGGCAACAGTTACGTTTGTTTCACTCCATCCCATTTCTGTGACAATCGGTAGCTTGTATACACTGTATGCATATGCTCCACCGATTGAAAGGTGAATAGCGATTGCGGATAATGCAATTAACCATCTATTTTTATTCATAATTTCTCTTTTCTCCCCTCTTTTGCTACCTGTGAAAGTTTTATGAACGTCCATGTAAAACAATTTAACACTTAGAATTATTCAAATGCAAGATGTTTTTAAAAAAAATATTATTTCTCCAAAAAGTTTTTTATTTTTTACCCTAATAATCTTATAACGAAAACACTACAGTCTCTAAGTAAATAGATGTTTATTAAACGAAAACTACAACATTTTTTAGCTAATATTATTTTTCTACTCTATTATCCAACTCTACATAAATTATTTTGATATAATTAATCTTGTGCATATTTTCACATGCAATCTATGTATATTCACTTTTTCTAACGCTTATTATTTCTTCGTGTTTTTTTAAAGGCTCATGAACAAATATCCATTAAGTAGAAATTCCGTGAACAAAAGAGAATTTCAAAGACGAAACAAAGAAATTTCTTTCACGCAAAAAGAAACTTAAAAACCATGTCAAATGATTCGTTTAACTTTTAATGGATATTCAATTAAATAAATACAATACACATTGTGCATACTTCAAAACGAATAATCATTACCTATTCATTTTTATTATTCAAATATATATTTTTTCTTTTAAAAAGAATTCTATACATTTTTTTAGCTATGGCTAGTTATGCTTTTCAAACTTAAAAACAACTAAACCAATCAGCTATAACAGAAATATTTGCTATAGTGCACAAGTGAAAAAAGTACTTTTTAACTAAATATTGTTAATGAATACGGAACCCAATTATGGATCTTTTTATGTAAATCTCAACACATTCTATATTTGATTTTTTTAGTGTTTGTTATTTTAATACTTCAATTATCACTTTGGTTCCTTTTAAAGAGATGTGTATTTGATGATTGACAGTCAATTTCAGACGATTGTCATTACATATTTCATAATGAATTTCACAATTAATCTAGTCATGAATCAAAAAGAGATGCTCTGGAATAATTCGAGCATCTCTTTCCTTTCTATTAAAAATAAATGATAAATACAATTATTAGTGGCACTAGTGCAATAAATGAACCGATTGATATATAATGTCTTTTTTCCTCACGCCCATAATAATAGTCAATCACAATTGTGCTTATCGTGGCGACAGCTAAAAATCCGAATATTGCAGCTGTATATATAAACCACCCATATATATTAAATAAAATTAAAGCCGCCCCTTGTATAAACTTAGCAACATATGTTGTACTTTGATGGCCTGCATTTATATATTTTGGCTCCTTTGGAATGCTAAACTTTTTTCGAATTGCTTTTTCTAAAAGCCACCCTAGAAAGAGAACAATTATTAAAAATGTAAGCATCTCACCTAAACTAATATCTTTTTCATCTTTTCGCATAAGGGCAATAAATGCCGAGGCAGTATCATCATCTGTTACTTTGTAGAAAATATTAGTATGTCGATCGCTAAAAGCTAGCTGCCCATCGTTTAAGAACATTTTTAACTGCATAACCTGCCCATTGTCAAACTCCACCCATACATCACGATATGCATAGTAATCACTATCTTTTTTCGATATAACTGCCTTTTGGAGTGTATTCGCAATGAGCGTTGTTTCCAAATCTTTTTTATAAGTCTGTTGCACTAAGATCCAACCAGTTCTTCCAGCCTTAAAGGAATCTTCCTCCCAATTTTGTGCAATCGTAAATCGTTTAATATTTTCATGTTGAGCTAGCTCAACAATCGCAGCATGCTTTGCTACATCTTCTTGCTTCCATGGACCAATTACAATCAAAAAGAATAACGTCACGACTGTCCCAATGATAATCGCTGGATATTGCCATCTACGAGGTTTTTTATCTTCTTGAGATACATTGTGCAAAATACGCTCCTGCAATTGTTGTGAGAAACGTGGGGCTTCTCCAAGCTCTTTATCCAGTTTATCCTTAAAAGATGTCATCTTCTAGCACCTCCCAATGGCTTTTGTCCAGTTTTTCCTGCAAAATTTGTCTAGCTCTACGCAGTCTTGTTTTCACTGTATTTTCTGTACACCCAAGAACCTCTGCTATCTCCCGAACCTTTAATTCTTGATAATAATAAAGAATGATAACTTCTCTATAGATGATCGGAAGCTCAAACAAAGTGGCTGTCACAATTCTTCGCTCATCCTTTTCAAGTAAATTTGTTTCAGGCGACCGTTTACTGACCCCAATGTGCAGCTTTTCAAATAAAATATGACGCTTATTTTTCCAGCTTCGTAAATAGTCATGGCTTTTATGTACTGTTATTTTTACTAAATATGTTTTTAGTGAGGATCGTTGTTCAAAGCGCTCCTGTTGCCGATAATAAGCAAAAAATACATCTTGAACAATTTCTTCTGCAATAGCCCAATCTTTAACATATAGATAAGCTACACGAAGGCAATATTCACCATGCTCCTCCATAATATTTGCTAAATGCTCACTCAAACAAACACCTCCTATTCACACTATAGTCGTATCGAAATCTCAGTTGGTTTCAACAGAAAAGAAAAAAAGTGCCCAAATATTGGACACTTTTTACATTATTATTTAACTACGATATTAACAAGCTTACCTGGAATGACAATAATTTTCACTAAGTTTTTGCCTGCCATGTACTCTTGTACTTTGTCATCTGCAAGTGCTACTTTTTCAATTTCTTCTTTTGAAGCATCTTTCGCTACGATGATTTTTGCACGTACTTTACCGGCAACTTGAACTGCGACTTCCACTTCATCATCAACAAGTTTAGACTCATCATATATTGGCCATTCCTTGTATGAAAGTGTTTCGTCATGGCCTAATATCTGCCATAACTCTTCTGCAACGTGTGGAACCATTGGAGCTAGCATTTTCACAAAACCTTCAGCGTATTCTGTTGGAATTACATCCGCTTTGTAGCAATCATTGATGAATACCATCATTTGTGAAATAGCTGTATTGAAGCGAATACCTTCATAATCCTCTGTCACTTTTTTCACAGTTTGATGATATGATTTTTCAAGTGTTTTGTCATCAGAAGCTTGAATTTTCGCAGCGATTGTACCATCTTCATTGACAAATAGACGCCAAATACGATCTAAGAAGCGACGTGCCCCGTCCAAGCCATTTGTTGACCATGCAACAGATGCTTCTAGTGGACCCATGAACATTTCATATAGACGTAAAGTATCCGCACCGTGTGAAGAAATGATTTCATCCGGGTTAACGACATTGCCTTTTGATTTAGACATTTTTTCATTACCTTCACCAAGAATCATCCCTTGGTTAAATAATTTGTGGAATGGCTCTTTCGTGTGTACAACGCCTAAATCGTATAATACTTTGTGCCAGAAGCGAGCGTATAGTAAGTGTAATACTGCGTGCTCTGCCCCACCGATATAAATATCGACTGGTAACCAGCGTTTCAGTAATTCAGGGTCCGCAATTGCTTCTTTATTTGTTGGGTCAATATAACGTATGAAGTACCAGCTAGAACCTGCCCACTGTGGCATCGTGTTCGTTTCGCGACGACCTTTTTTGCCTGTTTCAGGATCAACAACATTTACCCATTCAGCAATGTTCGCTAACGGAGATTCACCCGTACCTGAAGGACGAATATTATCTGTTTTTGGTAGCACTAATGGTAATTCTGATTCCGGTACTGGCGTCGTTGTACCATCTTCCCAATGAATCATAGGAATTGGCTCTCCCCAGTAACGTTGACGAGAGAATAACCAGTCGCGAAGACGGTAAGAGATTTTCTTTTCCCCTACTCCTTTTTCCTCAAGCCATTGAATTGCCTTAGCAATACCATCCTCTTTGTTTAAGCCATCAAGGAAGTCAGAGTTAATATGTTTACCATCCCCTGTGAATGCTTCTTTGCTAATGTCTCCACCTTCAAGGACAGGAATAATTTCTAAACCAAATTCTGTTGCGAATTCATAGTCGCGCTCATCATGTGCTGGAACTGCCATGATAGCACCTGTACCATATGATACTAATACGTAATCCGCAACCCAAATCGGCATTTTTTTACCGTTAATCGGATTAATTGCATAGGCACCTGTGAATACGCCTGTTTTTTCTTTTGCTAAATCTGTGCGTTCTAAATCAGATTTCAATTTTACTTTATCTAAATAAGCTTCAACAACTTGTCGTTGTTCCGTAGTTGTAATTTGCTCCACTAATTTATGCTCAGGTGCAATAACACAGTATGTAGCACCAAATAACGTATCAGGACGAGTTGTAAACACTGTGAAGTTTTCATCTGTTCCATCTATACTAAATGTTACTTCTGCACCTTCCGAACGACCAATCCAGTTACGTTGCATATCCTTAATAGACTCTGGCCAATCAACTTCCTCTAAGTCATCAATTAAACGATCAGCATAGGCAGTAATTTTAAGCATCCATTGCTTCATTGGACGACGTTCTACAGGGTGACCACCACGCTCTGACTTTCCATCAATAACTTCTTCGTTTGCAAGTACCGTTCCAAGTGCTGGACACCAGTTTACAGCTACTTCATCTACATAGGCTAAGCCTTTTTTATGAAGTTGGATAAAGATCCATTGTGTCCATTTATAGTATTCTGGATCTGTTGTGTTAATTTCACGATCCCAGTCATAGCTAAAGCCTAACTCTTGGATTTGGCGCTTAAATGTTGCAATATTTTTCGCTGTAAATTCTGCTGGGTCATTTCCTGTATCAAGTGCATATTGCTCTGCAGGTAAACCGAATGCATCCCAGCCCATAGGATGTAGGACGTTATAGCCTTGCATACGCTTGAAGCGTGAAAGGATGTCTGTCGCTGTATAGCCCTCTGGATGCCCTACATGAAGACCAGCACCAGATGGATATGGGAACATGTCTAACGCATAAAATTTTGGTTTTTCTGTTTCATTTTCAGTTTTAAACGTTTTATTATCAGCCCAATATTGCTGCCACTTTTTTTCGATTTGTAGATGATTAAAACTCATTATTTTTCCTCCTTTGAATGTGTCATGCTCTTCAACTCAAGAATTGACAAAATATTTGAAAAATAAAAAAACTCGTCCCTTTCTTCATTAGAAAGGGACGAGAGAATTCGTATCTCCCGCGGTACCACCCACATTAGTGATCACACTCGGCTTTAGCTTCCTTAACGCGGAAGGAACGGCACGAGCTGTTTCACTCGGGCAGACTCAGAAGGCGAGTTCAATTTGCTTTCCTACTAGCTCCCACCAACCGCTAGCTCTCTAAAAAGAAACACAAATTTACTATTCCTCATCATTGTCTTACATGTATTGCATTTATTCTAATGGAAAGTACTGAAAAGCACAAGACTTTGTTTACATACTACCCATTATTGAACAATTAAATTCTCTTTTTCTTTTGGTTGGGATAATTCCTGACATTCACGGAAAGCAAAGTGCTTACATCCAATACATTTATTTGTATCTAAATAACTTAAAGCTTTATTTATCGCTTCTCCTGTATGCGGATAAAAATTATCCTCACCAATTTCATCATATAGGCCATTGTGCTGTAGTACCCTTTTTAATTCATCTTGTACACCTGTAACTAAAATGGTGCCGCCCTGCGTTTTGAAATTTTGAATGATATTGCTAAAATATGCTTCACCTGTTGAATCCATAAAGGGTACTTTACCCATGCGTAATACCAAAACTTTTTGCTGTTGCTGAATGGAACTTACAATTGCCTCTTCAAAATTTTGGGCTGCACCAAAGAAAAGCGGACCCTCAACTGTATAAATACTAATTTGTGGACAGTCACGTTTTTGATGAACAGCATGTGATTGTACCTTCCCGCTCTCTTTCGAATGATCCGGTAAAACCTTTGTTACCACAAGCTTTTCGCTCATACGCTTTGCAAATAATACGACTGCTAATACGAGCCCAACCTCTACAGCTAATGTTAAACTTGTAAAAACAGTAAGAAGAAACGTAATGGCTAAAACGAGGGAATCTCCTGATTTTAATTTAACGATATGCCCAAAATGCTTTTGCTCACTCATATTCCAAGCAACAACCATTAAAACTGGAGCCATACTTGCTAATGGAATATGTGAAGCAAAGGGCGCTAGTAATAATAAAGTGACTAATACAAATACACCGTGAATAATACCTGATATTGGTGATACTGCACCTGTTTTAATATTTGTTGCAGTACGAGCAATAGCCCCTGTCGCAGGGATCCCCCCAAAGAAAGGAGTGACGATATTAGCAATTCCTTGACCAACAAGTTCGCGATTACTATTATGTTTTGTATTTGTCATTCCATCCGCTACTACTGCAGATAGAAGTGATTCAATTCCGCCTAGCATAGCAATCACAAAGGCTGGTCCAATAAGTAGCTGAATTCGCTCCCATGTGATATCTGGAATCGCAAAATTCGGTAATGTATTAGGAATTTGACCATAAGCTGTTGCTATTGTGGCAACTTGACCAGAAAAAAAGAACGTTGCAACTAGTGTAGAAACAACAATGCCTGCTAACGCCCCTGGAACTTTGGGTAAAACTTTCGGTGTTATTAAAATAATGATAAGACTAATGATCGCCGTTAAAACACTATAAAAGTTTGTCGTACCAATATGCATAACAATTTCTTTTACATTGTCAATAAAATACTCATGTCTTTTAATATTTGTTAAACCTAAGAAATTGGCAATTTGGCCTGTAAATATAATAACTGCAATTCCTGCTGTAAAACCTATCGTCACGGGACGGGGAATAAATTTTATTAATGAGCCAAGTTTAAAAATACCCATTAAGCACAAAATAATCCCGGCCATTAATCCAGCAATTAGTAAATTTTCATAGCCATACGAAATGACTATCCCTAACAAAATTGGCACAAACGCACCTGTAGGTCCTCCGATTTGAAACTTCGAACCACCAAAAAGAGAAATAAGTATTCCAGCAATAAAAGCTGTATATATTCCATACTCAGGCTTAACACCTGACGCAATGGCAAAGGACATTGCCAGTGGTATTGCTACAATCCCGACAATAGTCCCTGAGATTAAATCTTTCCTCAAATGATGAACAGAATATCCTTCATATCGCCCTGTAAACAGTGACTTCATCTATAAATCTTCCCTTCAAAATAATAAGCAAGGTAAATGTTTCATAAGAACACAGTCTACAAAATTTACATATCTTCTTCATTATTTTCGTTAATAGTCATTTCTTCTAATCTTGTAATTGTATTTATTAAGTGATTGTTGAAAATATCTTTTGTTACACCTAGTAATTCTCCAATCATCGGATCGCTTAAAGAATAGTAAACTTTTTTCCCCTCTTTCGTCCCATGCACAATATTTTTACCTCGTAATACACTTAATTGCTGAGAAACAGCTGAGCCTTCTTTTTCTAAGCAGCTTTGAATTTCATTGACATTTTTCTTACCGTCTACTAGTAATTCCAATATTCTAATTCGTAATGGATGTGCTAAAGCTTTAAAAAAATCTGCCTTAAATTGCTGCAAGCTCTCTTCCACATAAATCCCTCCACGGAACTTCATTTTCATATATTCAAATATTTGAATATGTATGATTGATTGTACGCTACTATAAGCAAACTTTCAATATCAAACATTAAAAAACGAGCAAAAAACGTGTTTCCCACACAGTTTTTGCTCGTTTTCGGAAATTCTTTGTTAAATTTAACCTATTAATCTATCACTGTTTTATTCTTTCGTAAAGGATAATCATAGATAAGGCATGGAATAATTGCAAACAATACTATAATTACTAGGATTAATACTAGTACAATCATGCCAAACTGATCGACCATAATACCACCAAATAGAGGGCCAATCATACGACCGGTTGTTGCCGCACTATTAATAATCCCTTGATAAAAGCCCTGACGCCCTTTTGGTGCAAGCTGATTGGCGATGGTAGGTAATGCAGGCGTATAAAACATTTCACCAAAAGTTAGCACTACCATTGCTGCTCCAAACATTTTAAAATCACTTGCAAATGCAATGATTCCAAAGGATATTGCGATAAGGATAACGCCAAATACTAATTGACGCTTTAATTTATTTTCCCAACGTTTCACTAGCGGCGCAATTAGCGGTTGCCCTAAAACGATAAGCAGACCATTAATAGTCCAAAGTAAGCTGTACTGTTTCAATCCTAATCCTAGATCTTGCGTATAGGAAGAAATAGTCGCACTCCATTGTGAATAAGCGAGCCAGCATAGTACAGAGGAAGAACTTATAATTAATAATGCATAAAACGGCGCTTTATTTATAATTCGCTTACTTTCACCCACGACATTCATCGGTGCAATGCTCCCCGCTTCTAATCGTTTAAAAGTAAAAAACGCTATAAAAAAGAACAAAATATACATAGCTAAGTTGACCTTAAAGACGTAGTCAAATTTATAATCAGCAACAACGCCGGCAAGTGCAGGACCAATTGCTACTCCTAAATTTTGAGCTAAATAAATTGCGTTAAAGGCCTTTCGTCCACCCTCAGGCCACGCAGTTCCAGCTAAAGCAAACATTCCTGGGAATACAATACCTCCACTAAAGCCGAGTATCGTTAAAATCCACACATAATGTGGCCAGCCGTGCCAAATCGTTAAAGCTATTAATGAGGCAATCGTTAACAGAATGCCTAGCATTGTTGATTTATAGCCACCTATTCTATCAAATAAATAACCACCTAAGAGATTTCCTATTACGCCAGCAGCAGAATTCAGCATCAACACAAAGCCAGCCATCGCAAGGGACTTCCCTAAATAATCGTGCATATAAATGGCATTTAAAGGCCATAAAAATGAATTGCCCGTCGTGTTCACAAGCATTCCAATAATTAAAAACCAAACACTTTTTGGCATAGAATGACCTCCATTACTTCGCTACTCTAAATAGTTAGTTTATGTTGAAAAATACAAAAGCACAAGAAAAATAAATTTACTCTTTTTACATAGGCTTTAAACTACTTTTTGTGTAGGTTTCGGTCGGCCCTCCTCATGATTTTCTCCGGTCCAAGTACTTTTCGCTCGGCTCCCCACGGTTTGCTCCAGTCATCCACATAATTATTAAATTCTTCCCTCATGACGGAAACACCAGCACGTGATAAAATATAGTGTTAGAGGAGTGAAATAAATGACAGAAACAAACTTTCCTTTTCCTTCAGATGGAAAAAGATATTATACATGGAATCGCTATTTACGTGAGCAATTTGGTCATAAAGTTTTTAAGGTAGCACTAGACGCAGGCTTTGACTGCCCAAATCGTGATGGTACGGTTGCCTTCGGAGGTTGTACGTTTTGTAGTGCAGCAGGTTCAGGTGATTTTGCGGGCAACAAAGTTGATCCTATCGAGGTGCAATTTGCTGAAATTCGTGACAAAATGCATCAAAAGTGGAAGGATGGCAAATACATGGCTTACTTCCAAGCATATACAAATACACATGCACCACTTCCTGTATTAAAGGAAAAATTTGAAGCAGCATTGGCTCAAGAGGGTGTTGTTGGATTATCCATCGCAACACGCCCAGACTGTCTACCAGATGATGTAGTTGAATATTTAGCTGAATTAAATGAGCGCACCTATTTGTGGATTGAGCTCGGGCTTCAAACTGTGCATGAAAAAACTGCAAATCTTATCAACCGTGCCCACGACTATGCAACATATGTGGAAGGTGTTGAAAAGCTACGAAAGCATGGTATTCGTGTATGCTCTCACATTATTAATGGCCTTCCTCTTGAAGACTATGACATGATGATGGAAACTGCTCGTGAAGTCGCAAAGCTTGATGTACAAGGCATTAAAATTCATTTACTACACCTTTTAAAAGGTACACCAATGGTTAAGCAATATGAAAAAGGCATGTTAGAATTTTTAGATCAGGAAGTTTATACAAAGCTAGTAGCAGATCAGCTTGAAATTCTACCACCAGATATGGTTATTCACCGTATCACAGGTGATGGACCAATTGATTTAATGATTGGCCCGATGTGGAGTGTAAATAAATGGGAAGTGTTAAATGGAATCGACGCTGAGCTTGAGCGCCGCGGAAGCTGGCAAGGGAAATTTTATAAAGCTGAGGATGCCAAATGAAGCTACAACGTGTTTTACAATATGCCCAGCAGTTAATAAAAGATACTGTTGAAGAGGGCGACACTGTAGTGGATGCCACAGCTGGAAACGGCCATGACACATTATTTCTAGCACAGCTTGTCGGCGATGAAGGTCAAGTATACGCCTTTGATGTTCAAAAGAGCGCTGTTGATGCAACTCTCCATCGCCTTTTGGATAATGGCTTAGAGCATCGTGCACTTGTTTTACATAGAGGGCATGAAGAAGTAGCCAACTATGTTCACAAGCCAGTAGCTGCAGCAATTTTCAATCTTGGTTATTTGCCTGGTAGTAATCACGACATCGTTACACAGCCAAATACTACGATACAAGCAATTGAAGATTTGCTAAAGCTGCTCAAAATCGGTGGTCTTATTGTCCTTGTCATTTATCATGGCCATCCGGGTGGTAAAGAAGAACGAGATGCTGTGATAGAATATGTCAGTCAACTTCCCCAAAAATATGTACATGTATTAAAATACGAGTTTTTAAATCAACAAAATGATCCACCTTTTGTAATTGCTTTAGAAAAAACGAAAGATTATTAAATTTCACATCAGAAAAGCGTGAGAAATCAACGTTTCTAACATTGATTTCTCACGCTTTTTAAGGTTTTGACCAGTTATGTCTCAGCGTCTTCTTTGTTAATTATTGAGGTTTTGTCCCAGCCTCCCTTCTTTAAAAAATAGCAGTAATCTTAATTTCGTTTTGTTTCAATAAATCAGCCAAAGTTCTTCCTTCTATTTTTGTCGATTCTAATAGAGATACATCATTGTCCCTAAAATGTTCAGATATTCTTTTTTGACCATTCCATACAGTTCTTCCTTCTAACGAATGAGAAATAAAATATTCTTTTTCTTTATAAACAAATTCAATTTCTCTCCCTTGTTCTAAATAAAATAATAGGTGTTGATAGCTAATACTCTTTCCTGCAGGAAGGTCCTTAAAGTTTTTTTCATCACTCATGTTGTCACTTCTCTTAATGCCCACTTCTCAATTAGTCCAAGTGTGTCTATGTGGAAATTTATAATTACCAGCATGACGAAAATCAATATCTAAATCTGCTTTTCCGTTTTTATCATAATATCTTCTTTGTTTTACTCGCTCGCATTTTGTCGCCACAAAAATTCAGTAAAGACATTCCAATTGCTCCCCAAGTAGTTATACATCCATACTGTTATGATATATAATCTTAAAAAAGGGGGTTTTGAAAATCACAAAAAAAATATTTATATCAAATCCATTACCCTATTTATTACTGGTACTCTCAATACTTCTACTCTTCCTTAAAAGTAATTTTGTACTATGGTCAATACTAGCTTTTGTAATAACAACAATTAATTTAATAGATAAAAAAAATGAAAACCAAGATGAAAAAGAACTTATCCTTGCAAAAAAAAGGTTAGATATAACTTTTAGAGTTTTTTTATCCATAAGCATTATATATATCATTATTAATAACTTCTTTTTTGAACTAGATACATCTTTTGTTTTATATACTCTTCTTTTAATACCTTTAACTTCACTATTAATACTAACTAAAAAATGAACAAATCCCCCAAGAAAATGCTCTTTAGCATTCTTCATGGGGGATTTGCTTGAAGTAGAAATGATATAAAACTAATATCTATCTTATTGAGCAAACATACCAGTGTAAATTACAGCGGCAGGTACTAATCCAGTAAATCTTAAATATACACCCTTGCCATTATTTGTTTTAAAGAACATTGCAGAAGCACCACCAAAAACAAGTGCAACAGATGAAACTACAGCTTTTACCACAGCTGTAGGAGCCGAAAACCAAGGTGCCCAAATATCGTTGGAAACAAGGTGATTTTAAATCGGTTGATAAAGACCATAATGATATGTGGCATATTCAAGGAACAAAAGAAGGTGGACTAGCCACTGGTATTGCTACAAAAGAGCAAGAACAAGACTATATATTCCAAGTCTTTGGTATTCCAGTAGAAAGAGACTGAGTCATAAGTATGTTTTCACAGCAAAATCAAAAAATTTCACATCAGAAAAGCGCGAGAAATCAACGTTTCTAACATTGATTTCTCACGCTTTTTAAGGTTTTGGCCTCTATTGTCTATTTATTTTTACGTTTTTCATTATAGTCTACCCAGAAATCCGCACCTTTAATTCCTAGTTTACGAGGATCAAAAACTGGATCTTTTCCTTCTTTTTTTTGTTTCTCATAGTCCTTTAATGCGACTATAGCAGGCTTCATAATAATTAAAATCGCTAAAACGTTAATCCAAACCATTAGGCCAAGTCCAACATCCCCCATAGCCCAAGCAAGGTCAGAAGTACGTATAGTACCGTAGAACGCTGCAATTAAAATTGCAAATTTCGCCAACCAAATGACGACTTTTTCTGTAGTTCCTGAGAATAAATAAGCTACATTTGTTTCAGCAATATAGTAGTATGCCATAATCGTCGTAAAAGCAAAGAAGAATAATGCAATCGCTACGAATGGTCCACCAAAACCTGGTAGTGAAGAATCAACCGCATATTGTGTGTATGCTGCACCTTCTTTAATACTTTTCGCAAACGTCATTTGTTCTTCACCAGTTAATCCACCTTTATTGAAATCACCAACATAAACATATGAATCAGCGCCCTCTGCAGCTTTTTCATCGTGTACATTATACATACCGGTAAATAAAATCATGAATGCTGTAGCTGAACAGATTAATAGAGTATCAATATACACTGAAGCTGCTTGAACGATACCTTGTTTAGCAGGGTGTGATACTTCTGCTGCCGCTGCCGGATGCGCACCTGTTCCTTGACCTGCTTCATTTGAATAAATTCCACGTTTAACACCCCATGCAATAGCAGAGCCAATAACACCACCAAAGATTTCATGCGCACCAAATGCGCTAGAAAAAATTAATGAAAATACAGCTGGTACCTCTTTAATATTCATTGAAATTATGACGATGGCCATTAGAATATAGGCTAATGCCATAAACGGTACAATAATCTGTGCAGCATTGGCAATCCATTTCACCCCACCGATAATAATAGTACCTAATAATACGACAATAATAAGTCCTGTAATCCAAGTCTTAACATCGAAAGCGTTTTCAACTGCTGTCGCAATTGCATTCGATTGAACACCTGGCATCAATATTAACATGGCAACTAATGCGGCAACAGCAAAAATAACTGCAAACCACTTTTGCCCCATTCCTTTTTCTATGTAAAAAGCTGGACCACCACGATATTCTGTATCTTTCTCTTCTTTATAAATTTGAGCCAACGTCGACTCAACGTAAGCAGTTGCTGCACCGATAAAGGCGATTGCCCACATCCAAAAAACAGCACCAGGTCCCCCCATCCCGATTGCTGTAGCAGTACCGGCAATATTACCTGTTCCTACTCGACCAGATAATGCGATAGACATCGCTTGGAATGATGAAATCCCCTTATCCGATTTTTCGCCTTTAAACATTAAAACAAACATATCTTTAATATGCCTGACTTGTAGGAACCGTGTAATGATTGAAAAGAAGAGCCCAATTAGCAAAATACCATAAATAAACCACGGTCCCCATAAGATTTCATTAATTTTCCCTACGATTGTTTCCATTTTACCCCTCCAATTTGAAAAAATGTAACTTCAAGACATTATAGTATTACATTTTTCAGAAAATTACAACATTATATTCAAGTAACAAAAAGTTAGTAATTTTCTAGTTAATTGGAGGGGTCATTCACTACTTAATTATATAGCCAATTCTTCGAAGAGCATTATTAATAAAATCACGTATATAAACAAAAATTTCGTCACGCTCTACTTCATGAAATAGATTATGATAACAGTTTGCCCATTCTTTGAATTGAAACTCTGTAAATTCCATCTGATGAAGCCAATTACGTGTTTGTTTAGTTTCAGTAATTTTATCTTTTTCAGCTGTCATAACTAACATCGGCATATTAGGGAATTCAGCCTTAGGCAATAACACTAAATTACGCATCATTTGTTGTAGCTCTCGATACCATTTCACTGAAACAACGGACGAAAAAGGAACCTCATCCTTCATCTCATCTCTACCTTCTACACTGCGCGTTAATGATTCTAAAGTAATTTCATGGGTCAGCTTCACATTTGCAGTCAGGGCACTTAAACTGGTTAAAGCATTTGATAGTTTACCTGGCAATAGCTTTAAATGAAGCCAAGGTGAAGTTAAAATAATCCCTGCGCATTCATATTTTCGTTTTTGCACGGTATGTAGCAATAGTGTCGCGCCAAGCCCATGTCCTATTAAAAAGACAGGTAAATTATACGAAAAAGCATTCTCCATTAAATGCCTTGTATATTTGTTGTATTCTTTAAAATCTTCATCGTGAACACTTGAAAACCCTGTATTTACTCCATGATTAGGTAAATCCCCCATGACTATGTGGAAGCCTTCCAATCTTAGTTTTTCTATTAGCCATGCATACCAGCGGTGATTTTCATATGCACCATGAAGAATAGCAACCACAGCCTTTGCTTGTCCATCAGCTTCCCATTTCCACATTTTACATAGTCCTCCTAAAAAAATAATTACACAATGATTATAACGGAATATCTAGCTCATTATAATTTAATATTTCCATCAAGTTGCGTATTTGATACGATAATATTACATCATAGAAAGAAAAGAGGCGATTCTCATGATCTATCCATTTAAAGGTAAAACACCCAATATCGATCCGTCTGTATTTATTGCCGATTATGCAACCGTTACTGGCGACGTTACAATAGGTGCTGAAACAACCATTTGGTTTAACACCGTTATTCGAGGGGATGTATCACCGACAATTATCGGAAAAAGGGTTAGTATTCAAGATCTCTGTTGCTTACATCAAAGCCCTAAATATCCACTAATTATTGAAGATGAAGTAACAGTCGGACATCAAGTAACTTTACATAGCTGTACGATTCGTAAAAAAGCCTTAATAGGTATGGGCTCTATAGTATTAGACGGAGCGGAGATTGGAGAGGGTGCATTCATTGGGGCGGGTAGTCTTGTACCTCCAGGCAAAGTCATTCCTCCAAATAGCTTAGCATTAGGGCGTCCCGCAAAAGTTGTAAGAGAATTAAATGATGAAGATAAAGAAGATATGGAACGCATCATACGTGAATATGTAGAAAAAGGTCAATACTATAAATCTCTTCAACCAAAAAATAAATAGTTATTTCAACTACATCAAAGCAGGTCCACGTTTCCTTGGACAACCGAGCCATACACGATTATGAGTAGGAGCTAATTTTTTTCGTTAAAAACAGCGAAAGGGGCATTAGAATATTGAGCCCCTTTCTGTAATAGTATCTTAAAATATTTTTTCAGCCACTTTATTGCTTTAGCTGAATAGTTTATAAACCTGCTTTTTCTTTTAATGCGTCAGCTTTGTCTGTTTGTTCCCAAGGTACATTTAAGTCTGTACGACCGAAGTGACCATATGCTGCAGTTTGCTTATAAATTGGACGACGAAGGTTAAGCATTTTAATAATCCCCGCTGGGCGTAGGTCAAATAGCTCTCGTACCCATTTTACAATTTCACTTTCCGTAACTTTCCCTGTCCCAAATGTATCAACAGCAATTGATACAGGTTGAGCAACACCAATCGCATAAGCTAGTTGTACTTCAGCTCGATCTGCTAAACCAGCTGCTACGATATTTTTTGCCACATAGCGTGCTGCATATGCCGCTGAACGGTCTACCTTAGTTGCATCCTTACCAGAGAAAGCACCACCACCATGACGTGCATAGCCACCGTATGTATCAACGATGATTTTACGTCCAGTTAGACCAGCATCTCCTTTTGGACCACCAATTACGAATCGGCCAGTTGGGTTGATGAAATATTTCGTCTCAGCATCTAATAATTCACTTGGAACAACTGGGGCAATAACGAATTCTTTTAAGTCTGCTTGAATTTGCTCCAGTGTAGCTTCTTCGTCATGCTGTGTAGAAATGACAATCGTATCAACGCGCACTGGTACATTGTTTTCATCATACTCAATTGTTACTTGTGTTTTTCCGTCTGGACGTAAATATGCTAGTTCACCAGATTTACGTACTTCCGTTAAACGGCGAGCCAATTTATGCGCTAAACTAATTGGTAATGGCATAAGCTCTGGTGTTTCGTTACATGCATAACCGAACATTAAACCTTGGTCACCTGCGCCAATTGCTTCAATGTCAGCGTCTGTCATAGAGCCTTCACGCGCCTCTAATGCTTGGTCAACACCTTGAGCAATATCAGGTGATTGCTCACCAATAGCAACAAGTACTGCTAGGTTTTCAGCATCAAAGCCATATTTCCCACGTGTATAACCGATTTCTGCTACAGTATCACGAACGATACCTTTAATATCTACATAAGTAGAAGTAGTAATTTCTCCTGCTACTAATACTAAGCCAGTTGTTACTGTTGTTTCACACGCTACACGTGCGTTTGGATCTTCTGCTAAAATAGCATCTAAAATGGCATCCGAGATTTGATCACAAATTTTGTCTGGATGTCCTTCTGTAACACTCTCTGATGTAAACAGTCGACGTTTTGTCATTTGGTTTTCCTCCTATTACTTTAACAAATAATACTTGCGAATTAATACGGTACTCATTACCCATGTCAAGCCCGCTCCTATAGATTGAACTCTTAAGCCGTTGTTGTGGCTGTCGCTACGTTGCACTACGCTTTCGCACAAATAAACAACTGTTGCTTTTAACACGAGATTTCGAAAGATCCGTCATTATAATAAGGAAAGGACTATATACTTACCTTTACATTCGTTTTTAACAATAAAAAAATCCTTTTCTCACGCTTACTTAACATGAGGAAAGGAATAATGACTTCGTAACCTTTCACTCTTATCGTTCAAGGGGTTTCCCCTTGCATCAGGTTGGCACCAGCGCATGTGTGAAATGGTTCATGCAGGTTGCCGGGTTTCATAGGGCCTGACCCTCCACCAGCTCGGGATAAGAGTATCCGTTCAATATCTCATAATACGTAAAAGGTCGAACGTTGTCAAATATTTTTAACCTCTTTCAGCTAATGTCCAAACACCCGATGAAATAGAGGAACTCAGTATAAGAACGCCACGTCCTGTGGCAATTTATCTGTGCGAAAGCGAAGCGTTGTCACTACGCTTTCGCGCAAAAAACAATTGTTGGCCTAAAGCTTCCGGCAGATATCCCGGAATCGGCATAATTGATTGTATTTATATAAAGAAAGTGCGGGATTATAAAGAAACTAATTTGGATTATGCTGTAAATTGAAACAAAATAATCCCTATTCTCCACCTCCCATCATGTGTTAACATATGTGTAACCCTTTACAGCACATTTTGTAGCGAAAGCAAAGCGTCAGCTACAGAACATGTGGTGGATGAATATGATTGTAGCCCCTTTTCAGCCGAAGACAAGCTCCAACTAATAAAAACCAAGCTAAAAACTTCACATCCTGTGCGAACCTCATGTTAGCCAAAAGCTTCTAAACACAATTTTGCTGTGTCGAAAGTGATTGTTTGATCACTTATTATATAGGGTAAAAAGCATTATCAAAACGAATCAATTTACTTTTTGTCGTTTTCTTGAAAAGTAATAAAATCTGAAAAATAATTTCTGAATTAGTATAGATTATTTAAGCAATTGTGTTATACTATTTTTGAAATTAAGAAAATCTCCCTCAAACTCTAGGGAATACTATAAAAAAGGATGGTATTTAATCGATGAATTCAGTAGAAATTGCAAACGAACTGAAGGAATTATTAAGCGGCGGTAACATTAATGTTCAACTTTCAGTACCACAATTAGCTGAAAAGGCTACTTCTCGTGGTGAAGCTATGTTAACAGTAGATGGCGCAGTTCGTGCAGAAACTGGCAAATACACTGGTCGTTCACCTAAAGATAAATATACGGTAGAAGAAGATAGCACAAAGGATAAAATTGACTGGGGCAAAGTTAACCGACCAATTTCTTCTGAAGTGTTCGATAACTTATATGTAAAAGTAGTAAAATATTTAAAAGAACGTGACGAATTATTCGTATTCAAAGGCTTTGCTGGTGCTGACAAAGATTCACAATTAAGCATCCAAGTAATCAATGAATATGCTTGGCACAATCTTTTCGCTCATCAATTATTTATCCGTCCAACTGCAGAAGAATTAGCTTCTCATGTTGCTGACTTCACTGTTATCTCAGCTCCTAACTTTAAAGCAGACCCTGCTGTTGATGGCACAGCCTCTGAAACTTTCATCATTGTATCACTTGAAAAGAAAATTATCCTAATCGGTGGTACTGAATACGCTGGTGAAATCAAAAAATCTATTTTCGGTATTATGAACTACTTATTACCACAACAAGGCATCCTTTCAATGCACTGCTCAGCAAACGTTGGTGAAGCTGGTGATGTTGCATTATTCTTCGGTTTATCTGGCACTGGTAAAACTACTTTATCAGCTGATCCTGACCGTAAGCTTATCGGTGACGATGAACACGGTTGGTCTGATAATGGTGTATTCAACATTGAGGGCGGTTGCTATGCAAAAACAATTAACCTTTCTGCTGAAAAAGAACCAGAAATCTACAACGCAATCCGCTTCGGTTCTGTTCTAGAAAACGTAGCTGTTGATCCAGAAACTCGAGTTTGTGACTATGATGATGGTTCATTAACAGAAAATACACGTGTAGCTTATCCAATTCAATACATTGAAAATATTGTTGATCCATCGGTTGCAGGTCACCCAAAAACAATCATCTTCTTAACAGCTGATGCATTTGGTGTATTACCTCCAGTCAGTAAATTAACAAAAGAGCAAGCAATGTACCACTTCCTAAGCGGTTTCACATCTAAACTTGCTGGTACAGAACGTGGTGTAACAGAGCCAGAACCAGTATTCTCAACTTGCTTCGGTTCTCCATTCCTTCCACTTCCAGCAACAGTTTATGCTGAAATGTTAGGTCAAAAAATTGACGAGCACGGTGCACAAGTATTCTTAGTGAACACTGGTTGGACTGGTGGCGAATATGGTACTGGTAGCCGTATGAAGCTTTCTTACACTCGTGCAATGGTACGTGCTGCAATTGATGGCAAATTAGCTAATGTTGAAACAATTCAAGATTCAGTATTCGGTTTAAACATTCCAACTTCTATTGAAGGTGTACCAACAGAAGTGCTTAATCCTCGTGATGCATGGGCAGACAAAGCTGCTTATGATAAAAAAGCTGCTGAACTTGCTGGTTTATTCAACGATAACTTCAAGAAATTCTCAAATGTTTCTGAAGCTATCACTAAACTTGGCGGTCCATTAAAATAATTCATTAAGCAAAGGGAACGATTTCAGTCGTTCCCTTTTTTTGTGTGATGATTTGTCAAATTAAGTGCAACAATTGCTCATTAAAAGCCTCGTTTGCAGTTTTCCAACCAAGACATTTTCTTGGTCGGTTGTTGATATAGTTTAATGATTCTATTAGTTCTTCTGGTGATACTTCTTCGAAATTTGTTTGCTTAGGGAAGAATTCTCGAAGTAATCCATTCCCATTTTCGTTACTTCCACGTTGCCAAGAAGAATAGGCGTCCGCAAAATAAACATCAATTTTCAAGTCTTTTTCTAACACTTTATAGCAGCTAAATTCTTTACCTCTGTCTGTTGTGGCTGTTTTTATAGTGCCTTTTGGTAATTTAGTATGAAGAAGACGTACTGCTTTTTCCATTGATTGAGCTGAGCGATCTGGTATCAAAAAGCCAACATACCACCGTGTCATTCGCTCAATAAATGTTGCTACACAACCTTTTGCTTTCCCACGTCCAGATACAACTGTATCTAACTCCCAATGTCCAAAGGTTTCACGTTTACGTACTTCTTTTGGGCGTTTAGAAATTGGTGTGCCAATGTTAAATCTTCCCCTTGTTTCGCGGGGCTTTTGGCGCTTTCCTTTTTGACGGAGAACGGTTATAGGCACTTCTAAAAGACCATCGTAAATCCAGCGATAGATGGTTTTAAAACTCAGTTGTCCTTGATACAAGCGGCCGACAATTTGTTCAGGCGACCAAGTATCCCGCAACTTTTCTTGAACAGCTTCTTTTACTTCTGGCGTACATTTTGACTTGGCACCACAGTTGGATTTATTTTGGTGGTAACGTACTTGCGCTTCGTCAGCCGTCCTACCGGCGTGGCGTTTTATTTCTCTGGAAATCGTAGAAGGTTGACGATTTAAGAGTTTCGCTATTTTACGAATCGAATAATCAAGTTCCAGGTATGTTTCTATTTTTACACGTTCTGATATGGTAAGATGGGTATAGCTCATAGCGATTCCTCCGTTTGAATGTTGGTGTGGTAACTACATTCTACACGAGGTCGTTATGGGCTTCCTTTATATTGACTTCTGGGTGTTGCACTTAATCTTACAATCCGTCCAATGTAAATCTATACATACTTCTCTTTCTTAAAAAGTAACATGCCTCAAGTATAAGTTTTTTCGCTAATTACATATGCCGCCTGTAAGGTGAGAGTGTGTTATTTATTTAACGCTGTATGAAGAGAGTGCGGTATATCAAAGTTTTTCAAGATATGTATGCAACATTGTTAACGAGAATTTATCGTTTTTCATTGGATAACGTTAGCAAAATGTTATCTTTTTGCCGGCACACTTTTCGCAAGAATTTAATTACCTAATAACGAAAAAATAACAATTAAATACATTACCCACACTCTACATGTGTGGAGTGTATGTGGCAACACATGAGTGCTGGTGGGTTTAAGAAATCGGCTAGGTGCTACCATAGTAGGACCTAGCCTTTTTATTTATCACGAATTCCAACATCAGAAATCCGTTCTTTTTTCATTTTACTAACTCCAACCAAGCAACAGCTTCTCGTTGCGGTGAGTGCTGAGCGTAGACAAAATTTAAATTAGATGTTGTATAATCATCAATATAACAACCTATTTATTATATACTCATTAATTCTAGAGTATACTTATGTATAGTACTTTCCTAAGGATTTTCATTTAAACTTTCATTTCCCATATAAAACAAGCTACCATCGGATATAACACTAAACAGTTTTCCATCTCGTTCATAAACTTCTTCGATAAATGATATTTCCTTTAATTTTTGTAAATTCCACTCTTCAAGAATTTCAATTACCCTTTTATCAAGTCCGAATTGAATATGAAAAGGTACAATTTCATTGTTGTTCAAGATTGTTCTTGTCCAGAAAACTCGATTTCCTAATGTAATATTAGTACCTAACTTTATAACATTCCCTACTTCTAAAGAAGTTCCTCCCCAATCTCCACTTTCTTCAAATGCCTTTATTCTTTTATAAATTTGATTTGATAGAATAGTTAATCCTACCTTTTCACATAAATTTCTATAATGATTTAACATAGTATAGTATTCATCGTATTCATAGTGATCATTTACCGGAGGGTCAAATAGATGTAAACTTACTGATGAACCATCTCTCGGTAAATGACAAATAGTGGAATACATTAAATCGGCTGAATACCCTTGTTTCTTTTTCAAACAATCCCTTAAAGCCGCTTTTATACCGTCTTTTCTTCCTTTTACTTCATATATAATCAATCGATTATTAGATTGAAACCTGTAATCACAACGCTTATTTGAACCTGGAATTTTCCCTATTTTATTTATGTTTATTCCATACCATTTACACATGAACATATTTGACAAACCTATCGCTAATATTTCTGAAGTATCACGCTGTAATTCAGGTTCTTCTCTATCATCTAACGACAATACATCTCCTTCATATTTAATTGAAGCGGCTGAATTAACTAATGCATTTAGAAATCTTAACGAATAGCTATTCCATCTAGTTTTATAATGTATTGAAGCATAATGAAAGATTTGAATACCTTTAATATTCATTCCATTACTTAGCATATCCTGTAATTTCCTTTTCAGTTCTCCAGAAGTAGTACCTAAGCGGTTGTCTCCATCCACAACTGTTATTTTTTTATTTTTTATGAATTTTTTTAGCATATAATCACCACCTAAGTTATTTTTTAATTACTAGTATGAAATTCATTCTAAGTCCATATAAATTCGATCTTTGATGAACTTCTTAATATCAGGATTAAATGACCTAATAAATTTATCCACATATTCTTGAATAAAAGGTGCTACAAAATATTGGCTACCTATTTCTGGTTGAAAGCCTAAATCTAATGCATCTACATAATCG
>NZ_JBHJTF010000046.1:0-34471 GCF_042267565.1 Lysinibacillus sp. NPDC056232 | reverse complement strand
ATGTGTATTCATTTGGAAAAATATTTAAAGTCCTCAAAAGAATTAGTCTAGCCTTTTCTATATTATCACTTTTAACGTTCCCTTTTTTAAACATTAAATTTATAAATTCTGATATACTGGCAACTGCTATTTCAATTATTGCTATAGGATTGACTATTATAAATCTAAGTCTCAATCACAAAAAGCTACAATATGAGACCTTTGAAAGAATGATAAAAGGAATGGAAGAATCTTCGGAACTAACAAATAAGGCATTAGAACAAGCAGAAAGTGCACAATCTATGGTTATTAGGTTATTAGATAATGCTGAGGATAAAAAAACAAAGTAAATGTTGTTGACAGAGCTTATATAGGAATAATTTTGTAATTAACGTAAAGACCACTCCGTGATGGGTGGTCTTTATTGTTGTATATAATAGAAGAAATGCATCTATAATTATTGGTTCTTTTATAGGTTTGTCTTTATGTTAAGTTGATACGACAACTTAAATGGGTATTTTGATGATTTAGGAAAGTAGGAAAAACAAACAACTATGATTAGTTGCTGTTAATCAGATATGCAGTAAAATGAGCCTAGCTAAAAAACTAGGCTCATTACATTTATTTGTGCTATTATAAGACACGTTAATAATTTTTGAAGTGTACTATTGAAAGGATGATATATATTATGAGTTACGAGCGTACGAAAACCGTATCTCTAAATACTTTAGGTTGTAAAGTAAATCATTATGAAACAGAAGCAATTTGGCAGTTATTTAAAGAAGATGGCTATGAACGTACGGAGTTTGATCGTCAAGCAGACGTTTATGTCATTAATACATGTACAGTAACAAATACAGGGGATAAAAAATCACGTCAGGTTATCCGTCGAGCTATTCGTCAAAACCCAGACGCTGTTATTTGTGTTACAGGATGTTACGCTCAAACCTCTCCAGCAGAAATTATGGCGATTCCTGGTGTTGACATTGTAGTAGGAACACAGGATCGTACAAAATTACTTGGCTACATAGACCAATATCTTACTGAACGCCAACCAATTAATGCTGTACGCAACATTATGAAAAATCGTGTGTATGAGGAATTAGACGTTCCTGCATTTACAGACCGTACACGCGCATCTTTAAAAATACAAGAAGGCTGTAATAACTTCTGTACGTTTTGTATTATTCCATGGGCACGTGGGTTAATGCGCTCTCGAGACCCTCAAGAAGTATTGAATCAAGCCCAACAATTAGTGGATGCGGGGTACCTTGAAATTGTTCTAACTGGTATTCATACAGGTGGCTATGGACAAGACTTAAAAGATTACAATTTAGCCCAGCTACTACGTGATTTAGAGGCAAATGTGAAAGGCTTAAAACGTCTACGTATTTCTTCGATTGAGGCAAGTCAATTAACAGATGAAGTGATTGAAGTTTTACGTGAATCAAATATCGTTGTTAACCACTTACACATTCCAATCCAATCTGGCTCTGATACAGTTTTAAAACGTATGCGTCGTAAGTATACAATGGAGTTCTTCGGTGAACGCTTAACTAAACTACATGAAGTTTTACCAGACTTGGCTGTCACTTCTGACGTAATCGTAGGTTTCCCAGGAGAAACTGAGGAAGAGTTTATGGAAACATATAACTTTATTCGTGATCATAAGTTTTCTGAATTACACGTATTCCCATTCTCTCCACGTACAGGTACACCAGCCGCGCGTATGGAGGACCAAATTGACGAGAACATTAAAAACGAACGTGTTCACCGATTAATCGCTTTAAATGATCAATTAGCAAAGGAATATGCTTCTCGCTTTGAAGATCAAGTGCTAGAGGTAATTCCTGAAGAATTCGTGCATGATGGAAGCGATGAGGCAGGGCTTTTAACAGGGTATACTGATAATTACTTAAAGGTAGTCTTTGAAGGTCCTGAAAGCCTAATCGGTCAGCTTGTGAAAGTGAAAATTACGCAAGCTGGATATCCTCATTCTAAAGGACAATTTGTTCGTGTATTAGAAACTATAAAATAAAATAGGGTAACTATGACTAAAAACACCGTTCAAACATTGAGGGCACTTGAAAAGTCCAATATACAGTTGAAAGTTCGATTTAATCGAACTTTCAACTGATTTCTTTGATATTAAATCAAGAATCTCTTAATCTTAGTGTGTTTATGGCAATTTATGACATTGTTGTACCGAAGGATAATATGCCGGCAAATAAATGAACTTGTTGATTTCTCTTTTATTTTGGACGAACTGACAAATAAATTTTGTATGCTAGATACTAAATCAATATATATTGATTTAGTAAGTTATGTTGTAATATTTTTTATGATATACACCATATTTGATAAAACACTTTATAGAATTATATTATTAAAGTGACTAACTTAAATATCTACGCTGAAGTATATTGCTTCAACGTGGATATTTTTTTCTTGTATGTAATTAAAATCTTATCGTATAAATCACCTATAGAATGTAAAAGATATTTGACATTAAATTGGAAATAAATTACATTAAAAGTGTCAAATACTTTTTACATTATATGAGTAGGAGTGAGTGGTATGAATATTTTTGTTATTATCTTTCTATGCTTAATTGTAGTCTCAATGAGCATTATTATTTTTACACTGTATTCAATCGCAAAACGACAAGATGAACGTCAGGATTATATTAAATCCAAAGCAATGACTTATACTTTCAGTGTTGTTATTGGGTTTTTAGTCATTGAAATTATTTTAGATATTTACCGCAGTATTACAGGGCAAGCAATCAATCTGGGAATGAGTCCGTATATTTTCTTATTTACAATATGTATTGTGTATCTTGTATCTCTATTATTCTTTTCAAGAAAGTATGCCTAATGAAGAATAATATTAGAGAAATCCGCAAACATTTAAAACTTTCCCAAGATGAGATTGCAAAATATTGTGGTGTTTCAAGACAAACTGTTAATGCTATTGAAAATGCAAAGTATGATCCTACGTTACATTTAGCTTTTAAATTAGCATCTGTTTTACAGGTTACAGTCAATGAACTATTTATTTTTGAAGAAAATTAAAAAGTGGCATTTAAAAAAGCGTATTTTGAAATTAACTTTCAGAAATACACGTTTTTATAACTATATGCAATTTAAGCGAACCATAACAAAATTTTGTCATTTATCGATATGATTGCTCCCCATTAAGTAGACAAAAAATAGAATTTGTTTATCTAATGGGGACTCTGTTTTATGCTAGTTTTCTTAAAGAGTTCCGAGAACTGAGAAACATACACCAATTAGATTGCAAAAACTTGCACATCAAGTGGCTTCCCGCTATCGATATCCAAATTTAATGGGTTTCTGAAATAATTAGAATTTATCTAATTTTGGAAAGAAATTAGACGGCAACGTTAAAAAATGGTATGATTCCAGAGAGGTACGTACAACTTGTTGATAGAAGGAGAGTCTAATAAAAATGGAACAAAATTTCGCACGTATGATTGATCACACATTACTAAAGGCTGAAGCTACAAAAGAGCAAATCGAAAAATTGTGTGCAGAGGCAAAACAATTTAACTTTGCTTCTGTTTGTGTAAATCCAACTTGGGTGAAATATAGCAGCGAGCTTTTACAAGGCTCAGATGTTTTAGTTTGTACAGTAATTGGCTTCCCTTTAGGTGCTAACACGCCAGCTGTTAAAGCGTTCGAAGCGAAAGATGCGATTGCTAACGGTGCAAAAGAGGTAGACATGGTTATCAATATCGGTGCATTAAAGGATAAAAACTATGACCTTGTACAAGCAGATATTGCTGCAGTTGTTGAAGCGACAAAAGGTAGCGCACTTGTAAAAGTAATTATTGAATCTTGCCTTCTAACTGAGGAAGAAAAAGTAAAAGCATGTGAGCTAGCTGTGGCAGCAGGTACTGACTATGTGAAAACATCAACAGGTTTTTCTACTGGAGGCGCGACAGCAGAAGATATTGCCTTAATGCGTAAAACAGTAGGTCCAGATTTAGGTGTAAAAGCTTCTGGCGGTGTACGTAGCTTAGAGGATATGAAAAAGATGGTTGAGGCTGGAGCCACTCGTATTGGAGCAAGCTCTGGTGTTGCTATTATGAACGGATTAATCGCAGATTCAAATTATTAATAGTAATAATTAGTAAATGGTACGGGGCTGTTCATTATGAACTAGCCCCGTTTTCATTGAAAATTTGATAAATGCCTTTCTGGTAGTCTAATAATGGAAAATATTCATTTCCTTAAATCTTTATGTTCACCAAAAATAAAATGGTAACTCCATAATAATTAAACCGCTATACAATTGAAAAATTGAAATTCCTATACATAAAAAATTGAGCAAGTTGATAAATTTCCTTACTATTTTTTGATGATTTAATATCAAAATTTACCTATTAATTGATTGCAATTGTTTCATCCACAATACGCCTCTTTTTAGCCCATAGTAGATGATGTATTATGAAGAGTAATTGCAAAAATGTATAAGGAGTAATATTATAATTTATGGTTCATCATCAAGATTTTTATAAATATAAATATCTTGATGATGAACTTTGTATAAATATGAACCAAATTCTTACATAACTTAGTAACATCGATAACATAGGGTATTGAAGATTGAATGCGAGAATTAACAGGTCAATCAATTACAATTATTTAATCTTAAGTGCCTCTCCGTTTTTAATAATCCTTCGTGTTTTAATCCTTAAAATGGGGGAATATATGATGTTTGGTGATAAAGGTAACGAATTGTATTAAAAAAAGGAGAAACTATCCGTGGAATTCATAAGCAGTTTTATAAGTCAATATGGATATCTAGCTATATTTTTAATCTTATCTTTAGGAATAATTGGCTTACCCATTCCCGATGAGATCTTGATGACGTTTGTGGGATTTTTGTGTCAAGATGGACATTTAAACTTTCTGTTGAGTATTTTCTTAAGCTTTTTAGGTGCATCCACTGGTATGGTATTTAGCTACGCGATTGGAAATAAATTAGGAAAACCATTAATATTAAAATATGGAAAGTGGTTTGGACTCAATAATAGACGATTTACTAAAGTTGAACGGTGGTTTCATCGTTTTGGACCGTGGACAATAATTATAGGATATTTTGTTCCGGGTATTAGACATGTTACAAGTTACATGTCAGGAATAACACAGATGAAGTTTAGTACTTATCTGGCTTTTGCTTGTTTTGGGGCTATGGTATGGGTAATTATTTTTATTTCTATAGGATATTTTCTTGGTGTAACTATATAAGATATTGCAGTGCAATTTTTATTTAAAGCTTGAATGGAACTAAAATGCATAATACAACATACAGCTCGCGTTTTTCAAAATGCGGGCTGTTTTATGTGTATTTTAGATGCTTAGCACTCTGGGGAGGTGATTTCCATCAGATACCAACACTAGTCAGAATAAAAATTTTATCTACCTCATATACTCCACTGATGTAATGGATTATAGAAGGGAGGATACAATGTTTTCGCAATATAAATACTGGAAGCCTTTTATTAGCCAATACGATCCATGTCCACCTATAAGAGTTAAAAGTTTTTCTACACCACCCCAATTATATATGGGTTTTCAACCGCCTGGGCTACCACAATATCAAACCCCTAGGGAAGCTCTCAGATCTGGCACATTATGGCCTCAATTATTTAGCCCCTATCCAAATCCTGAAAAAGGAGGGATGAAGAATGAGTAAAGAGATGCCACCCGAATTTTATAAGCTACTTGAAGAAATACAAGCTATTGATTTTGTAATAGTGGAATTAAATCTTTATTTAGATACTCATCCCCACGATTATGATGCTATTCAGCAATTTAACGAAAACACTGAAATCAGTATGCGACTAAAGGTTGGATTTGAACAGAAATTTGGTCCGCTTATGAATTTTGGGAGAAGTTATTCAAATTATCCTTTTAATTGGGTTGATACACCTTGGCCATGGCAAGTCTAACTCCTTTCAGCAATTGTTTTTGGGTAGCGAAAGTGAAACGTCAGCTACAGATGTTTTAGGAGTTCTTTGTGCAAGCACAAAGCCGATTCTGACGCAATTATGCCGAGGCATAATTGATTATGAGTAATTAGGAGGAATTATTTTTGTGGTACTATGAAAAGAAGCTCCAGTATCCAGTAAGGGTGAGTACATGTAACCCTATGTTGGCGAAGTATTTAATTGAGCAGTATGGTGGTGCAGACGGAGAATTAGCAGCAGCACTTCGCTATATGAATCAGCGCTATACGATTCCCGACAAAGTGGTCGGATTGTTAACTGACATAGCGACAGAGGAATTTTCTCACTTGGAAATGATTGCCACGATGATTTATAAACTGACGAAGGATGCCACTCCAGAGATGTTAAAAGAGGCAGGCCTTGGAGAACATTATGCCAATCATGACAGGGCGTTATTTTATCAAAATGCAGCTGGATCACCGTTCACAGCAACTTATATTCAGGCTAAAGGAGATCCGATCGCTGATTTGTATGAGGATATCGCAGCCGAAGAAAAAGCAAGAGCGACTTATCAGTGGATTATTGATTTATCTGATGACACTGATTTGAATGATAGCTTGAAATTTTTACGTGAACGAGAAATCGTCCATTCTCTACGTTTCAGAGAGGCTGTAGAGATTTTAAAAGACGATAGGGATAACAAGAAAATTTTTTAAAAAATGTCGAAGGCTGTTTCGAGGGGAGAATCACCTTTGGACACAGCCTATTTTAATTTAGCCTTTTTTCTATTCAACATTTGAAAATAAGTAAGATCCTTTCTATGGCCAATCATAACCAGTATATCCCTTTCTTCTATAATCTGATCTGGAGAAGGTAAAATGGTAATATTGCCGTCTCGAACTATGGCAATCACACTGACATTATATTTCGCTCGAATGTCTAAATCTCTTAGATTTTGGCCAGCCATTTTAGGAGGAATCATAATTTCCTCTATACTGTATTCTTTTGACAAGTCAATATAATTTAGCATATTTGGTGAAAGCAGCTGATTGGCTACTCGCTCTCCCATATCTCGTTCAGGATAAATAATCCAATTTGCACCAACCTTGTCTAAAACTTGTCCGTGTCTTTTTCCAAGAGCCTTGACAATTATTTTTTTGATGCCTAGCTCCTTTAATAATGAGACCGCTAAAATACTTGATTGCATATCTATACCTATAGCGACAAATGACACAATCGAAATTTCTGATCCCTATGGAGTTAAGTGCTTTTTCCTCTGTCGTATCAGCAACTACTGCATGTGTCACATAAGGTTCGGCATCTTCGACTCTTTCCTCATTAATATCAATTCCTAAAACTTCGTGCTCAGCTTCAAATAATTTGCGGGCTACACTTACGCCAAACCTACCAAGACCTATAACAGCATATTATTTGATCGTCATTGTACACATCGCTCCTTGATCATAGTTATCCGATCATAATCTTTCCTTTTGGATGGCGGAAGGCCTCTGTTTTTCGACGTTTTGTGATGGCAAAAGCAATTGTTAAGGGGCCCAATCTTCCTGCAAACATTGTCAATATGATAAGAAGACGGCCGCCGGTTGATAGCTCGGGAGTTAACCCCATTGTAAGTCCGGCTGTTCCAAATGCAGAGGTAGCCTCAAATAAATACATCCTAAAACTATGACGTTGTTCAATAAGACTTAAGACAATGATAACAAGGACGACGATCATCATCCCACACATTGTGACTGTCAAAGCTTTTAAAATCGTTTCATTAACAATTCTACGTCTAAAAAGCACTACATCTTCTTTCTCTTTTATTTGAGACCACATCGTAGCAACTAAAACAGCGAAAGTCGTAATTTTAATACCTCCAGCAGTTGATCCAGAACCACCTCCGATGAACATTAGCCAAATTATTAAAAATAATGTTGAATGTGTTAAATCACCAATAGGAAGGGTATGAGAGCCAGAAGTTTTTGGTGTAACTGTTTGGTATAATGAACCAAGAATTTTGCCCCATTCAGATAGTGGCCCAAGTGTTTTACTATTTCCGTATTCAAATAAGAAAATTAAGAGCGTAGAGCCGACTGTTAAAATAAATGTTGTAGTTAAAACAATTTTGGTATGCACTGAAAGTCGTTTTGTTCCGCGGTATTCATATAATTCATTGATAACAATAAATCCTAAGCCCCCGATCGTAATAAGTGCACAAATAGTTAATACGACGAAAGGGTCGTCTACGTATGCTGTTAAGCTCTTAAAGTCACCCATTAAATCAAACCCAGCATTATTAAAATTCGATATGGCGTGAAAAAAAACAAAATAAAAGGCTTTTCCTACAGGCATATCGAACGCAAAACGAATAGATAAAATGAAGCCGCCTAGTAGTTCAATTAATGCCGTAAATAACAGGATCCTTTTAACTAATTTAACTAGACCAGCAATTGTTACGTTATTAAATGCCTCTTTTAACAAAAGTCGTTCTTTTAAAGAAATCTTTTTTCCTAATAACAAAAATAATAATGTCGCAAATGTCATAAAGCCCAATCCGCCAATTTGGATAAGAAAAAGAATGACTAATTCTCCAAATATCGAAAATGTATTACCGGTATCTACAACAACCAGTCCTGTAACACACGTAGCAGAGGTAGCTGTAAATAGAGCATCTAAAAATGAAAGGCCATTACGATCGACTGTTGCAATGGGGAGTGTTAAGAAAAATGTCCCGATTAAAATGATAACGGCAAAGCCTAGTTACAAGTATTTTTGGAGGATTTAATTTATTTATAAATGTTTTCATTTTATTCTCCTCAATGAACTTTTAATGAAAGATTATGTATGTTTATTGTTGTCCAAAGCAGGCTGAAAATTCCTAAGGTAATAAAACCAAAAATTCACCAGATTAATTCACACACTTTCTATTGACCATTTTTAGACAATACGTTATAATTCTTTAGTACACAGCAGATGGTTATTAGCCTAATTGTGTATTGACGTGTGTTCGGAGGGAGGGAAAGAGAGATGTCAAAAACTGTCGTTCGCAAAAACGAATCGCTTGAAGATGCTCTTCGCCGCTTCAAACGTACTGTATCAAAAAGTGGTACAATTCAAGAAGTTAGAAAGCGCGAGTTCTACGAAAAACCTAGCGTAAAACGTAAAAAGAAATCAGAAGCTGCACGTAAACGTAAGTGGTAATTTAATTTCCCATTAAAAATCCCTACGTTCATAACACGCAATTGTATGATTCACTGAGCAGACAAAAATATACCTGAAATTAATCGTATTTCGATTAATTTCAGGTATTTTACATTAAGCTCAAATTTACGTACATATTGGAGAAGCCGAATGTAATCCTTGAGATTCATTCGGTTTTTATGTTATAAACTGATAATATTGTAAAAGCTATAATTATTAAAACTCCACGATTAAAAATTCACTGTATAATAAAATTATTAGGATTTATGAAACTTTTTGCATAGTCAATCGTATATACAGAAGAGAAGCATGTTAGAAGGGAGGGAAAAAGATGCGAAGACGAAGAATCCTCAGTTATTTATTAGTTATTTGGGCGACGTTTTTGTTAGCGTTTCCATTAACGTCTGCTTTTGCAAGTAGTAAGGTCTACCACATACCAATTCATAATGAAGTAGAACGAGGACTTCACGCATTTTTAGAACGAGCTTTTAAAGAGGCGGAAGAAAACTATGCAGAGGCGATTATTTTAGACATTCATACGCCTGGCGGTTTCGTGAATGCAGCAGGGGATATTGCTATGCTTATGGATTCAACAGATATACGTAAGATTGCGTATATTAACAAAGACGCGCATTCTGCAGGTGCCTTTTTAGCCTTACATGCGGATGAAATCTATATGGTGCCAAATGGAACAATCGGGGCGGCTGCAGTTATTGACTCGGCAGGAAATGCAGCAGACTTAAAGGCGCATAGTGCATGGGTTGCTCAAATGGAGGCAGCTGCAGAATCGAAAAACCGCAATCCAAAATATGCACGAGCAATGGCTGATGTATCTGTTGATTTACCAGAATTTCGAGCAGGAGAAGGGAATTTATTAACTTTATCGGCTTCGGAGGCAAAAAAGGTTGGTTATTCTAAGGGGACAGTTTCGAATTTCCAAGATCTTTTAGAAGAAACGCAATTAAAAGGCAGTGACATCGTTCCAGTTGAACCTACTTTTGCCGAAAAACTTGCTCGTTTTATTACGAATCCGATTATCGTTCCGATTTTATTGTCGATTGCAAGCTTGGGACTTGTAGTTGAGCTTTATTCGCCAGGTTTTGGTGTTCCAGGTATAATGGGATTGTCAGCACTTGGATTATTTTTCTTCGGTCATATGGTGGCAGGTTTGGCAGGTTATGAGACATTACTTGTGTTTATTGCAGGCTTAGCGCTTGTTGTAGCGGAGTTTTTTGTCCCCGGAGGTATTGTTGGTATTTTAGGTGGTGTGCTAATATTACTAAGTCTAATACTGGCAGGTGCAAACATGATGCAAATGATTATAGCGATTTTCATTGCGCTTGTTGTAGCGATAATAGGAATGGTGATCCTGATGAAATTTTTCGGTAAAAAATTGCATGTTTTAAACAAGCTAGTCTTGATGGATGCGACAACGACGGAAGAGGGCTATGTATCTAACGTGAATCGCACAGAGCTGCTTGGAAAAGTGGGTACAGCGATTACACCACTTCGTCCGGCAGGTACAATGTTATTTGGAAGTGAGCGCATTGACGTAGTATCAGAAGGTGGCTATGTTGATGTTGGGAAACATGTAGAAGTTATTAAAGTAGAGGGCTCACGTATTGTTGTGAGACAAACAGAAAAAGAGATGGAGGAATAGTAAATGGATTTTGATTTAGCTTTAATAGGTCCAATTGCAGGGCTAGTCTTATTATTCATTGTTGTCGTGGTATTCTTTACCTTTGTACCAGTGGCGCTGTGGATTTCTGCACTTGCTGCAGGTGTCCGAGTTAGTATATTTACATTAATCGGTATGCGTTTACGTCGTGTAATCCCATCACGAATTGTAAACCCATTAATTAAAGCACATAAAGCAGGTTTACCTGTGACGATTAATCAACTTGAAAGTCACTATTTAGCAGGTGGTAATGTAGACCGTGTTGTAAATGCGTTAATCGCGGCGCACCGTGCAAATATTGAATTATCATTTGAACGCTGTGCAGCTATTGACTTAGCGGGTCGTGATGTATTAGAAGCGGTACAAATGTCTGTTAATCCGAAAGTCATTGAAACACCATTTATTGCAGGTGTAGCGATGAACGGGATTGAAGTAAAAGCAAAGGCACGTATTACTGTGCGTGCAAACATCGAACGTTTAGTCGGTGGTGCGGGTGAAGAAACAGTTATTGCCCGTGTAGGTGAAGGGATCGTTTCTACAATTGGTAGCGCTACTAGTCATACGGATGTTCTTGAACATCCAGATATGATTTCTCAAACTGTATTAGCAAAAGGCTTAGATTCTGGTACAGCATTTGAAATCTTATCGATCGATATTGCTGATGTTGATATCGGCAAAAACATCGGTGCTGAATTACAAATTGAACAAGCACAGGCCGATAAAAACATTGCCCAAGCGAAGGCTGAAGAACGTCGTGCAATGGCTGTAGCGAACGAGCAAGAAATGATTGCACGCGTACAAGAGATGAAAGCAAAAGTAGTAGAAGCAGAAGCTGAGGTACCACAGGCAATGGCAGAAGCTCTACGTTCGGGTAATCTTGGTATCATGGATTACATGAACTACCGCAACATTCAAGCAGATACAGCGATGCGAGACTCCATTTCTAAAGTAAGCTCAGATAAATCAGAAACAAATGAACCTAACTAATAAAAAACTGAAAGGAGCGGTACTAATAAATGGAACAATTAATTATATTTGTGATAATTGCCATAGTCAGCTCTATTTTCGGTAAATCAAAAAATAAGAAAGAACAAAAACCAATGCCGACTTTTAATAATAAGGATTCACATGTTGAGCCTCCTGTTATAAAAAAGGCAGAGGTAACTCCACAGCAACGTTCTAAACCACAGAGCTTTGAGGATTTTGCACGTGGATTTTTAGGTGAATGGGAAAATGAACAGCCTAAATTTGAAGAGCCGAAAAAAATTGTCGAAGAAACAGTAAATGAGAAAGTACCAAGCTATGTAGCACCATCTTTAATCCCGACTGAGAAAGTGGGTCGTCCTACGAATAGAGAAAGTATTGGACGTTTGGCAGCGGGGAAAAAAGACGAGCGAGTAGCTCAATCACAATCGGCTTTTCAATTACCAACGTCAAAAAAATCACTTATGCAGGCTATTGTAATGGCAGAAGTTTTAGGCCCTCCAAAAGCAAAAAGAAAATAACTAGCATGTCCTCCTTTTTCGATGCATATATTGCCGAAGAAGGAGGCATTTTTTTATGAGAAAACTATTTCAATTAACGCCACTACTTGAATTATTACAATATGAAACATTAAAAATCATTGGCCCATATCGTTTTCTACATGCTGATGCTTCATCGTGCTCTTTTATCTATGCAGACTATCATATTACTGTGCGTGGAAAATCAGTAGAAATTAATGCTCTTAAAGAAGAAATGCTGCTTCTTTCAGTAGAGGATTTACAGGAGCTTCATTTGAAAATGACAAAGGATATGGGTGTGAGCGATAATGTGGAATAATCGGCCAATTATCATACGTATAAAGCGCCATGAAAATGTTCATCCTTTTATTCAAGCATTGCATGCACAACATGTGCCATTAAAGCGTGTTGTTTTTCGTGAGCAAGAGGTTGCCTTTGAAACAACTATGCATTATCTACCAAAGATTCGCCGTGTGCGTAGTCGTTACCGACTTAAAATGGCTATCTATTATGCAGATGAACTTCAAGTTTTTCGAGCACAGCTTTGGACGTTGCTTGGCCTAGCGTTGATGATATTAATACCATTACTATGTGCGCAGGTTATTTGGCGTATCGATATTAAAGCGGCAACACCGGAGTTAGAGGAACGTCTAGGAGAGACCTTTCAAGATACCTTTCACTTAGAAACACCCATTTCTAAAAAAGACTTACCCTCAGATGCTGTCATTCGTCAGAAGCTATTAGAAGGCCATCGAGATCTTTCGTGGGTGCATATTGAAAAGCATGGTGGACGTGTAATTTTACGACCTCAGGAGTCCCCGAAACAAACTAAACAAACGAATGAAAAGCTAGCGACGCATTTAGTAGCAACAAAAAGTGGTGTTATTACTCACTTTAATATTCAAAATGGTGAACGAAAAATTTCAGTTAACGATACTGCTTACGAAGGTGATGTTCTCGTAAGTGGCGTAATTGAAAGTGGTGAAGATCAAGTGTTTGTTGGGGCAAAGGGAGAGGTTTACGCTGATTATTGGCTTGAATGTTCATTTAAAATTCCAACAAAACTAACGATGGAAACGCTACAACAAAAGCAGTGGCGTGTATTAGTGAAAGGCATCCATCAAGAAAAAGAAAAAGTTGACTATGTGCAAAAGAAAGATTTACCTAATTGGCTCAATCCATATGTTTCAATTGTTGAGGAGCAGTACACAAAAAAAATGCAAGTAGAGCTTGATGAATCCAAAATAGATTCATTGCTCATACCATTGCTTCATGAAAAGGTACTACGTTCATTACCTGCAAAAACGGTTATTAAAAAAGAAAACCTTTTACAGGTAAAGTGGGGGAATGGTACAGTTGAAGGGAAAGTTCTATTTTTAGTCAATGAAAACATTGCCAGTCCAATACAAGGCCTACAAGGAGAATGATTATGTCAGAACATTTAACTGTATTACAAGTGGATAATCCAAACGAAGCGGTTATGCTACTCGGAATTTCCGATGCAAATATGAAATTAATCGAAGAGGCTCTAAAAGTCCACATTATTACACGTGGTGAACAAATTCAGCTTGCAGGTGAAGAGGATGCAAAGGAACAAGCAACATTCCTTTTACATGCTCTTTTAAAGGTCATTCGTAAAGGAATTAATATTGATCAGCGTGATGTAGCAACAGCTATTGAAATGACACAAAAAGGAACGATTGAATATTTTGCAGAACTTTATGATGAAGAAATAGCTCGCACGACGAAAGGAAAACCTATCCGTGCAAAAACAATCGGTCAACGAGAATACATACAAGCAATCCGTCATAAGGACGTTGTTTTTGGTATCGGACCAGCCGGTACTGGGAAAACGTATTTAGCGGTAGTCATGGCAACGCAGGCGCTAAAAAACGGACACGTAAAGCGTATTATTTTAACACGCCCTGCAGTAGAGGCAGGCGAGTCGCTAGGCTTTCTTCCGGGGGATTTGAAGGAAAAGGTAGATCCTTATTTACGCCCTCTTTATGACGCTTTAAACGATATATACGGGACAGAACAAACGCAAAGGCTAATTGAACGGGGTACAATCGAAATTGCACCGTTAGCGTATATGCGCGGCCGTACATTAGACGATGCCTTTGTTATTTTAGATGAGGCTCAAAATACGACACATCAGCAAATGAAAATGTTTTTAACGCGACTAGGCTTTGGCTCAAAAATGGTCATTACCGGCGACAAAACACAAATTGACCTACCAAAAAACACGGAATCTGGATTAATCGTAGCAGAACGAACATTAAAATATGTAAAATCTATACATTTCCAAATTTTAGAACAAGGCGATGTAGTACGTCACCCAATCGTAGCAAAAATCATCCAAGCCTACGAAGAACAGCAACTTTAGAATTGCGCAAAGCGCAATTCTAAAGTCTGCACCGAAAGTGTAGTGAAACGTAACGGCAGGTGCAACAGGTTTAAAAAAAGTCTGCACCGAAACGTAGCGTCAGGTGCAACAGGTTTTAAAAAAAGTCTGCACCGAAAGCGTAATGACGGAAATAAAAGATTTAACAAATAGAAAATGGTTGAAAAATGGAAAAAATTGTGACAGCTATACGATGTGTATAGCTGTTTTTTTACTTTCTTATACATTTTTCGGGAAAAATGTTTTTTGAATTGGTATGATAGTAGGTAGATAGAGGAGGTGCAAGATGGAGAAACAATTAAAAAAAATTACAGAACTTATTGGCTTTCGCTACTTTTTAATTGTCGTTCTCATCTTAACAGGAGCCCTACAATTTACTTTTATGTATGGCAATGTTAAAGGTGTTACATATGATTTTAAACCATTACAGCTAGCGCCTGAAACAGTACGATCTACTAAAACGATAGAAGATACTTATAAAACGCAACAGGAACGAGAAAAAGCAGCGAATGCAGTTGAACCAGTCTATCAATTTTCTGCGGATGTTGCAAAACAGCGAGCTGCGATTGTAACGTCTTTATTTGACTATGTTCTTGAAGTAAAGGCGGATGTTGAGAGTAGTAAAGAACCTATTCCGATTGCCGACCAAGTGACGAAGCTCCGCAAAAAGTTTGAATCCATAGATTCGGAGCAAATGCCAATTATCTTTACAGATTCACAGCTAGAGGGTTTGTTAGTACAAAGTGAAGCGGATTTAAAAAGGACTAGTACGCAACTATCAAAATCTGTGCAGGAATATTTGCAAAAATCCATTCGATCAGAAAATGTGTTTGCGTTTCAAAATGATTTTGAGACAAAAATTCGTGGACAACGAGGCTATCCTGATAAAATATTTAATACGGTAGTTTTAATTGGACGTACGAGTATTATCGAAAACGAGACGATAAACGAGGAACAAACGAAAATTCGAAAGGAACAAGCGAAGGAATCAGTTGAACCAACTCGAATTCTTCAAGGTCAAATCATCGTACAGGAAGGGCAAATTATTGATAATGAGGCGTTTCGTCAATTAGAGCTTCTAGGTATGGTAAGTAATAAGGCATCGATGAAACCGATTGCAGGGCTGATTATTTTAATACTTCTTGAAATGATGTTCATGTTTGTTTTATTTGAACGCTGGGATATAAATGAGCACAAGAAACGTAATGCCCTGTTGGTAACAGTAATTGTTTATAGTTTATCGATCCTGCTGATGAAATTTATTAGCCTTGTCTCAGGCGGCTTCGATGTTACAGTTGCCTTCCTTTTCCCAACAGCTTTGGCCACAATGCTAGTACGGCTATTAGCGGATGACCGTGCTGCCGTTCTTATTACGGTTATGACAGCGGCATCTGCAGGTGTTATTTTCCAAGAAGGTTATTCATCTGTCATGCAGATGGAAATTACACTGTATATAATTTTTGGAGGATTTGCGAGTTTATTCTTTTTACAAAGTATGGAAAAACGTTCGCATATTCTACATACTGTAGGCGTCATAGGGCTCGTAAATATGTTATTTATTGCATTTTATTTACTGATGACACAATCTTCCTACGGCTTATCAGAGTTAGTGTTTTACTTTATCGCGGCAATGATGTCGGCTCTATTATCGGGGGCTCTTACAATGGGTCTCTTGCCATTCTTTGAATCAGCATTTAGCTTATTGTCGTCGTTACGATTAATTGAATTATCGAACCCAAACCATCCATTGCTGAAAAAATTACTAATGGAGGCGCCGGGAACATATCATCATAGTGTAATGGTGGCAAACTTAGCAGAGGCTGCATGTGAGGAAATTGGAGCAGATGGCTTATTGGCGCGTGTAGGATGCTATTATCATGATATTGGCAAAACGAAGCGTCCTGCCTTTTTCATCGAAAATCAAATGTCGGGCATTAACCCACACGATTCATTGTCCCCGGAAAAAAGTGCAGAAATTATAATCGCGCATACAACTGATGGGGCTGAAATGCTAAAACAATATAAGATGCCACAGGAAATTATTGATATTGCTTTGCAGCATCACGGATCTAGTCTGTTAAAATACTTCTACTTTAAAGCGAAGGAAGAAGGAAAATGTTTAGATGATACAACGTACAGATATCCAGGTCCGAAACCACAAACGAAAGAAGCGGCAGTTATTAGTGTTGCAGATAGTGTTGAGGCAGCGGTTCGATCGATGAAGGAACCGAATGCAGAGAAAATTCAAAAGTTGGTACGAGCAATTATTGATGATCGAGTACAAGACAGTCAGTTTGATGAATGCGATATTTCAATAAAAGAGTTAAAATGTATAGAGAGAGTACTTTGTGAAACGTTGAATGGAATTTTCCACTCACGAATTGAATATCCAAAGGCAGATAAGTAGGAGGATCTATGATTTTAACAATTGATTTTACAGATGAAACAAATGAAGTGGCTACTGAACATATGGAGCTTGTTGAAAAGCTTTTGCAGCAAGCTGCGAAACTAGAGAAGATTGAGCCGGAAACGGAAGTGTCAGTGACATTCGTTACAAATGAAGCGATTCAAGAAATAAACCGAGAATATCGTGACAAGGATCAACCGACAGATGTGATCTCGTTTGCCCTGGAGGAATTAGGTGAGGGGGAAATGGAAGTAACATTTGAAGGGATGCCTCGTATCTTAGGAGATATTATTATTTCTACAGATCGTACAAAAGAGCAAGCAGAGGAATATGGGCATACATTTGAGCGAGAATTAGGCTTTTTAGCGGTCCACGGTTTCTTACATTTACTTGGCTATGATCATATGGTGCCAGAAGATGAAAAGGTGATGTTCAGTAAGCAGGATGAGATTTTACAATCTTTTGGCTTAGGACGAGAATAAATGAATGTTCGCAAATTTGTACGCTCTTTTGGGTATGCCTTTAAAGGTATTATTACAGCCTTTACGGAGCAAAATTTTAGATTCCACTTACTAAGTGCAGGAATAGTTTTGATTGCTGGCTATTTTACGGAATTATCACGTATAGAATGGTATATTGTATTGTTATTAATTGCTCTTATGTTTGCACTTGAAATGATTAATACAGCAATTGAACGAGTAGTGGATTTAGCTTCACCTACTATCCATCCGCTTGCTAAGCAGGCTAAAGATCTTGCAGCAGGTGCAGTACTTGTATTTGCGATATTCAGTGCTATAATCGGATTACTCATATTTATACCGAAATGGTTTTGATATTACAAAAAATTAATAATCGGTCATGAAGTAGTAGCAGTTGTGCTGAAGAATAATGATTTAATCAATTACGCCAAGGCGTAATTGATTATGTAGAGGAGAACATTAATGACAATTGATATGCATGCATTACTAGAGGAATCAAAAAAAGCGCGTGAAAAGGCTTATGTACCTTATTCAAAATTTAAAGTTGGCGCGGCGATTTTAACGAAAAATGGAGAGGTCATTCATGGCTGCAATATTGAAAATGCAGGTTATAGTATGACCAATTGTGCTGAGCGTACAGCATTTTTCAAAGCTGTGTCAGAAGGTATTTATGATTTTGAGGCGATTGCTATTGTAGCTGATACGGATGGACCATGTGCGCCATGCGGAGCTTGTCGTCAAGTGATGATGGAATTTTGCGAGCCATCTATGCCTGTATATTTAACAAATTTAAAAGGTGATGTCACGGTAACGTCTGTAGGCGAATTACTACCGTTTGCATTTACAACGGAGGATTTAGAGAATGCTGGAAAATAATAAAGGCTATAAGTCAGGCTTTATCTCCATAATCGGTCGACCAAATGTTGGGAAATCAACGTTTTTAAACCGTGTTATTGGTCAAAAAATTGCGATTATGAGTGATAAACCACAAACAACACGAAATAAAGTACAAGGTGTACTAACATCAAATGATAGTCAAATGATTTTTATCGATACACCAGGAATCCACAAGCCGAAACATAAGCTAGGGGATTTTATGCTAAAGGTTTCTAAAAATACATTGCGTGAAGTGGATGTTATTATGTTCATGGTCAACGCAGAGCAGAAACTTGGAAAGGGTGACGAATTCATCCTTGAAATGCTGGCGGGTAATCCAACCCCTGTCTTCCTGGTAATCAATAAAATCGATCAAATTCATCCCGATGAATTAATAGGGATAATTGAAAGCTACAAAGACCGTTATGACTTTGCGGAAATAGTACCGATTTCAGCATTACAAGGGAATAATGTAGAAGATTTATTAACGACATTAGCGAAATATTTACCAGAGGGTCCACAATATTATCCAGCAGATCAAGTAACGGATCATCCTGAGCGTTTTATTATTTCAGAGTTAATTCGTGAAAAAGTGTTACATTTAACACGTGAAGAAATACCTCATTCCATTGCTGTTGTTATTGATAAAATTCGCCGTGATGAAGAAAATGAAGATAAAATTCGTGTAGCAGCAACGATTATCGTGGAAAGAGATTCGCAAAAAGGGATTGTCATTGGTAAACGTGGCGCGCTATTAAAAGAAGTAGGGATACGTGCAAGAAAAGATATTGAGATGCTTCTTGGTTCAAAAGTGTATTTAGAGCTTTGGGTAAAGGTGCAAAAGGATTGGCGAAATAAATCAACACATTTACGTGACTTCGGTTTCCGTGATGATGAATATTAATAGGGTCTGCTGTTAAGCTACTAAACATCTTTACAACATTCCTATTTGTCGCTGTAGTTTTAAATGGAGCTGTCCAATAATTTATTGGAGAGCTCTATTTTCACTTCTTTCAGCAGGTGTTTTTTGTACCGAAAGCGTAGCGGCAGGTACAGGTGTTTTTTGTACCGAAAGCAAAGCGGCAGGTACAGATGTTTTTTGTAGCGAAAGCAAAGCGTCAGCTACAGGTGTTTGGACGCCCGCTGAAATAGAGGAACTCAGTCTAAGAACGCCACGTCCTGTGGCAATTTATCTGTGCGAAAGCGAAGCGACAGCAACACGGTTTTATCTGTGCGAAAGCGAAGCGACAGCAACAACACACGACTGAGTGACCAACATCGTGTTGGCCTAAGCCTCCGGCGGATGTCACGGAATCGGAAAGGAGTTCTTAAGGGATGTTAGCCTAAAATCATCGCATCCATGCGATAACGGCTAACTGACCTGCATCGGTAAAAACACCACGTCCTGTGGCATTACCGAAATGACCGACATCGTGTCGGCCCTCGTGCAGGCCTAAGCACAAAGCCGATTCCGGACGCATTGTTTATCTGCGCGAAAGCGAAGCTTGTAGAAAGGAGGGGGATCGATGCTTCATAAATGGGAAGGGATTGTCCTAAAGGTGCGTGCCTATGGAGAATCAAATAAAATTGTAACATTACTAACAAGAGAAGCGGGAAAGGTTGCAACGATGGCTCGAGGAGCGAAGAAGCCTTCCAGTAGATTAGCATCTGTGACACAGCCATTTACATATGGCATGTTTATGGTACAGCATCATACTGGTATGGGAACATTGCAACAAGGTGAGCATCTTAATTCAATGCGCCATATTCGTGAGGATATAATGGCAACAGCATATGCAAGTTATATAATGGAACTTGTCGAGCGAGTAGTAGAAGAGGGGAAATCTGAGCCACTTGCATTTGATGTGCTCCTTCAAGCATTACAAGCAATTGAGGAAGGTTATGACCCGGAGGCCATTACATTGTTTGTAGAATGGAAAATGCTACCCTATACAGGTGTACAGCCTATATTACATGCTTGTGCTGCATGTGGTGCCATAGATGGTGAATTTGCATTTTCTTTTGCGCAGGGAGGTTTTTTATGTCATCGTTGTTATCAGCAGGATCCTTATATCATTCGATTAACACCGACCCAGCTTAAGCTTATTCGGATGTTCTATACTGTACCAATTGACCAGATTGGAAAACTAGACCTAAAAAAGGAAACGAAATATTTTATAAAAAAAATAATTACAACCATTTACGAGGAACAAACAGGAATTCATTTTAAGACTAAAAAATTTATTGAACAGCTAGAGCGAACGCCTGAATTTCAGTTAAGAACAAATACAGAACAAGAAAAAACGCCAGAAGATCATTAATATTGATCTTCTGGCATTTTTTCTTTTTTTAAAAAATTCGTCTTGAAAATACAGGGAAAAGGCGGACTCCTAATGTTATCCATCCGAATGCTAGGCGTTATTTTATCAAAATGTTATTTTTTTATAGTGGCATTGCTTTTTTTGCTAATGACATTAGGACAAATTGATTAATCCTGTATCATTCGCAGAAATTTTATTTTTGAGAGAAATTTAACTATAACTTATAAATATAAACTTCTGTTTTCTAATAAATAGGTCTTTGTATACTTTTTATTTAAAATTAATAGCTGCTACGAAATAAATTTTCTAGGTCTAAAATATTAATTTTGTTACAGTTTTCAATATAAACATAGTATAAACTGTTCATTCCAATACCATATACTAGTTGAAAAGACATTTTACTCTATGATATTGTAATTAATATAGATGATGATATTTACCTTCTTTCAGCAAATGTTTTTCGTAGCGAAAGCAAAGCGTCAGCTACAAATGTTTTCGTAGCGACAGATACAAAAGTCTCCCACCTAGGCTAACTGACCTGCATTGGTAAAAACACCACGAACGTGGCATTACCGAAATGACCGACATCGTGTCGGCCTTCATGTTGTTGCCGCTGCCGCTACACTTTCACGCAAAAAACATCTGCTGCTGCCGCTACACTTTCGCGCAAAAAACATCTGCAGGCCTAAGCACAAAGCCGAATCAGGACGCATTGTTTATCTGCCCGAAAGCGAAGCGACAGCGACAATTAAGTCGAGACATAATTGACGAACAACGAACAACGAACAACGAACAACGAACAACGCAGTCTTACTGAAGAAGGAGGGAGTCACATAATGCTTGAGCATTACAAATGTGGCAGAAAATATGCTAAGAAAAGTGACATTAAGTATTGATGAAGTTGAAGCAAATGATATTTTAGCTGAAGATATTTTTTCGGAGTATCGTTTATTAGCTAAAAAAGATCTAGTTTTAACGGAAAGAATTATTGCTTTACTTAAACTTAGAAAAGTTGACGAATTATCGGTTTATTTACCAACTGATTCAGTCCGAATTGTTCATGATTTAAGTGTTCAGCGTTCAAAGGATTACGAGGATTTATTTGCACCGCTAATGGATAAAAGGGATGAGACAGATGAGTATAAAGAAAAAGTAAGCCACCTTTTTATGACTACATTAGAGAATGTTGTGCATGAATTGCGCTATGGTCAAATTTTAAAAAGCATACAAGATACTGCTTATGTACGAGGTATTTTTGAAAAAGTTTTAGAAAAAAAACATCGCTATGAATTACTCATGCGGTTAAAAGAATGGGATGAGTATTCTTTTGTCCATTCATTTGATGTTTTTGTTTTAGGGACAATTTTTGCCCGTTATTTAGGTTTAATGGATATCGAAACGCTAGCAAGAGGCTATTTGTTCCACGATATTGGGAAGGTATTTATTCCGCAAGAAATATTAAATTTAAAACGAAAATTATCGGAAGATGAATTTGATATTGTCAAAACTCATACAACTAAAGGTTATGAGCTACTCATCGAAAATGGGGAAGAGGATATCTCCTATTTAGCACGTGATCATCATGAGCGCTTTGCTGGTCAAGGTTATCCGAATCAGCTTTGTGAAGATGATATGTGTGAGGGAGTTCAAATACTGCAGATTATTGATGTTTATTCAGCTATGACATCAAAACGTGTATATCATTCGGGATATGCTGCAACAGATGCATTAGCTGTTTTATATCGTGATCGACATTTATACAACGAGAAATTTATGCATAATTTTGTAGAGTGCTTAGGGATTTATCCTGTTAACTCAGTCGTTCAATTATCTGATAATCGTAGTGCGCAAGTAGAGCTTGTCTATGATTTATTCCCAACATTACCTAAAGTTAAGTTATTAGATGAGCAAAAGTCTATGATTTTACCTTTAAATTATAGTGTGAAAATTTCGAAAATGATAGATTATCGTACTAACAGCTTTGAAGAAATTTTTAACTTATTTATAGAACAATTAATTCGTTGTGACGAAAATAGCTTAAGGGTCTACTTTAAAAAATTAATAGATCATTTACATCCTAAAGAAATTGTTTTAAAAATATTTTTACCTGCCTTTCGAATTCTACGTTTATTAACAAGAGAAATCCAAACGGATATGACAAAGTATAGAAATTCTATTAATATTCTACAAAAGTTATTAGAAGAGCAAATAAATATATTGTATATGGACTATCAGCATGAGAAAACAACTGTATTAGTTGTGGAAACTTCACTTCGTGAAAATTTCTTCATAAAACTTGTGCAAAGTATTTTGTATATTGATAAAATTGTGCCGTTTTTTATTAATCCGGATGATGACCAACGCATTTCACAATTGATGGAACATTGTAACGTAAATGTAGCTTACTTTATTGAGGATAAACTAACAATTGATAAGAGGGTTCGCCCAATGCGAGAAGGAACATTCCTTTATTATACACTTGTAGATATCGAGGAAATACTAATAAGCTTAGTAGGTATGAGTATGAAAAGGTTTTCATTTGAGGAGAAGATGCAAGAGCGCTTGTTTTCATCATTAAAGACCTAACAAAAGAATCACGATACAGCTATCAGGAGTATCTTTTGTCTATAGTTTAAAGGGAGTCGCTTAATGCGACTCCCTCTTTATATACTTATGAATTTAGAATTGAAGATGTTTTTCAATGTATGCTTTAACATCTGTAATTGGCATACGAACTTGAGACATCGAATCGCGGTGACGTACTGTAACTTGACCATCCTCTTTTGAGTCAAAGTCGTAAGTGATACAGAATGGTGTACCAATTTCATCTTGACGACGGTAACGTTTACCGATTGATTGTGACTCGTCAAAGTCAACTGGGAATGCTTTGCGAAGCTCTGCCCAAACAGTAGTAGCCTCATCCGAAAGCTTTTTAGAAAGTGGTAGGACCGCAGCTTTAAATGGCGCTAGAGCAGGGTGGAAGCGTAAAACTGTACGCTTATCATCGCCTTCAAGCTCTTCCTCGTCATAAGCATCGCAAAGGAATGCTAATGTTACACGGTCTGCACCTAAAGAAGGCTCGATACAATATGGAACATAACGTTCGTTTGATACTGGATCGATGTAAGTGAAATCTTCACCAGAATGCTCCATATGCTGTTTTAAATCGTAATCTGTACGATCTGCTACGCCCCAAAGCTCGCCCCAACCGAATGGGAATTTAAATTCGATATCACTTGTAGCGTTAGAGTAGTGAGACAATTCGTCTTCTTCATGATCGCGAAGGCGCATAGATTCTTCGTTCATGCCTAAATTTAATAACCAATTTTTACAAAACTCTTTCCAGTATGCGTGCCATTCAAGGTCCTCTCCTGGCTTACAGAAAAATTCAAGTTCCATTTGTTCAAATTCACGTGTACGGAAAGTGAAGTTACCTGGGGTAATTTCGTTACGGAATGATTTACCGATTTGTGCAATACCGAATGGTGTACGTTTACGCATAGAACGTTGTACATTTTTAAAGTTCACGAAAATACCTTGTGCTGTTTCTGGGCGTAAATAAATTTCGTTAGTAGAAGATTCTGTTACACCTTGGAATGTTTTAAACATTAAATTAAATTGACGAATATCTGTAAAATCAGCTTTACCGCAATCCGGGCACACTACGTCATACTTAACCATCGTTTCTTTCATTTGATCAAATGTCATACCATCGACAATGATTTCGTCACCTTTAGCTAGCGCAGCATCTTCGATGATTTTATCAGCACGATGGCGCGCTTTACATGCCTTACAATCGATCATTGGATCATTAAAGTTACCAACGTGACCAGAAGCAACCCAAGCTTTTGGGTTCATTAAAATTGCAGCATCTATCCCAACATTGTGCTCTGATTCTTGGACAAATTTTTGCCACCATGCTTTTTTTACATTGTTTTTTAATTCAACACCTAGTGGACCGTAATCCCAAGTGTTTGCTAAGCCTCCGTAGATTTCAGAACCCGGGAAGACAAAGCCGCGATGCTTCGCTAATGATACAATTGTTTCCATTGATTTGTTAGCCATAAAAATAGCCTCCTTTATAGTTTTCAAAGAGTGAACTTTGATGTTGTTTTAGCGTATTTATACAATTGATAAATTCGCTAGATATTTTTAATTTAGGTAGAACTAAATTAAAAATAGCACCCGTCTCCGGGCACAATAAATGCCCAGGGACGAGTGCTAAAACCCGCGGTTCCACCCTGATTGTTTTAAACGAATTGTTTAAAACCTCTTTTCTAAAAGTTAGCTCAAGGAGTGCCTTTTCTCTGTTGCTATGTAGACTTTCACTATCTTCTACTCGCTTTAAAATGGAACAGATACTTTTTTCCCGTCATCGCCTATATAACGCAAATTACTCGAAAATACATCTAGAGCAAGCGTATTTGTCAATATTGTAGCATGTAGTTCTTTTCTTCGCAATAATTATTAAAATAGTATATAATAATCGAGCATAAGTATAACACTATTAGATTTGAGGCGGTGAGTCCAATCGAACTCAATAAACGTCAGGAAGACATTTTACAAATTGTGAAAGAAAACGGCCCAATCACAGGCGAACATATTGCAGAACGTCTCAATCTGACAAGAGCAACTTTAAGACCAGATTTAGCAATACTCACAATGGCTGGCTTTTTAGATGCTAGACCTCGTGTTGGCTATTTCTATTCAGGTAAAAAAACATCCGTTACATTGACGGATAGTATTAACAATTTAAAGGTGAAAGATTTTCATTCAGGACCTGTCGTTGTACCAGAAACAATGACTGTTTATGATGCGATTTGCTTCATGTTTTCAGAGGATGTTGGAACACTCTTTGTCGTAGATAAGAATGAATTTTTGACAGGGGTACTTTCTCGTAAGGATTTATTACGTACAAGTATTGGCACGCAGGATTTAAACAAAATTCCTGTACATATCATTATGACACGTATGCCAAATATTTCGTACTGCGAGAGATCAGATTCTTTAGTTGTCGCAGCGAATAAACTGATTGAACGAGAAGTGGATTCGCTACCAGTAGTTGAGCCACAAGAAGGTGGATTGACAATCGTTGGTCGTCTTACAAAAACGACGATAACACGAGCTTTCTTATCACTTGCACAGAATGACTAAATAGTTGAAGGAGAGCAGCATGAAAAGACTACGGGTTTTTGTTGTATCTGATTCAGTCGGTGAAACTGGTGACCAAGTAGCGAAAGCAGTTATTAGCCAGTTTCGGCCTGGTTTGGAAAACACGGTAATTCGCCGTTTTCCTCATATACAATCAGAGGAGCTCATTCGGAAAATTGTAAGCCTTGCAGCGAAGCAAAAGGCATTTATTGTGTATACGCTTGTTCGCCAGGAAATGCGATCGATCTTACAGGAACTGTGTGAGCAAGAAAAGATATATGCTGTGGATATTTTAGGGCCTGCTTTAAAAACAATGGCAACCTTTGTGGAAGAATTCCCGTTAGAGGCACCAGGAATTGTTCATCAACTAGATGATGATTATTTTAAAAAAATAGAGGCTATTGAATTTGCAGTAAAATATGATGATGGTAGAGATCCACGAGGTCTATTACAGGCTGATATTGTGCTAGTCGGTGTTTCCCGTACCTCTAAAACACCGCTATCACAATATTTAGCACATAAACGCTATAAGGTGGCGAACGTACCTTTAGTACCAGAAGTAGAGCCACCTGAAGAACTTTTAAAAATTGATCCGAAAAAGTGTTTTGGTTTAATTATTTCTCCTGATAAATTAAACTCAATTAGAAAAGAGAGATTGATGTCTCTAGGATTGAATGATGATGCTATCTATGCGCAGCATAATCGAATATTAGAAGAAATCCAGCATTTTGAAAAAATTGTCGCTAAAATTGGTTGTAAGGTTATTGATGTGACAAACAAAGCTGTTGAGGAAACAGCAAATGTCATTATTGAGCATATCTTAAACTGTAAATAAGAAACGAATTGATGATAAACCACCTCGGTTATAAGAGGCGGTTTTTTTGAGTCGGGTATGAAAATAGTATAGATAAAAACTAATTTTTGTTTTATAATAATAAAATTGTGGTAAAAATATTTATTAAGAGAAAAATCCTATTTTTTTGTCGAGAAATAAAGGATTTTTAAATTGGATAGCGAATTGTGTTTTAGAACGTAATTTAAAGATGGTGATGAATTTGGCAGGGAAGATTCCTGAAGAAGTGATTGAACAGATTCGCACACAATCGAATATTATTGATGTCATAAGCGAATACATGCAGCTTACAAAGCGTGGGCGCAATTGGTTTGGCCTCTGTCCTTTTCATGGAGAACAAACGCCATCTTTTTCTGTGTCATCAGACAAACAAATTTTCCATTGCTTTGGTTGTGGTGCGGGTGGTAATGCTATTACTTTTGTCATGGATATAGAAGGTATTTCTTTTCCTGACGCTGTTGTGAAACTTGGTGAACGTGTTGGCATACATTTAGATGTTGGGCCAAGTTTACCAGATGTAACGAAAAAGGTATCTAAAGCAGAAGAAAGGATGAAAGAAGCACACGCTTTTGCAGCAGATTTTTTTCAACATTTACTGTTAAATACAGAAGATGGTGAAGAACCTTTAAATTATTTGCTAGAAAGAGGATTTACAAGGGAACTTATAGAATCTAATAGCATTGGATGGTCTCTTCCAAGCTTTGATGCATTAACGATATTGCTTGAAAGAAAAGGTTATAACTTACAAGAAATCGCGGAAAGTGGTTTAGTGATCAAGCGTGAAGGGGAAGAACGCTATTTTGATCGTTTTAGAGGGCGGATTATGTTTCCCATCCGTGATGAGAACGGTAAGATTATAGCATTCTCTGGACGAATCCTTGCGTCGACTGGTGAAGAGGCAAAATATTTAAATAGTCCAGAATCACCGATTTTTCAAAAGAGTGAAGTGCTATATAACCTAGATAAAGCACGAACCTCCATTAGAAAAAATCGTCAAGTAGTATTGATGGAAGGGTTTATGGATGTTTTAGCAGCAACTTCTGTTGGTGTAACGAATGCTGTAGCAACAATGGGCACTTCGCTTACGAATCAGCATATCACAAAGCTAAAACGCTTAGTAGAGCAGGTTACGGTTTGCTATGACGGTGATAATGCAGGTTTTGATGCGGCCAAAAGAGCAGCACAGTTACTTCAAACAGAACGTATGAAAGTCAATATTGCGGTGTTACCAGATAAGCTAGATCCCGATGAATACATTCGTAGTTTAGGTGGACAAGCATTTAAAGAACAAATTTTGGAAAACCCCCATGCGTATATTGCTTTTATGATGATGCATGCTAGACGAAATAAGAACTTTCAGTTTGAAAATGATACGCTTCAATATATTCAAGAAGTTCTTGAACAACTGGTAGGTAGATCGTCACCAGTTGAACGAGATTTGTATATAAGACAGCTATCGAATGAGACAAATATCTCGGAAGAAGCGATTTATGCTCAATTCCGAAAGCTAGAGGCAAATCAGGTACGTTCTACAAACGTAGAAATACCTGTTCAGACGCCTTCGATGCCGGTCACTCAGCAACATAAGCCTATGGACGCAGCTGAACGTGCCGAACGTTTATTACTGGCTCATATGCTTCATAATATAGATGTAGTGGACAAGGTATTACGTAGTGAGCAAAAAGATCCGTTTGTACGAGATGCCTATTTGGCAGTTTTTGTTCGCTTAGTAGGATTTTATGAGGAATATGGTCATCCTGATTATCAGCGTTTTGTTGAGATATTAGATGACTCTGAATTACGCAAGATCGTAATGGAAGCGGCTTTAACGGAACGGGATCCCGACCAAGCAGAGGCAGAGGTCACAGACTCAATACGTCAGCTGCAAAAATATAGAATTGAGCAAGAAATTCAACAAAAGATGCATGAGTCAAAGGAAGCGGAGAAGATGCATGAGTATGCGCGTGCACTTGAAATCGCCCAACAGATTATTCATTTAAGAAAATCGTTATCGGCGATTTAATCCGATTCGGTTGTTTAGAAGGAGGAAGGTTTATGGCGGACAAGTCAGAACGTTCAAAAGAGGTAGAAGTAGAAATTACATTAGATGAAGCAAAAAAAATACTACAAGAAAAAGCAAAATCAGAAGGTGAAATTTCAATGAAAGAAATTTCAGAGAAACTAGCGCCTTTTGAATTGGAGAACGAAGAGATTTTCCACTTTGCTGAGGATCTTGAAAAGGCTAAAGACATTCAAATCATTGGAAAAGAAGAGTTTGAAGAAGAAAGCTTAATGAAAGAAGAAGCAAGCGAAGAGACTTTTGATTTAAATGATTTGAGTGTACCACCGGGTGTTAAAATAAATGACCCTGTACGTATGTATTTAAAAGAAATTGGTCGAGTTGATTTACTTTCTGCCGAGCAAGAAATCGCATTAGCGGAACGTATTGAGCAAGGTGACGAAGAAGCACGTAAACGCCTAGCAGAAGCGAACTTACGTCTTGTTGTATCGATTGCAAAGCGATATGTTGGCCGTGGAATGCTATTCCTTGATTTAATTCAAGAGGGGAATATGGGGCTTATCAAGGCTGTTGAGAAATTTGACTACCGTAAAGGCTTTAAATTCTCCACTTATGCAACATGGTGGATTCGCCAAGCGATTACACGTGCAATTGCAGACCAAGCACGTACAATTCGTATTCCAGTGCATATGGTAGAAACAATTAATAAATTAATTCGTGTACAACGCCAATTACTACAAGACTTAGGTCGCGAGCCATCTCCTGAAGAAATTGGAGAAGAAATGGATTTAACACCTGAAAAAGTACGTGAAATTTTAAAAATTGCACAAGAACCAGTATCTCTTGAAACACCAATTGGAGAAGAAGATGATTCACATTTAGGAGACTTTATTGAGGATTCTGAAGCTCAATCTCCATCTGACCATGCAGCTTATGAATTGTTAAAAGAGCAATTAGAGGACGTGTTAGATACATTAACTGACCGTGAAGAGAATGTCCTTCGCTTACGTTTCGGTCTAGATGATGGCCGTACACGTACATTAGAAGAGGTAGGGAAAGTATTTGGTGTAACACGTGAACGTATTCGCCAAATTGAGGCGAAGGCGCTTAGAAAGCTACGCCACCCTTCTCGTAGCAAACGTTTAAAAGACTTCTTAGAATAAAGCTACACAGGTTAGGGCTATCTAATTAGTGAGGACTAATTGGATAGCCCTTTTTGCGTTACTATTGAATCAGGAGAATACTCGTATAAGCGAAGTCTATCAAAAGAAAATATTGTTTCGAAAATGTTTATATCATGTACTAGAATCTGATAAACTTAATATTTTTGCTACTTTATATAGATGTGTTCTGCAATGTTTTGAGATAAAATTGGAATAACAACCATATAAAGCAAATGTTTGGAGCAAAAACTATGACAAATCCTCGAAAAAAAATAATCTTGAATGAGATTTTGTTTTGGAAGCAAAATAAGCTATTACCAGAGCATTACTGTGACTTTTTAGCGGCTCTTTATGCAGAGGGGGAAGATGTAGAGGAGTTAGAACCAGTACATCATAAACAAGCTATATTGCCTTCAGAAAAGAAAAGGCTACTACTTATAATTGCAGGTATATGTATTGCGATGATTGCGCTGCTATTTATTTATTTTACAATAGCATCCTTCATGATCATTTTAACGGTTGTCGTTGGAATAGCTGCTTTAGTATTATTTCTGACAGCATTTCGAATGGCACGAAAAAATGATTTATTAGCGCCTGTTTTCCATTTGTTGGCCGCTGTTTTATTGTTTAGTATGTCTATTCGAATTTACACTACATATTTTAACGGAAATAATATTGCATTGTTTTGCTTGATTGCAGCGAACTGTGGGGTTTGGCTTTGGTCAGGTTTAAAAATGAAGCTACTTTATTTCACGGTCTCAGGTGTCCTAGGGTTACTAGCACTGATTAGCTATTATATCATAAACTTATTATAAGAACTCATTTTGTAAAATTAGTTTCGCTGACAAATGACAAGAATCTGTTTGCTTTTATATAGCTTACAGATTCTTTTTTTTTATCAAAATGTGATCTCGAAATTTATCCCATGTAAATTGCTGACGACTAAAAACAATAATCTGAGTATTGTGTTTCTGATATTGGAAAGTATAGAATATTAATGGTTCATTACCGAAAGTTTTGGATGACTTTTATTTTAATGTATGCAATATATATAAGTTGATTGGAGTGGAGGCTGGGCGACTCCTCGGGGATCAGCAATAGAGGAACGAAGGCTAAAACCATCACATCCTGTGATAACGCCTTCGTGACCAACATCGGTGCCGCTGCCGCTTCGCTTTCGCGCAAAAAACATCTGTTGGCCCGACGCCCACAGGAAGCTTTGCTCTGTGCGAAAGCGAAGCGACAGCAACAATGTTTTATCTGTGCGAAAGCAACAATGTTTTATCTGTGCGAAAGCAACAATGTTTTATCTGTGCGAAAGCGAAGCGACAGCAACAATGTTTTATCTGTGCGAAAGCGAAGCGACAGCAACAATGTTTTATCTGTGCGAAAGCGAAGCGACAGCAACAAATGTTTTATCTGTGCGAAAGCGAAGCGACAGCAACAAATGTTTTATCTGTGCGAAAGCGAAGCGACAGCAACAACAAAGCGCCCAGCCGGAACGGAAATCAACCATACGTTATGGTGATGAGTCATGATAATAGGACTTATTGCTATGGCTTATTCTATTAGCAAATATCAATAAGTTATTTTGATTTTCTTGGTATATGAATGCGTAAATAGAGGAAAGATAACAACGTGTAAGGAATCTAAGTTAAACTTCTTCAAGCCGATTCTGGACGCAATTTTGGAAAGGCATAATTGATTGCTAAAAAGATAATAGATAGTCCAAATATTGGCGTTTTCAAGACATATTTTATCCAATAGATACAGAAATGTCGAATTTGTTACAAACAAAGGAAAACTTAGCGAATGGTCTTTTCGTTTCATGGTTAATGAAGTACAATATTAGATGTTGACTGATTCTATATTATAATAGAAGTAGATTTACAATGAGGAGGGGAAACATATGAAAAACAATCCAGTCGTTCCTTACATCTTAATTCTTGCATTTGGTATTGGTCTTATTTTCTTCATGTCTTTAACCGGTGCAGATAACAAAAAAGAAATTGCTGCTGAAAAAGAAGGCGGTGGCGAAAAGACTGAAGCTACTGATGACGGCTCAGCTTTAGTACAATCTTGTATTGGCTGTCACGCTGCTGACTTAACGGGTTCTGTAGGTCCAAACTTACATGGTTTAGATGAGGCTCGTATCGTAGACGTTTTAACTAACGGTATCGAAGGCACACCAATGACACCTGGAATGAAAACTGAAGCGGAAGCAAAAGAAATCGCTAAGTACATTTCAACTCTAAAATAGTTTAAAGATGTAGCTGCACTGAAAGCGTTTAATCGTAATTGGTGCAGCTACAATTTATTTATCTTCAGTAAAATGGAGTTGCTCAAAATTTGAGACAACTCCATTTGTTTTTTTTCTCGACATCATACATACTAAGAATGGACACTATTGAAGACAGGCGGTAAAAAAATGAATGCACAAAAATTATCAAAACGATTAGAAACAGTAGCAAACTTTGTTCCCTCAGGCGCGGTTGTAGCTGATATTGGGAGCGACCATGCATATTTACCATGCTACTTAATTCATAAAGGTATTGCTTCTTATGCAGTAGCAGGGGAAGTTGTGAAAGGGCCATTTGAATCAGCAGTTGGACAAGTGCAAAAGGAAGGCTTAACAGAAAAAATTACAGTACGACTTGCGAGTGGTTTAGCGGCAGTGGAAGAAGCGGACCATGTTGATACCATTGCTATTGCTGGAATGGGCGGGCCTCTAATTGTCTCCATTTTAGAAAAGCATCCTGAAAAATTAAATGGGGTAACAAGGCTTATTTTGCAGCCAAATATTCATGCTAAAGTGATTCGCGAATGGGCATTAGCACATAATTGGGCAATACAGGATGAAGCGATTTTAGAGGAAGACGAAAAAATTTATGAAATTCTTGTCTTGCAAAGAAGTTCAATGTCGTTAACGGAATCGGAAATTTTATTTGGTCCGAAATTAATGCAACGAAAATCACCAGCATTTATAAAAAAATGGTCGCGTGAAAAAGAAAATTGGCAGCGTGTACTACAGTCTATTGAAGGGGCAGATCAAACACCTGAAATTGAAGAAAAACGTGCAGAGTTAGTAGCTCTACTCAATTTAGTGGAAGGGGTTCTGTGAGATGAAAATAGTAAACGGTCAGGAAATTATCCAATTATTCGAATCATGGTCGCCTAAAAAGCTAGCCTGTATGGAAAATGACCCAATTGGTCTTGCGATTGGCACATTAAATAAACCTGTAAGTAAAGTATTAGTCACATTGGATGTGAATGAAGCAGTAGCAGACGAGGCTATTGCTCAAGGATGCGAACTAATAATTGCGCATCATCCACCGATTTTCAGACGACTTTCGAATATTCGTACTGACAATCCAGCCGGGCGTTTATATGAAAAGCTTATTAAAAATGATATTGCTGTTTATGCAGCACATACGAATTTAGATGTGGCTGAAGGTGGTGTCAACGATTTACTAGCAGATGCTCTACAGCTTGAAAACCGTGTTATTTTAGAAGAAACTTATGCGGAAAATATGTTGAAGCTGGCAGTTTTTATACCGACTATAAATGCCACTGATTTACGTGAGGCATTAGCAAAGGCGGGAGCGGGTCGCATTGGAGATTATGAAGCGTGTAGCTATACTACAATGGGAGAAGGGCGTTTCCGTGCATTAGAAGGTGCAAATCCACATGTAGGTTCTATTGGTGAATTACATGTTGAAGAAGAAGTAAAGATAGAAGTAGTATTTCCGGAATCCGTAAAAAATCGTGTGCTAAAGGCAATGTTAAACACACATCCATATGAAGAACCTGCCTATGATCTTATTCGTCTAGACCAGCAAACAAATGTCATGGGCTTAGGACGAGTTGGTTATTTACCACAAGAAATGACTCTTCACGAATTCACGCAATTTGTCAAGAAGCAGCTAGACGTACCTGCTGTACGAGTTGTTGGCGATTTACAGTCGAAGGTGAAAAAAGTTGCGCTTGTCGGTGGCGACGGCAATAAATATATCTATTCTGCGAAACGTGCTGGAGCAGATGTATTTTTAACAGGAGATATGTATTTCCATACTGCCCAGGACGCTCAAGCAATCGGTCTGCAAATCGTAGATCCAGGTCATCATGTGGAGAAGGTGATGATTGCCGGAGTAGCTAAAAAGATGGCAAGAATGTGTGAGGATAAAAAATATTCTGTTGAATTTGTACAATCTACTATTCATACAGAACCGTTTTTATTCGTGTAAGAGAGGGGAATATCTGTGGCGAATGAAAGACCTGCCGGTAATAAAGCCGGCAAGTTATGGATTATGATTGGTTTACTAATTGCTGTGTTTGGGTAACTAAACTGTTACGACAAATTTAAATAAAACTATACAAATCTGTATAGAAGCATAGATTTATAACAGAATACCCTTCGTATCAAGCGATTGGTGCGAACTCCACGTTAATTGCTTTTAACT
>NZ_JBHJTF010000045.1:0-35083 GCF_042267565.1 Lysinibacillus sp. NPDC056232 | reverse complement strand
TTGAATGTTGGTGTGGTAACTACATTCTACACGAGGTCGTTATGGGCTTCCTTTATATTGACTTCTGGGTGTTGCACTTAATCTTACAATCCGTCTTTTAAAAAACATTTACACTTGTATGTAGAGTATATTGGGATAATTATGTTAACAATTTGGGCATGTCCAATGTTGGCTGACAATATAAATAGTAGAGAGTTGGTAGCCTACATTAGTAGGAAATACACTCACAAAATAGGAAAAACCTTTACTAACTAAACGGAGAGAAAGGATCGGGTGGAATGAATATTGGGAATAGCGTAGCGCTTATTGTAAGTCTGATTTTTTTAAGCATTTTGGTTCGTGCAATATATCGCGTTTTTGTGAAAAAGAAAGTCCCTACTATGACCTATACACCTTATGATGATGCCATGGATGGAGGAGGAAAACATGACAATTGAACTTTTAAGTGACTGGTTACAATCCTCAAACAGCGTGGTCATTTTAACAGGTGCAGGTATGTCAACCGAAAGTGGGATTCCAGATTTTCGATCTGCTTCAGGCTGGTGGAATAATATTGATCCTCAAACAGTAGCTACTATCGAAGCATTGGCACAAAATTATTCATTGTTTCATGAGTTTTATAAAATGCGAATAGAAAATTTGGAAAAGGTGGTACCACATGAAGGTCATCAAATTTTAGCTGATTGGGAAAAGCGGGGAATCGTATCGTTAGTTGCCACGCAAAATGTTGATGGTTTTCATCAGCTGGCAGGAAGTCAAAGGGTCGAAGAGTTACATGGCTCGATACGCTCCATTCGCTGTCATCGGTGCGAGAAAGCTGCTTCAATGGAAAGCTTCTTACGCAAAGAGAGTTGTGCACATTGTGATGGTAAACTACGCCCAAATGTAGTCCTTTTTGGAGAAAACTTACCCCAAGTAAGCTGGAACAATGCGATGGAAGCTATTAGAGCGGCAGAGCTTGTCCTTGTCATCGGTACGAGTCTCGAAGTGTATCCTGTCAACCAACTACCAATGATGACAAAAGGAAAAACTGCTTATATTAATTTAGATATTGCGCAGCATACAGTACAATTTGATTTAACAATTGAAGGGAAAATAAAAGAAGTGTTGCAACAATTGCAACTTTAGAAGGAGGCGCCCTTGAAACATAGAGAGGCGCCTAAAACATTTGTGGTAAAAATTCCGTCATAAAGCGTTGATTTTTACGTAGCCATATTTTTAAAATCATACGGTGTGTTAAAAGTCGTTGTCTTTTTTGTGGTCTAGCTTTTGCCTCTATTAAACTTTGTAGTAGAGTGCATGTTTCTGTTGCCAAACCTTGAGGATCAACGAGGACGTCAAGTTTATAATCAATTAACTGAGCAGCCTGAACCTTTGCAAGTAATTGTGCAAAGCGGGTATTCATTTCTGGAAAGTTTTCTTCTAGTTCTAAGTCGATTAAAGTATATAATGTTTGTTCAATTTCTGCTTCGAGCGCTTGTAATTGTTCAATGGACGGCTGTGTCAAAAAATCACCTCTAGTTTTTCATAAATGCTGCTACACAAGGACAAAGCCAAGTGCCGCGAAAAGTAAACCGAATAAAACTGTAGTGCATATATAAATAATCGCTTGTCTCCATTTTTTCTGCTCTAAAAGTTGCAAACATTCAAAACCAAATGTTGAAAAGGTCGTATAGGCTCCTAAAAAACCAAGCCCTATAAAATGCCAAATCCAATCACTTGGATGTAATGCAAATAGAAAGCCAAGTGCAAAAGAACCCGTTATATTAATAAAAAATGTTGCCCATGGGTATGTATGGACAATCAATTTTCCTAGATAAAATCTTGTTAGTGCACCCAAAAATCCACCGATACCAATAATTATCATACGAAGCGCCCCTTAGCTAGTTTAAATCCTAGCCATGCACAAGCTAAACCGCCAAAAACACTCACTAAAATATAAAGAACCGCTTGTAGCCATTTACTATCCTGCAAAAGTAATAGCGTTTCTAACGAGAATGTCGAAAAGGTTGTAAAGGCACCAAAAAAGCCAGTACCAATTCCTAAAATAATAGGCGTACGTTTTGTAAACGTTGTAAATAGCCATGCTAAACAAAAGCAACCAATTAAGTTTATGCAAAGTGTCGCAAATGGAAAACCACCGTTATTTGAAAGTGCTAGACCAAGGTTATATCGACAGATGGCACCAAAAAATCCGCCGATTCCAACAGCTAAAAATGATTTCAAAGTAAAGACTCCTTACTAAAATGTCTATATTAAAAAGTGTATCATGAGATACCCATTTTAGATAATAGTTAGGCGTTAAATTTAAGTTGGGTGATAAATTAAAAAAGTTAGGCGATAAATTTAAAAAGTTGGGTGATAAATTTAAAAAGTTAGGCGATAAATTTAGAAATTAGGGCGATAAACCTTGAAATTGTTCCGATAAATCTCGATGTTGTTCTGATAAATCTGAAAATTGTTCCGATAAATTGATTTGGACCCTATCGAACTAGCTTTGTTCGACAGGGTCTTCCAGAACTTTTCAGCGGGTTTCCAAACATCCGCTGAAATAGAGGAATCTATGATTGATTTTTAACATTGTCAATGACAGTATCAAAGTCTTTATTGGAATCGACACTTTCAGTTATTGTAAAAACATAGCCATCTGGATCTTCTATCGTTAATTCTTTTGCATTCCATGGTTGAACTGTCGGCTGTTGAATGATTTTCGTTTTATTTTCTAGTGCAGCCAGATAAATACTATGAATATTATTAGAGAATACATTAATAATGACAGAGTTAGAAGTGCTGACTTCTTCATCCTTTAATAACATTAAATCTTGATACTTGGCTCCTCTCAAATGTGTCATGGAAGTTGTTCCGTTCGCATCTGGAAAATCAAATACTGAATTGAAATTGAGTATATTTGCATACCAATCCTTTGATATTTCAATATTGCTTACTTTTAGCTTTACGAATAAGGGCATTTGATAAAATTCATTCATGTTTATTTCCTCCTTTAGGTTCATACAAACTAACCATAAAGGCTTACGTTGCGTTAAAGTCAATACAAAAAGTTATAGGTTTGAAATTCTAAATTTAAGGTGCCGAGTTTACTTTTTTCCAAGATTGTAATTGTAGTAATTCATTGCTTTAAAGCGTTAATTATTTCCTGAAAAACGTAAAAAATAACAGTGAGTTGGTTGACAAATATTTCTAAAGTGTGATAATCTTCAAGAACACTATAACAATCTTAAGTAGAGGAGGGCATGACGATGTTAATTTTATCAGTATCATATCAAAGCACAACTGCATACATTGTCCATGTCTTCTAACTTTTTTATTTTGCGTTGCAAATAAAGGGCATGGGTAACTCCTGGCCTTTTATGAAGAGACACATGCTCTTTTTTGGGGTATGTGTCTTTTTTTGTTGCAAAAAAGGGTTGTAGTGACAATGAAAAAGGAGTGCATGTGTATGCGAAACAAAGTACAAAAAATGATTTTCAACAAGGTATTTCTGGATAGTGGGTAGCAAAGCTTTAACAGCACTAGAGAAAGAAGGTTATAACGTATGTTTGATGTTTTAAGTAAATTAGGCTGGTTTTTTAAGAAATACTGGAAGCAATATTCTATAGCCGTCGTGCTATTAATGATTGCGAGTGGCTTAGAAGTTGTTCCACCGTATTTACTAGGGTCAATTATTGACATGTTGACTGCTGGAGAAATGACACCAGCCCTTTTAACGAAGTATATTTTGATTTTTGTGTGTATCATTATTGGGGGTTATGTCCTTAATTTTGTGTGGCAATTCAGATTATTCGAAGGGGCTATTAACCTAGAGAAAATTTTACGTCGAAACCTTATGCAGCATTTTTTGCGCATGACACCAACGTTTTATGAAAAAAATCGTACCGGGGATTTAATGGCACGTGCGACCAATGATTTAAACGCAGTGTCGTTGACTGCTGGTTTCGGGATTATGACATTGGTTGATTCCACCATCTACATGGGCTTTATTATTTTTGCCATGGGTTTTATGATTTCGTGGAAGCTTACTTTTTTTGCAATGCTGCCGGTGCCAATCATGGCTATCCTTATTCAATATTTAGGGAAAATAGTGCATGAACGGTATATGAAGGCGCAGGATGCTTTTGGAGAACTGAATGATAGTGTTCTAGAGTCGGTTGCAGGTGTGCGAGTTGTACGGGCATACGTACAAGAAAAAAAAGACGAAACAAATTTTGCAGAGATGAGCGAGATTGTCTATGAAAAAAATATGCATACCGCGAAAATTAACGCATTATTTGGACCGATTACCAAGGTCGGTACTGGGATTAGTTATGTGGTAGCGCTTGGCTACGGTGCTCATTTAGTAGCAACTGAGGCTATGACAGTTGGGCAGCTTGTAACGTTCAATGTTTACTTGGGGCTAGCAGTTTGGCCAATATTTGCAATTGGGGAACTTATCAATGTGATGCAGCAAGGTAACGCTTCTCTTGATCGTGTACAAGAAACGCTAAACTATGAGGCGGATGTTCGGAATATTGCGAATCCACGAACGATTATGACACCGAATGCGATTGGCTTTGATGATTTAACATTTCAATATCCGATGAGTCAAGTGAAAAACCTCCAGGAAATTTCGTTGTCATTGAAAAAGGGGCAAACACTTGGGATTGTTGGTAAAACCGGAGCGGGAAAAACGACCTTCCTGCGACAATTATTACGCGAGTATCCAATCGGCGAAGGTCATCTATCGATTGATGGAGTCGATATTACTGCACAAACGAAGGAGCAGTTACTCGACTGGATTGGTTATGTTCCACAGGATCATGTTCTATTCTCACGTACCATTCGTGAAAATATTTTATTTGGAAAAGAAGATGCTACACAGGCTGAATTGCACCAGGCGATTCGTGCAGCATATTTTGAAAAAGATTTGAAAAATTTACCGATGGGCCTTGAAACACTTGTTGGTGAAAAGGGTGTATCTCTTTCAGGTGGTCAAAAGCAACGTGTTTCCATTGCGCGTGCTCTTATTAAAGACCCTGAAATTTTAATGCTTGATGACTCGCTTTCTGCTGTAGATGCAAAAACAGAGGCAAGAATTATTGAAAATATACAGCGGGAACGACAAGACAAAACGACGATTATTACCACGCATCGTTTATCAGGAATTCAGCATGCCGATTTAATTATCGTGCTAGATGAAGGCCAAATTGTAGAGCAGGGAACACATGAGCAGCTTCTTTCACAACAAGGATGGTATAAAGAGCAATTTGACCGTCAGCAGCTTGAAGGAGGTGCCTCATGAGTACGAGTCAACGTTTAACACGCTATGCAATGTATTTTAAAAAGACGATTCTACTTGGATTATTTTTCTTAACAATTGCCGTCTTTACGGAGCTTGTTGGGCCATTCATAGCTAAGCATATCATTGATAATTACATGACAATTGGCCGCATTGAATTTAAACCAATCACTTGGCTATTACTTGTCTATTTAACTTTAGCAATAGCTACAGCTGTTTTACGCTATTTTATGTATATCTATTTACAAATGGGTGCCAACCGTGTTGTACAAAAATTACGTAAGGATGTATTTGAGCATATTCAAACATTGCCAATTCAGTACTTCGATAATTTACCTGCAGGGAAAATTGTAGCTCGTGTAACGAATGATACCGAGGCTGTTCGTAATTTATATGTTCAAGTACTGTCAAACTTCGCTACGAGTTTAATTTCTATTGCAGGTGTTTATATCGCACTCTTCATTTTAAATTGGAAAATGGCACTCCTAGCATTGACTATGGTACCAGTCGTTTATTTATGGATGATTTTATACCGTAAAGTGGCCTCGAAATATAATGATGTCATCAGAACGAAAATTGCCGATATTAACGCAATGATTAATGAATCGATTCAAGGAATGACGATTATTCAAGCATTCCGTCGTGAGCAGCAAATGACGAAGGAATTTGATGACATGAATAATGAGCATTATGCATATGAACGCAAGCTACTTTTCCTTGATTCTGCAACTTCCTTCAACCTTGTTAATACATTAAGACTTCTTATGTTTACGATCTTTATTTTTTACTTTAGTACACAGTCATTTACGGCAACGGAAGTTATTTCTGCGGGGACATTATATGCCTTTGTCGATTATTTAACGCGATTATTTAATCCGATCACAAATATCGTCAATCAATTTTCTCAGCTTGAGCGTTCGTTAGTCGCAGGAAAGCGTGTCTTTGAAGTGTTAGATACGAACGGAGAGACAGTATCTGAAAAAAGTTTACCTAGATATAAAGGAAATGTGGTGTTCGAAGATGTTTCCTTTGCTTATAAAAATGATGAATACGTATTGAAAAATTTATCATTTGAAGCACACCAAGGTGAAACAATTGCCTTAGTAGGTCATACAGGATCTGGGAAAAGTTCTATTATGAACTTATTGTTCCGTTTCTATGACCCATCTATAGGAAAAATTACGATTGATGGAATCGATATCACTTCGGTTCCTCGTCAAACAATGCGTGAACATATGGGCATTGTTCTACAGGACCCATACTTATTTACAGGTACTATTGCTTCGAACGTTAGCCTAAATAATCCTAAAATTTCACGAGAAAAAATAGAAACCTCATTAAAGGCTGTTGGTGGGGAACGTGTTTTAGCGAACTTGCCAGATGGCTATGATGAACCTGTTATCGAGAAGGGGAGCACACTGTCATCTGGGCAGCGCCAGCTAATTTCCTTTGCGCGCGCCCTTGCCTTTGACCCAGCTATTTTAATTTTAGATGAGGCTACTTCTAATATAGATACAGAAACAGAGGAGATTATTCAGCATGCGATGGATGTGCTGAAAAAAGGACGTACAACATTCATTATCGCTCACCGACTTTCTACTATTAAAAATGCAGATCGTATTCTTGTTTTAGATCGAGGTAAGATTGTTGAGCGTGGCACACATGATGAGCTATTAGCACAGGGTGGCATTTACGAAAAAATGTATCAAATGCAGGCGAATTCATTGCAATAATAATTTGAATGGTTACATGGAAAATAATATAAAAGAAGCCCCACTTTTTAGAAAAAAAGCGGGGCTTTCTATTTAAGATTTTACATTTTTAAAGACATTGACAAAAAAGAACAGCACCGAAATTGCTACTGCAATACCGCCACCAGATACAAAGAGCTCAAATAGCCAGTGCGGTACATCTATATAGACCATCATCATACCGACTAAGAGGAACGGCAATCCGATATTGTAAAACCAAAATTGTGCTTTGGCCAATCCTGTCTCGGCGGCATCTTTATATACGGAATAAATTAATCCGATAAAACCAGTTGTTAGCCAACCCATCACACCAATATGTGCATGTGTCGCCTTCCATTCGAGCTGAATTGTATAATGCATAAACAGTCCAAAGGCCAAAACAATCACTAAATATAAGACTGAAATCTTTATCCATTTAGCACCCATTTATAAACAACTCCTTTCCCGAAATGATTTAGCTAGCTATTACAGTGTATTCTTGTCGAATAAAAAAGATGACATATTATTCTTTGCAAACTAAAAAAAGTGTTTTATTGTAAAATGCTAATTTTTTCTGTGGAATAAAAGCGCGAAAAGTAGAAATTTGCCAATTGGAGGGTCTATGAAAAAGAAAATTATTTTTTTAATGATTATTTTAATGGTCTGTTTTTCGTCAATCAACTTTATTGTGAATATAAGAGCTCGTAAGCACACGATGACAACAAAAGTGAATAGCATCATTGAGGAAAATTGGAGGAACAACGAGTATAGCATCACTGTACGAGATATAGAAACAGGGGATGTGCTTTACAATAGAAATGGTGATAAAATGATACGCCCTGCATCTTCGCTTAAGCTTTTAGTTAGCGCTGCTGCTTTGGATTTATTAGGTCCTGACTATCGCTTTGCTACGAAGACATATGTCGATGGCACAATTGAAGATGGTGTTCTTCACGGTAATATTTATATACAGGGCGGGGGAGATCCAACGCTTTTACCTGTTCATTTAGAATCGTTTTCCAATGGATTGAAAGAAATGGGTATCTCGAAAATTACGGGTTCCTTAATCGGGGATGATACTTGGTTTGATGCAGATCGTTTACCGAAGGGAATTGTTCCTGAAGAAGAGGATCAACCTTATGCTTCGCGCATTTCGGCATTAACGATTTCGCCAAATGACCAATATGATATTGCAACTGTGCAAGTGAAAGTGACAGGCTCAAAGGTTGGCACTAAGGGTAATGTTCAGCTTGTTCCGTTTGCAAGTACTATTCCGGTTGTCAACAAAACAAAAGTTGTTAACAAGGGCGAGAAAAGTACGGTAACAATTACAAGAGAATACGATACAGATCGAATCATTGTAACGGGTAACTTACCAGCGGGTTCAAAAGAAAGTACATATGTAGCTGTCTATGATCCAACGCTATATACACTTGACGTATTTCGAGAAAAATTAGTAGCGAAAGGTATCCAAACAATGCCTCTTGAAACTGGAAAGGTACCTGAAAATGCACAACGAGTAGGTATTTCATATTCCAAACCATTACAGGATATTAACTTTAAGTATTTGAAGTTAAGCATTAATGGCATGGGTGATATGTTGACTAAACAACTCGGGCGAGAGCAACTTGGGGAAGGAAGCTGGTCGGCTGGCATCAAAGCGATTCGTACTTATGGTAGTGATATTGGGCTTAATATGGAGCAATGGTATTTTGAAGATGGTTCAGGATTAAGTCACCAAAATCGAGTAAGCAGTATTCAATTAAGTCTATTATTATATAAAGTTCGCAGTAAATCCTGGTATTCCTCATATTTAGATGCATTACCGCATGCAGGAAAAAAGGGCAGCCTTGTTGGTGCGACTTTAGAAAATCGTATGAAGGGCTATAGTGTATCTGCTAAAACAGGCTATATTTCTGGAACATATGCATTGAGTGGCTATGTAAAAGGAAAGAGTGGCAAGTGGTATATCTTTAGTATATTGACAGAGGCCAATAAAACTTCAGCAATCCCAACTATTGATGAAATTGTTATGCAAATTGCAAATGAAATGTAAGGATGTTGAACAATTTGGTGTACTTCTTTCAGCAGATGTTTTTTGTAGCGAAAGCGAAGCGTCAGCTACAGGTGTTCAAACAACAAAGCCTGTGGTTCAATACATGATATAATAGAATGGAGGATAATAAAGGGCTTCCTCAATCTGACTTAAAAGAGTGGTTGGAGAAAAATTTATGATTAGTATTAAAGGGTCATAATTCTTTTCAAAGGGGGATCATAATGAAAACGATTTATATTTATCCAAAATTAGCAATGGGGTTTAGGGGATTTGCAACAGGTTTAGATAGAGAAGGATTCTTTTTGAAGAAAAGGTCAACGAGACTAAAAAAAAGTATAGAAAATTCTTTGAAAGAAAATAATTTGAGTTCTTTTAACGTAGAAGTTACTCATGGGTATGAATCTCCAGAGGAATTATTAGAAAATGATGGCGTTTTGGTTTTGATTTCTCCATATTTAAAAAGTTTACTTGGTTACATTGATTTTTCTAAAAGTGGATACTATCTTTTATCAGAGGTAGAATATAATTCAGAAAATATTGATAACATCTTAAAGTATATAAAAACGCTATAAATCTATAAAACACATAAGATTAAATGAAAACTATTGAATTCAAAAGCCATAATATTGGGAATATATATATAACAGGAATGTTCATATTAGCATTCTTGTTTTTTTATTGTGCGCCCGGCATGCGTATGACTATAGGGTGTAAGTCCCGAACCCTGAAGACAGAAGTAGAGGTTAGCTAAGAGCTAGTGTGTCCGCGGAACACGAATCTCATAGAAGGCTAGGTATGATTGGATGAGTTTGCAAAGCAAAACAAAGTCCTTTCTGTCGAGGTCATAGCAATGGCCGGCTAATTTGCAACCTCAATAGGTCATGAGATGAATGTGGACAAAGAGTGCTAGGTTTGTATAAAACATAGTGGCATCATATAAGTCCCTTTATCATAAATTAGCTGACATTAAATAATCGAAGGATAATTTACAAATAAAGGAATAGTGTGTGTTGTTTTGTAAATACTAGTGTACGTCTTTTTTTCGTCCAATATGCATATAATTAGACTATATTAACTTTTTTCCAACTTAAAACGTCAAAGAGAAGGGTAAATTTTGCAAGAGAGGACTTATGTATGGAAAAAAATACGAAACGCACTAAGGAAAAAAAGAGCAAGAAGAAAATTTGGCTTTGGATAGTAGGTGGCTTATTAACGATTTTTTTAATTTTTATAGGTACTGCTTATTACACTATCCAAAAAACAATGAATAAAATAAATACACCACTAATTGAAACGACAGGCGATGAAAATAAAGAACAAAAAACAGTTACGAAAAAAGACCCGTTTTCCGTTTTAATGCTTGGAGTGGATGAACGTAAAAATGATAGTGGGCGTTCTGACACGATGATTGTCATTACGGTGAACCCTGAAAAACACACGATGAAGATGCTCAGTATACCTCGAGATACTCGTACAGAAATTATTGGACATAATTCCGTCGATAAAATCAACCATGCCTATGCATTTGGCGGCGTTCCAATGGCGGTGAATACAGTGGAGCATTTTTTAAATATACCCATTGACTATTATGTGTTTGTTAATATGGAAGGCTTCCTGCAAATTATCGACACGATTGGCGGGGTAACAATTGATAATGACATGGATTTAACCTATGATTCCTATCATTATCCGAAGGGTGAGATAACTTTAGATGGTGATAATGCACTGATCTTCTCCCGTATTCGTTATGAAGACCCTCGCGGTGATTTCGGTCGTCAGATTCGCCAACGACAAATTATTGAAGCGGTTCTGAAAAAAGCCTCGTCGACATCTTCTATATTATTAAAGGCTACAGATATGCTTGATGTAGTAGGAGATAATGTTCGTATGAATTTTACGATGAAGGATTTAATACAACTACAAAGTATTTATAAAAATATGGATGGTAATATTGAGCAGTTGTCGTTTAAAGAGGGAAATGGTAAAAGGATTTCTAACATATGGTATTTCATCCCTGAAGAGGCCGAACTAAAAAAAATCAAATCGGAACTAAAAGCCCATTTGCAATAAATACTTAGTGACAATTTGAGTGGTAGCTGTAAATCTTTTGACAATGAAGGGAGGGATATAAATGAATGGGAGGACCCAGGTGCTTAGGTATACAGCTGTAAACAATTGCATGCAAAGCTATGTGCCTAAGCGTAAAGTTCAAAAAAATCCTGTCAGTTCAGCTATGCGTCACTTACAATTATTATGCTTAAAAATTTTCATGTGAAACATAAAAAATCATTCAGGTAGGGTGCATGCCTAGTTGAATGGTTTTTTTATTTTAACTTATTTCAGCAAATGTTTTATGTAACGTAAGTGAAACGACAACAACACACAACTGAGTAACCAACATCACGTTAGCCCAAAGCCGATTCCGGACGCAATTATGCAGTGGTATAATCGATTTCATCATTTGTTTGAAATATCAGAAAATTCGTGTATAATTGTGTTAAGAAGATTGAGGGAGTGATTGTGATGATTATAGGCACATTTTTTTTAGCAGTTGCATTACATGTAGGTATTGTTTTAACAGTAGACTTATTTACTAATCCGCATCACTCTACTACGCAAAGTAACCATTCATAATCGAAAAACAAAAGAATAGAATGTATCTAGGCAAAGTTAAAAAGTAGCTTTGTCTATTTTTTATGAACTTGGAACAATTTATGTGATTAATTCGTCCATATACTGTAGAAAATGTTATACTATAAAAAAACAGTATCGGGGAATGGACATGCAAGAAGAGAAAACAAGTAGTTTCAAAAAGGATTTAATATCCTATCTTAAAATTATTGTAATTACCGCTATAGTTGTTTTAGGCTGTAAGCAATTTTTATTTGCACCGATTAAAGTACAAGGTGCTTCTATGTACCCAACTTACCATGATAAGGATATTATTATTGTAAGTAAAATGAGTAAAATTGAACGCTTTGATCAAATTGTCTTTCAATCACCAACAGAAGATGAGCTATATATTAAACGAGTGATTGGCCTACCAGGTGATACAGTTGAAATGAAGGACGATGTTTTGTATGTAAATGGCAAAGCTTATAAAGAGGATTATGTGAATCGTCAAACAGATGATCCTAAGCAATTACGTATTACAGAAAATTTCACGTTAGAGCAATTAGTAAATGAAAAAAAGGTACCTGAGGGTGAGTATCTTGTACTCGGGGACAACCGTTTAAGAAGTTCTGATAGCCGCCATTATGGCTTAATTTCTAAAGATGCCATCTATGGTGAAGCTAAATTAACAGTATATCCATTTAATCGTTTCCATATTGGTCCAAAGTAAAATAAATTGTGACTTGCAGTGAAAAAGAGGCACCTGAGTGGCCTCTTTTTTTAGTTCTCTGATAATGCTTTGCAAACTTTATAAGTGGGGTAATAGACACAAACTGTTGAATTTTCAACCGTTTCTTTTATGGGGATTTGCTGTTCGCTCAGACTGGGAGAATTGATTGCTTGTTTATCGATTGAGAGCTCTTCTGTTACTGGTTCTACACCATAAAACAACAATAAAAAATAGCATACTAAACCTACTATACGCAAACAATCACCTCGCAATGTTCTGTTATATTAGTATGTATGGTCAAACTTAAAAAAATATAAGTAAAATCTGAAATTTCTTTCTTTTAATATGATTTTTTAATAGCTAGGCGGTTGCACATCCGTGATTGAGAGTGCTATAGTGAACTAATTTTATGGATGACAAGAAAGAAATAATAAAAAGTTGTTGTCATGCGAAATTCAATATGCTAATATAGCTAACGTAAATATTTGATCTGTATAACCTCAATGATATGGATTGAGGGTCTCTACCAGGAACCATAAAATCCTGACTACAAAAATTTTGCTTCATTTTTGTAGTCAGGATTTTTTTTATATCTCCCTACAAAAATGAAAGTGTAACAGAAGGGTGATAACTATGAATTGGAGAGTGTACATTCTGGCCGTTACTACTTTTGCGGTAGGATTGGTGGAATTAATTGTAGGTGGTATATTACCAACAATTGCAAAAGATTTAAATGTGTCCTTAGCAACAGCGGGACAATTAATTACAATATTTGCTCTCGTCTATGCAATATCTGCGCCTGTCCTTTTATCATTAACCGCAAAAGTGGAAAGGAAGCGCCTTTATCTTATTTCTTTATTTATTTTTACGTTAGGTAATCTTATGACGTTTTTTAGTACGACATTCTTGATCGTCATGATTGCTAGAATTTTCACAGCGATGAGTACTGCATTGGTCATCGTCTTATCCTTAACAATTGCAACAAAAATTGTTGAACCAAGACATCGTGCAAAAGCGTTAGGGCTTGTTTTCATAGGCGTAAGTTCGGCACTTGTCATCGGTGTGCCAATTGGGATATTTGTGTCAGAAGCATTTGGATGGCGAGCAATTTTCTTAGGAATAGCACTACTTTCAACTATATCTATGATTCTTATTGCGTTATTGCTTGAAAAAATGCCAGTTGTAGAAGTTGTCCCATTAAAGACTCAAATTAAATCATTAGCGAATTTAAAAATCTTAAGTGCACAATTAACAACACTGTTTATGCTGGCTGGTCATTATATGCTTTATGCATATTTAACTCCATTTTTAGTAGAAGCATTTGATATGAGTGCCTCTTGGATTAGTATCTGTTATCTAATCTTCGGAATAGCGTCTGTTAGTGGGAATGCTCTTGGTGGTTGGCTAAGTGACAAAATTGGTACTGGTAAAGCCATTCTAATTATTGTTTCTACATTTGCCGTTGTATTATTTAGTATTCCTTATACAATTGTTGCTTTTCCACTCTTTTTAGTCGTGACAATTTTATGGGGTGCACTTAGCTGGGCACTTACACCTCCATTACAAAATTATTTAATACAAACTGATCCAAAAACGTCTGACATTCAACAAAGTTTAAACACTGCTGCATTACAAATCGGTATATCCATCGGTTCAGCTGTTGGTGGTGCTATGTTTGCTGTTACAGGATCTGCTAAGCATTTAGCTGGCTTCGGTGCCATTTTAGTTTTATGTGCGCTAGGTTGTGCTATTTTCTCTCTAAAAAGAGCGCCAGGTTCACATGGGGCTGAACTAGAGATGAAATCGGCTCACAACAACTCCTAGTTTAGAGTGGAGTTTTTGGATGAAATATCCGGAAAATACTGCTGAAAAAGAAGGACAATGATAGAGAGAGATAGAATGTAAGTTTAGAGGAGGTTGGTAAATACATGCAGATAGATTTAACAGAATTTCAAGGATCAAATGTGAAAATTGTCGCAACGATTGACCAGACGCTTTACCGTAATGTGGGTGCTATTATTTTATATGAAGAGGATTCACACACTTTATCTGTACGAAAACTAAAACGAAAAATCGCTGATCAATATATACCAACAGACGAACTCGAAAACTTTATGTTTGACTCTCAAGCAGATGCTATAAAATTTACTCATAAACTTACTAGAATGAGTGCACTCGATTATTTATTATCCGCAAATAAAGAGAGACAACTAAAATAATAAAATAATTGCAAGACTGGCCTATAGGGGTCTATGCATGTGAAGGGCATTTGGAGTAGCTATACTCCAAATGTCTTTTTTTGCTCTCATAGCTAGTAAGCGGAGATTATTGATATGGCTTCATTGTCATCGCGGTTTACCTCGCATGAACTACCCGTAAAACCCCACTGATTCAAGTTTCACTTTATTTTATATGTTCAATATTAAACAAATATTTAATTTCTATATCGATTATTATCATACTGGAATAGGACAAGGAATAGATTGTTGTAGTTAAAGTATTTTAGGGGCTCGAGTAGATAGGGAGTCTGATGATTCAATACTATTTTTAGGATATATAATTTTCTCTCTGCCTAAGATAGGTAATTCAAAGGGGTCTACTAATGGGAATCTAATTTATTAACTAATAACAGCGTTTTCTCCTGAATTTAGTTATTGAGGAAGAATTCGGGATATGGTAAATGCTGTGAGTTACTTAATCGGCATGATTGTCTAATAATTTCAAATGGAGGGGGAATCGAATGTCAGAATATCATCAACAATCATCAGCTGAAGTAATGAAAACTTTGAACGTGACAGATCAAGGATTGAGTGATTATGACGTTCAAAAGAGGCAAGAAGTATACGGCTATAATGTATTAGAGGAAGGAAAAAAAACAAGTGCATTCGCCGTTTTCTTTGGACAGTTTAAAGATTTACTAGTCATTATTTTAATCATTGCTGCTTTCGTTTCATTTCTATTAGGTGAAGTAGGAAGTACGATTGTGATTATGATTGTCGTTATATTAAACGCTATCCTAGGCACTGTACAGCATGTCAAGGCAGAACAGTCTTTGGATAATTTAAAAGCCTTAACCTCCCCAATTGCCAAAGTAATGCGAAATAATCAGCTAATAGAGATTCCTTCAGAAGATCTAGTCGTTGGAGATCTTCTTTATTTGGAGGCTGGCGATTATATTAATGCAGATGGGAGATTATTAGAAAGTCATAATTTGCATATTAATGAAAGCTCGCTGACGGGTGAATCAATCGCTGTAGCAAAAAGTATTGATGCTATAAAGGAAAGCAATGTAACTGTTGCTGATAAAAAGAACATGGTATACTCTGGAAGCTATGTGACAACTGGTCGCGGTATTGTCATGGTGACAGCTATCGGAATGCAAACTGAAATCGGAAAAATTGCAAATTTACTAGATACTGCGAAAGAGAAGAAAACACCGTTACAAGTAAGTTTAGATCATTTCGGAGAAAAATTAGCTTTAGGGATTACGTTAATCTGTTTAGCTATTTTAGTGATTGACCTTATTAGAGGACGTGCGCTTGTAGAATCGTTTATGTTTGCTGTTTCACTTGCCGTGGCAGCAATTCCAGAAGCGCTAAGTTCGATCGTTACCATTGTGCTAGCTTTTGGAACGCAGAAAATGGCAAAGGAAAATGCCATCATTCGAAAGCTTTATGCTGTTGAAAGTCTAGGAAGTGTATCTGTCATTTGTTCAGATAAAACAGGAACATTAACTGAAAATAAAATGGTTGTTCAAGAGGTCTATGTGGATGAAAAAGTGATTCCACATGATCAGCTATACACTGAAAATGCAGTTGAGAAAGACCTTATGTTAAAGGCAATATTATGTAGTGATGCTGTGGAAAGGGACGGTAAGGAAATCGGTGATCCTACTGAGGTTGCACTCGTAAAACTAGGGAAGCAATATGATTTTGACGAATTACTGGTAAGAGATTATTATCCAAGAGTGGCTGAAATCCCTTTTGATTCAGATAGAAAGCTCATGAGTACTGTGAATACTATCAATCAGCAATCTATTATGATTACAAAAGGCGCATTAGATGTCCTTCTGCCTAAAGTTATAAAAATCGAAACGTCAAAAGGTATAGTTAATATTACAAAACAACAACGCCAAAAAATCGAAGCGGTAAATCGTGAATTTTCTATGAATGGGTTAAGGGTGCTAGCAGTTGCCTACAAAGAGATAAGGGGAAATCAAGCAATCGATGTAAGGGCTGAAAAAGATTTAATCTTTGTTGGTTTAGTCGCGATGATGGATCCTCCAAGACAAGAATCTAAAGGTGCGGTTGAAAAATGTATAAAAGCTGGTATCAAACCGGTGATGATTACAGGGGATCATAAAATTACGGCAACGGCTATTGCCAATCAAATCGGGATTTTAAATGATCCCTCTGAAGCGATTGAAGGGCATGAAATAGAAGGCTTAACAGATCAGCAGCTTCAAGAAAAGGTTAACGATTTTTCTGTTTATGCCCGAGTAACACCAGTTCAAAAAATTCGTATCGTGAAAGCATGGCAAGAAAAAGGACATGTCGTCGCCATGACAGGAGATGGTGTTAATGATGGCCCTGCGCTAAAACAGTCCGACATTGGTGTGGCAATGGGAGTGACCGGTACAGAGGTCGCGAAGGATGCCTCCTCTATGATACTAACGGATGATAATTTTTCAACGATTGTGAAGGCTATTGCAAATGGTAGAAGTATTTATACGAATATTAAAAACGCTATTTTGTTCTTATTATCTGGGAATGCGGGTGCCATTTTTGTTGTTTTATATGCAACAATATTAGGTTTGCCAGTTCCTTTTGCACCTGTGCATCTATTATTTATTAACTTACTAACGGATAGTTTACCGGCGATTGCCATCGGTCTAGAGCCGAATAATAAAAAAACAATGAAGGACAAGCCCCGAAATATTCATACACCACTGTTAAATAAAGCATTTACTACTCAAGTGGTGCTCGAAGGATTACTAATTGCGATTTCTACAACGGTGGCTTTTGAAATCGGATTGTCAACGGGAGATACTTTAACGGCGAGCACGATGGCATTTACAACATTATGCTTGTCACGATTAGTGCATGGCTTCAACTCCAGAGCTAAAGAATCCATCTTCGCCATTGGACTATTTTCGAATAAATACACTTGGCTTGCATTCTTAATCGGTTTTTTAAGTTTACACGCAGTATTGTTCATTCCGATGCTTACAGGTGTGTTTGAAGTGGCCACATTAAGTACCGCACAATTAGGCTTTATTTATAGCTTGTCTGTACTACCGTTCATCGTGAATCAGTGGTACAAGCTGTTGTTCGTGAGAAGTCGATAATGAGGAAAAAATATTGAAGCTCTCGTTTTATTGAAACGAGAGCTTTTTAGCGTTGAATTGTAGCAGGCGCTAGTAGCCAGCCTCGATCATTACTGAGCTGTATTAGCTTTGCGCCAAGTATGGCATACCTCATATGAAGCTCTCCATATTTCGCAGTATGCTTCTTCTTCACAGACATTTCTAAAGCCTGACTGACTGAAATAACTGAAGAAGCTATATTCATCGATAAAATGGTGCTGATCTCTGTATCATTAATGGCTTTTGTTCCTCGTCTATTTTTCATTTTCAACTTCCCATAGTCGATTAATGCCGTAGGGGCAAGTACCCCATTGTCCTTTAATAACGCTGTTAGTTGTTTATTTTCCTCTTTTAAACATTGAACAAAATCCACAATAATAGCCTTCAACTTTTTATCAACAGCGTGCTTGAAAAATGCATGATTTGAAGCTATATAGCCATTATTAACGCCAATCTGCGTCCAAATCTTAAAAATCTCCTTATAGCGTAATGATGTTAGATTCCCATTTGCCAATTCCATAATTACACATCCTAACTCATGTTCTCGTGCATTTGTTTGAGATTAGGATGTGTTAATAAATGAAATTCTAATCATTTTTTACAATAAAAAGGGGGATAATCATAACGTGGGACTTTCCTGGGGGCCACAGATGAGCCGCGCTGCTCGCACCGAGTCTCATCTGTGACTAATCTCCAAGGAGTCGCTATAGTTGATAAAAACTGAAATTGTTCCGATAAAACGAGAAAATATTCCGATAAAGGCTAAAATTGTTCCGATAAAATGAGATTTTGTTCCGATAAATCTTCAAAGTATTCATATAAAAATGAATTCATCACAATAACGTGGAGTTGATTTCCGTTCCTGCTGAGTCGCTTCGCTGCAAGGTCTCAAAATCCCCAAACACTCCAATCAACAATATACACGGCATACGTTTAAACAAATGTCATTCCAAATTAAAAGGTTCATTCCTTCAATTTCTTGCTTTTAAAACTATTAATGGCTGTTTTTAATGCAGCAAAGTTTCCAATAGCTGCATAACCATAAAAAAAGCCCATAAATATTCCAGCAATAAGATTATGTCTATGGCTAATGAAGATAGAAATAACCAAGCCAATAACAAGGGCGATCGCGGGAACATATTTAGGCTGAACATGCATAAATACCTTAACTAGCTGTGTAATAAGTAACACAGCTGGAACGGCTATTACAGCATCCCAAAAATTCGTATGGATCACTGGAAATAATTCCATTTTCTACACCTCTTTTAGTAATAACGAAGCTATGACTTAAAATATAGATTTTCCTTTTTATTTATTTTTATGCGATGAAAGGTGTAGAGCTTATGATTTCGAGTCATACACTCGTATGAACGATTGCGATTTTTCGTTTTTTGACTGTTGCTTAATAATATGAGCCATAAGGATTCATATATGGATAGTGATATGGCGGATATGGGTTCATAAATTGTGAAGTTGAAGGTCTATACTTATTTTTATGTTTATGATGAGGATCTTTTTGCTCCTTTTGATCTTTTTGATTTTCCGAAGTTGATTTTACACGGTTACAGTCTTTAGGTGGACCGATATATGTTGAGGGTACAATAGGAGCAATTGTTTTCTTCCACTGAGTTTCATCTAAACAATACGTGTGAGCCATAACATTGGAAGGTGTAAATTTCAATATATCTGAACCTAAAATAACTTCGGGAGTTGGCGCATCAAAAATAGCCAGTAAATGTGTGTCATTCTCAGTAGCTATTTCATAATGCCACCATCCTTGCGGTACACTGGCGACTTGGCCAGGCTCGATAGGATAGTTTTTTATCTCTTTTGTAAAGGGATTAAATATAGCAACAATCGCAGCACCAGAAATACAATAAACAAGTTCTGCTGCATTTTGATGATAGTGGGGCTCTATCACCTTATTCCTACTTAGAAAAATATCGAGCAAAGATATATTTTCTAACGTATTTAATTGTTCTACACCTAGAATATTTATAAAATTTCGATCATCTTTTTTAAAAAGAGTGTTGTCATTTACATCAGAAGTGAACTGAGTTGATGGTGAAGTATAGTCAATATTTGAGCTAATACTTACATCCTTTCTCTAATTAATTTTCAATACATGTCTTAAGCACAGAATATGTACAAAGCTATTATAGGCTTACACGAACGCCCATTGTCTTCATTGAACAAATGTTTTCTGTGCGAAAGCGAAGCGTCAGCGGCAATTACGGCCAAGGCGAAATTGATTTATTTATCCTCTAAAGACTTTTTTAAAATTAACTAAAATTCCCTCTTCTAATTAGGAACGTACGTGCGTATGATGGGTATACAAACATTCGTTCTGTTTTGAAAAACAGCCTTGCTGTGCTCAGTGCATATAACAAAGTGAAAAGGAGCAACTAAGATGAAAGAACAGTTAATAAAAGCAATGCAGCGTCAACAAGTAGTTAGCATGATGTATGTAGCCAAGTCTGGTGTTATTACGAAAAGGCGTGTGAAAATCATAAAGATTGTTGGTGATTCCTTTACAGCATTTTGCTTTACGAGGCAGGCAAAGCGTACGTTTATTATTAACAATGTTCTAGCAATAATGCCTGCTACACACCGGAAGCGTGAGGTGATATGAATTACGACAATCTGCCGCACAAGGACAATTTTTGTAGTGACATGAAATGCTTTTACACAAGCTGTATGGCAATGCTAGAAGGTTTAGATGTCTTGAAAGATCCCATTGCAGTTATTGGCAACTTTGAGCTACCGGTAGTATCGTACTGGCAGCCTCACCAATGATGAAGGAAAAATTTAAAATCAAAACGGGAAATAGACGTTTATGTTCGTGTTTTTTAGGAGATATATTATACCAAGCCTTAAGGACTAACGATTTTGACTAAATAGAGATACAATATGATGAAGGAAATAAACATTGGAAATTGTATGTGGAAGTTAACAAGGCTCTTACAATATCGGCTAAATCATCTTTCGGTAAACCTGTATTAGATAATAATGCATATAGCATTTGTGATTTGTGTATTTGCATTTGTTGCAGACCTTGCTAGACTATTAGTTAATAATGAGAATCATTATTAACTAATAGTCTTCTAGTGGTAATATCTGATTAGAGTATTTCATGGGACAAAACTATTTTTACTATATAGAAAGGGGTGGCAATATTGACTGTGTGTAGCCTGACTGATCCCCAATAAATAGCGGTTAGGCTTATATCTCGAGAAATAGATTTGTTGTTTGGCATTAATGAAAGTAACCCAGATGTACAATGTTTGGATAGGGAGCAGGTGCATTATCATGATAGATTTGGATAAATTAGCCGAGATATTTGCTAGAGGTTTCTATGATATAGAAGGTGTTCACCGTTTAGTCATCCAGCCGAAAAGTATACTAAGTGAATTTAGGGCTGTCCGGCATGGATTTCTTTTTGTAATTCGTGGAGAGGCTAGAATGAGTGTGAATGGAACTGTCTATGAATTACATCCAGGCTCAGTAATTCATGTGGCTCCAGGCATGCAACTGGACGCGCAAGTTTTAAGTCAATCAGAGTACGAGTACTATTTACTGTTTTATAGATTTGACAAGTTAGACGAAGTATATAGCGGTCATGAATGCGACTCTCATTTCAAACTGGAAGCGGGAGCAAATCCGAGAGTGCTAGAATTACTTATCATGCTTCATCAGAATGCCAATACACTTAGAGGTATTGGGAAGCTTCGTGTCAAGGAGTTATTTCTAAGTGTCATGCATCAAGTTTTGGTGGGGTGTAAGCATCGGGAGAGTGGTAGTTCTCCAAGTGAAATGGTGATAGAGGAGGCTATTGCATACATACACCGGCATTATATGAATCCGTTGACACTCGACGAATTGGCGGAGCTACATGCAATGAGTCCCAAGCGCTTCTCCTACTTCTTTCACAAACATACTAGATTTCGTCCAATTGACTATCTTATCAATTATCGTATGGAAAGAGCGAGTGACTTACTTAAAGTAAGCAATTTCCCCATCCATGATATTGCTATTAGTGTCGGTTATACCAATCCGCTATATTTCAGTAGAGTGTTTAAAAAGAAATTTGGTGTGTCTCCCTCCGCATACATACATAATTTAGATAATCATATAAAGTGAATTACTGATTTATATATTACGCCTGCAACTGGTGATGAACCTAGAGTGCAGGCTTTTTCCCTTTTGTCACATTCTTTCCTTCCAGCCTTATCCTACATGTCGGCTAAATCATCATTCAGCAAACCTGGATTAGATAATAATGCATATAGTATTTGTGATTTGTGTATTTGCATTTGTTGCAGACCTTGTTACACTGTAATCGATAATGAGAATCATTATTAACTAATAGCCTTTTAGAGGTAACATCTGATCAGAGTATTTCATGGGCGCAAAACTATTTTTACTATATGGGAAGGGATTGGTGAATATTGACTGCGAATAGACAATTATGTATTGGCTTAGTCTTATCTGCTTGGTTGAAAGGAGGCGACTGGCGGCACCCAGACAGCGGTGTGGAAAAAATGGGTTCAATTGACCCTTACATTGATTTGGCAAAGATGGCGGAGAGGTCAAAGCTCGATTTTCTTTTCAGGGCGGATTATCTTTTTGTTAGCCCACAGATGCTTGGCGATTCCGCTAATTTCGGTAGTCCTGACCCTACTATGATATTTGCAGCGATTGCTCGTGAAACAGAGCGGATCGGGTTAGTTACGACTATTTCTACGACTTTTAATCCACCGTATGTTGTTGCTAGACAGCTTCAGTCTTTGCATTGGCTAAGCAATGGACGTGCTGGCTGGAATATTGTCACTTCTATTGAAGGTGCCGAAAATTTCAGTGAGTCACCTATGCCTTTACCCCAAGAAAGATATGCGAAAGCAATTGAATTTACTGAGGTCGTACGCAAACTCTGGGAAAGTTTTCCGAATGAAGCCATTGTTATTGATCGTGAGTCAGGCATGTTTTCTGATAAGGATAAGGTTTCCCCAATTAATCATTCAGGTGAGTTTTTTAGTGTTAAGGGACCACTTACTTTGCCTGCCCATAAATCGGGGCCAATTCCTTTATTTCAAGCAGGTGCGTCGGATACAGGACGAAATTTCGCCTCTTCAATAGCGGATGCTATTTTTGCAGCGATGCCAGACCTTGAATCGGGAGTGGAATTGCGAAATGATCTGAGAAAAAGAACTATGGAGCATGGGCGCGATCCGGACGCCATAAAAGTTTTGCCAGGTTTATATTTTTTCTTGGCCGAAACTCGTGAAGAAGCCCATGAATTACATAAGGCTGCACACGCACATTTGACTGTTGAGCGCAGACATGCATCGCTTAAATCAGTACTGGGTCTTGATTTGAGTAGCTTTGCTTTGGATCGTCACGTAACTTCCGATATGCTTCCCGATCCGAATCAGCCAGTCCGCAGCCGAACACATGCTGAGCTGTTGCGCCGGTATATTACAAATCATCAGCCTACAGTGGAAGAGGTATTAGCAAGGCCGGAGGTTGTCGGGTCTGCTCACTGGGTTTCCGTTGGAACGGTTGAAGACGTATTGAACGATATAATTGAGCGATTTGAGGCTGGAGCTATTGACGGATTTATAGCTATTCCGGGTGGTTCAGAAAAATCTTTGAAACTATTTTTTGAAAAGCTGATGCCGCAGTTGGTTGAAAGAGGTTTGTTCAGAAATGAATATACGGGTATCACCTTACGTGAGCATTTAGGGATTAATACTACTGATCATTATGATAGGGGTACTGTTTTGAAAGGGGTTCAAGAGAAGAATGAATAAAAAGTTTATACTAGCTGGTTTGATAGCATCATTCATGATTGTTTTGGCTGCATGTGGAGGAGGAGACAAACAGAGCAAATCAAACTCAACCTCCAGCAGCAACGGAGAATCAGCGCAATCTCAAGTGGACAATGCAGGAACAGGCGAAACAAGAACGATTGAGTATCTCGGTGAAAAGTATACCGTTCCACAAAAAGCAGAAAAAATTGTGATTGGGGCTATGGAAGCAATGGAAGATGCGGTAATGCTTGACGTTCATCCAGTAGGGGCGATATCGGTAGGCGGAAAGTTTCCAGAAATGTTTGCTTCAGTAACGGGCAAGGCGGAATCAATTGGTGAAAAAAGACAACCTAACTTGGAGAAGATATTGCAATTGAATCCAGACGTTATTTTAGGTTCAACCAAGTTCCCAAAAGAGGTGGAGGAGAAATTGCAAAAAATTGCTCCCACTATTTTGGTGTCGCACGTTTCTACAAACTGGGAAGATAACTTGAAATTAATGGGTGAATTAACTGGAAAGCAAGCAGAGGCAGAAAAAATTCTATCCCAATATAAAACAGATACACAAGCAGTAAAAGCATCGTTAAAAGAAAAACTTCAAGGTAAAAAAGTAGCCGCTGTTCGTATTCGCGGAGGGCAAACTTACATTTTTGCGAAACATGTAGACTTTAACCCTTTTTTATACAATGACATTGGTTTAGAAATGCCAGAACAGGTAGGCATGGCGAAATTGCAAGATGCGATCTCTGTCGAGCAATTGGCGGAAATGAATCCAGACTATTTGTTTGTGCAATTCTCTATGAGTGATAACAAAGATGCGGAAAATGCATTCGAAGACTTAAAGAAGAATCCAATTATCCAAAATATTAATGCCTTTAAACACGATCACGTATATGTCAACGTGGTTGATCCGCTTATGGAAGGAGGCCCTGTTTATAGTCGAATCAAGTTTTTAGAAAGTGTGCAAAAGTATCTGAACAAGTAATGGAATGGAGCAGGGAGGAATAAATCGTTATTAAGCCATAAGTTTGTTCTAATTGTCGTATTATGCATTCTGTTCAGTGTGACAATAGTCGTGTCTCTTTTCTATGGTTTGAAATCAATGAGTTATGAAATGATGTGGCAGGCGCTTTTTCATTTTGATTCAGAGAATATGGAGCATTTAATCATTCAAACATCGCGCCTTTCGCGTGTGATAGGGGCGCTGTTGGTTGGCGCCTTCATGGCGGTTTCAGGAGCTTTAATGCAGGGGATGACAAGAAATTATCTTGCCTCCCCTTCGATTATGGGCGTGGCCGATGTTTAGTAGGGATTGCCTTTAGTTCAGGTTTTGGGGCCATTACTCTTTATATTTCATTAAAGATGGACCCACAAGATTTTGAAATGGCGACTGTTTGGTTATCAGGTAGCCTTTATTGTACGACTTGGACTCATATATTAGCGGTATTGCCATGGATAATAATTTTTATTCCAATCATTTGGTGGAGATCGCACAGACTTAACCTATTAAATTTGGATGAGGTATCAGCCATAGGAATAGGTTTAAAGAAAGACCGGGAAAGAATGATTTTTCTTTTATGCTGCGTCGGGTTAGTTAGCGCATGTGTATCTGTAGCAGGAAGCGTTGGATTTATTGGCTTAATTGCCCCTCATATGGCTAGAAGACTAGTCGGTATTCATTATAAATATGTAATATCTGTCTGCGGAGCAATCGGCATGCTTATGGTGTTAGTCGGGGATTTTATCGGAAAGACGATCTTTGCTCCAGCTGAACTGCCTGTAGGTATTGTGATCTCCGTTATCGGTGTTCCTTATTTCGTATATCTGCTGTTTAAAAAAAGAAAGTAGAGTAAAGAGAGAAGGAAGCCACTCATTGTACAAAAAAAGAAGTGCAGAAGAAATTGCCATTAAAATTAATCTGCTAAGACTAACGACAAGCTTATAACAAAATAAAATTTTAGGTGGATTATTTATGTCATTAACAGTAGAAACACAGCAAACAAAAGTGATTAAAACTACTCCAATATTAATTTCTTTCTTAATTGCTGGTTTCATTGGATTGTTCAGTGAAACGGCTTTAAACATGGCTCTCGGGGATTTAATACAAGTATTTTCTATTAGTTCTTCCACGGTTCAATGGCTGACAACAGGTTATTTATTGACCTTGGGAATATTAGTTCCTGTCTCGGGTCTCTTACTTCAATGGTTTAGTACACGTCAAATATTTATTGTGTCATTGATTTTTTCAATTATGGGGACACTAGTCGCAGCTCTTGCACCAAGTTTCGAAGTATTAATGTTTTCTCGAGTGATTCAAGCTATAGGTACGGGATTATTGCTGCCTCTGATGTTTAATTCGATCTTATTGATTTTTCCCGTCAATAAGAGAGGTGCAACAATGGGACTAATAGGATTAGTCATTATGTTTGCACCCGCAGTTGGACCCTCAATCTCAGGATTAATTCTTGAAAAACTGACTTGGCATTGGATTTTCTGGGTTTGTTTACCTTTTCTGATTCTTGCGTTGGTATCGGGTATAGTGTATATGCAGAATGTATCAACCATAACTAAACCCAAAATTGATATATTATCTATTATTCTATCTTCGATTGGCTTTGGAGGAATTGTCTATGGCTTTAGCAGCGCGGGTGAGAATGGCTGGGGAAGTACGATTGTGATCACGATGATTATTATAGGTCTTGCTGCACTTACCTTGTTTTCTTTGCGACAATTAAAAATGGATAAACCGATGCTTGATTTACGTGTATTAAAATATCCAATGTTTACTCTAGGTTTATTGGCCGTATTTATTTGCTTCATGGTAATAATGTCCACGATGATTTTGTTGCCATTATATTTGCAAACAGGACTAGCATTGACTGCATTTACCGCGGGGCTTGTTTTGTTGCCAGGTGGTGTGCTGAATGGATTAATGTCCCCAATCACAGGTCGTATCTTTGACAAATTCGGACCAAGAGGACTTGTTATACCTGGATTTGCAATCATGCTTATCATGTTATGGATTATGTCAAACGTTACCATTGAAACGCCGGTTACTATGGTGATTGTGATGCACTCCATTCTATTTTTAGGTGTATCGATGGTTTTGATGCCTGCTCAGACAAATGGACTAAATCAATTACCTAAAAAACTTTACCCAGATGGTACTGCTTTAATGAATACATTACAGCAAATGTCGGGAGCAATTGGCACTGCAGTTGCGATTACGATTATGTCCGCTTCTCAGAAAAGATATATGAACAATATGACTGATCTATCTGACCCTTCTTCAATTAGAGCTTCATTAACAGCGGGAGTACAGGACTCCTTTATATTCACCCTAATTATAGCTATGGTTGGTTTAATTATTTCCTTCTTCATCAAATCTTCTCATGTTAAATAGGACTTACTGAATAATTTAAAACTCTTATTTCATGGCTCAAAGCAAAAACCAGTGGTTGACATCATAATGCGAGGATAAAAATAGAAAAACATCTGCAAATCCTGTATTGTTGTAAGTCCTATCTAAACAAAATCTTTAGTGCATCTGTTATAAGGATAATCAATCATGCAGTTAATTCAACATGTAAGTCCTGAAAATTTACAATACCATTTATATTAGAAAGAATTAGAACTGTAGGAATCCATTGAGAAACTTCCGAGGTATTAGAGAATTGTAGGACTTTAAATCGATTCTTGATCAGTTAAAAGGAATGATCCAAAAATTACCACTTCTAAAAAAGAACGTTTGTACGTATAATATATACGAACGAACGTTCTTTTTGTTGCGGAGGGGGAGTAAAAACAATGAAAGATCAGTTAATAAAAGGGCTGCAACACAATCAGTTAGTAAATATGATGTACATTACAAAGTCTGGAGTCATCACGAAAAGGTATATCAAAATAATTAAGATAGTCAATAGCGTACTTTTATTCTCGATAATGTTCTTGTTATTGTTCCATGTCTATAAAGAACGAGGGATGATACAGAGCTGAATGTTTTTATTAACAAAATTGATAAGAAAATTATGAAGGATGGATTGGGGTGTTTTATTGATCAGTCAAGTATAATCTCTCTTGCAAGTGCATTAGAAGAGAATAATTTGCTTAATAAAAAAAGGTAGATGCGATTCAATTTGTGGAAGTTGATCCTTTACCAGTAGGGACATAGGTAGAAATTGAAAGTCTAGATATAGTGATTAGCCGATTTTAAAAATTGCGAGAGGTATTGGGAGGAAACTACGATGAGAGAACAACTGATTAAAGCTATGCAGCGCAAACAATTAGTGAACATGATGTATGTAGCAAAAGATGGTTCCATAACAAAAAGGCGTGTAAAAGTTATTAAAATTGTTGGTGATTCGTTTCAAGCATTTTGTTTTACAAGACATGCAAAACGTACTTTTTTGATCAGTAACGTTCTAGCCCTTATTCCTTTTGTTAGTAAGGGACGTGAAGTTGTATGAATTATGAGAGTATGCCCAATAGACCTATTATGTGTATCGATATGAAATGCTTTTACGCCAGTATCGTAGCGATGTTACATGGGCTAGATGTTTTAAAAACGCCAGTTGCAGTAGTAGCAAATTTTGACCAACCAGGTAGCGTAGTGCTTGCTGCATCTCCCTTAATGAAAGAAAAATTTAGTATCAAAACTGGTAGTCGTCGTTATGAAATACCTAAACATCCTGACATTAGATTGTTTGAGCCTAAAATGAGTTTCTTTATTCAAATGTCGATGACGATTACAAAATTGATCTCTAATTACGTCCCAGTTGATGCTATACATGTGTATAGTGTAGACGAAAGTTTTGTTGATTTAACTGGCACTGAAAAGCTTTGGGGTTCACCTGAAGAAGCGGCTAAGGAAATACAAAAGGCTATTCTTGACCAATTTAATATACCTAGTGCAGTAGGTATGGGACCAAATATGTTAATAGCCAAATTAGCTTTAGACCTTGAAGCAAAGAAAACAGGCTTTGCTAAATGGACGTATGAAGATATTCCAAAGAAATTATGGCCAGTTCGACCCCTTTCTGAAATGTGGGGAATCGGTAAACAGATGGAAGCAAATCTAAATGCTATGGGGATACAAACAGTCGGGGGTTTGGCTAATACAGATCTAAAAGGATTAGAAAAGCGCTTTGGTGTAATGGGCAATCAACTCTATTACCATGCATGGGGAATCGATTTATCCAAATTAGGGGAGCCGTTAATAACAAACGGAGCTTTAAGTTTTGGGAAGGGCCAAATGCTGATGAGGGATTACCATACACGCAAAGAAATCTCTGTAGTGCTCCTTGAAATGTGTGAGGACGTAATGAAGCGAACGCGGGATGCAGGTTATGTTGGACGTACAATTAGTATGGGTCTTTCTTATAGTCGAAACGCTATGACCAAAGGATTCCATCGATCTAAAACGATTGCAGTACCAACAAGTGAAACACTTGTGATGTATAGAACTTGTATTGAATTACTAGACGAACACTTTGCAGGAGAGCCTGCACGTCAGTTATCAGTTAGAATATCCAACCTGGAAAGAGAGCATAGTATCCAATTAGATTTATTCGATGATCGTAAGCCACAGCGTCAAATAATCGGTCCTACAATGGATGCAATACGCAACAGGTTTGGAGCTACCTCAATATTAAGAGCCATTTCTTTCACAAAAGCTGGTACAGCTATTAATCGAGATCGCTTAGTTGGTGGTCATTTGGCATAGGAGTGATTTATTTATGATACAAGACAGAGGTAATATTAAATGGGCATCGATGATGTTGCCGGAGCATTTAGAGCTTCTTAGAGAGTATAAACAAGAGTGTACAGAACAGCCAAGAGAATTGACTGAGTGGGAACTGGAAGAACTACAAAAAACAATTGATCAAGCTTTTAATCAGCAATTGGACATAAAATTAGAAGTGTGGAAGGACTACAAAATCACACAATGGACTGGAATAATTAAATCGATTAATACTAATGAACTCATACTTGAAACACTACTTAACACGAAAAGTATTCCAATCCAAAGTATTCAATCGGCCCAACTGGATGCTGATTATTATGATTAAACCCGACGAAAGACAGCTACTTCATAAGTATCTTTTGTTAGAGCTAGCAGTTAAATCATTGCAAGTTGACTATTGTAAATTAGAGCAGTTTAAAATGAAAACGGTATTTCTTCCAATGATGGATTCATTGCTAAAGGATCTAAGACAAGAATATTTTAACCTCAAACGAGAACTTGCACAAAAACGTATACGAGTAGTAGGGTGGCAACCAGTAGATGAATACTTTAGTGACGTGCAAGTTGCCACTACAGGTAATGATGTAGTACTCCGTTATGCAAATCAAGCTCTTAAATCACAGGTGGAAAAGTTGTTGATTAATCATATAAGTGTTGCTTTAGAATAAAGATTGATTAAAAAGTTTCCTTCAACCTTTATTTATTAGCAAATGCAAAAACTCCATTTTGTAAAGGATGCGTACCTATGCACAAAGCCGATTCCGGACGCAATTATGCCGAGGCATAATTGATGCAAATGGGTGTAGAATACCAATTTTGCATGTAAGGTATCTTACTCCATTTGAGTTGAAAGTAATTTTATGTATTTGTTATTAAAAGTAAATGTACGACTCTGAGAATTCCCATCTCGAAGCGGCTCACAGCTTACTGTAGGAGGAAAAAGAGGTAGCGTTAAGCTACCCTTTAATTTATTTCACCGGCTTCTAGTTGTCCGTTTAATAGCACATAATCATCTTTTTCAAAAGTTATTGCAACTCTATCTAATCTATTTCCTCCTGGATATAAATATAATTGTTGATTGAACTTTATACCTAAAGGTACGACTGTTTGAAGAATAAGATTTAAAATTTTAAAACATTCCAAATCTACTCCTTCTTTCAAATGATTTTTAACGCGAATAATTACTACATCTTCGACATTCTCAAATCTAACTTTTCGAGGAGAAATATTGTGTACTTTACAAAGTCTTTTCAGTAGATTGTGGTAATAATCGTGTTGTTCCATTTAAACTACCTCTCTTTGTTATCATTATAAAATAGGGAAGTATGGAAGAGGAGGTTAATATTTATCAACTGTTTTCATGCTTTTTTCTTTAGTTTTAATATATCCCATATACTTTTCTTCCTCTGAGAGAGCTTCTAAAATACACTCTGAAAAAATCTTGTTCTCTTCTTTCGAGTTATTCTCCTAACTAAAACGTAAAAATTCCTTTAGCATCTTTTCATGTGATTCAAGGTCTTCTATAGATAGTAGCTTCACCATCAACTCTTACGCTTGGCTAGCTCATTGTAGGTAAGTCAAAATCGGCGGGGTCCTGGTTTTGAACAACAAAGTTAATAAGCGACTCTTCACCTGTAAGCTCCGTAAATATACATTTAATCAAATGCATATAGTGATTCTCAAGCCAGTCCCGAGCAAACGAATTTGGCGCAGAAATCGTCACAGTTGAGTTACTCCTATTATAGGACAGTAATTTAGTAGACTTTATCCACGTTTCGAAGCTAGGTTTAGAAATTTCTTGTCCAACCCGAGTCAGGACATTATTCCAAAGTTCTTCTAAATGTTCTTCCAAGCTGCCAGTCTCCTGTACTGAGTTCTTTAAGTTAACGTCTGGCATTTGTCCATTTACTTCAAATTTTTGCTTTGTAGGTTCTGATATTTCATACATTGCTTGGCCATTAACCGTTTGTAGCTTCCTAATTTCTTCAGTTAAAAAATTGATATTCTGGTCTACTCTATCAAGACGCTGTTCAATTTTATCTAGACGTTGATTTGTCTTTTGGTGTTCTTGCTTAATTTCTTGTAGCAATTCGAAAATTAAGTTTTAGTTTGTCATGTTGATTACTCCTATGTTATTTAGTGTAGTAAAGTAGTATGACGCAAATCGGCTGTTTTTTGAAATAAGTCAAGTTTACTTTCGACTATAAGATGTTGATCCACCTATCCAAGCGTTGCTTTATTTCATTCAACGCTTCCATAATTGGTGGATACCTCGTTTTCTGAATATGTACTATTTGAGTATATAACATGTTCTCTCAATTTTCTCTCCAATGAGACAAAAAGGGGCGAAAGCACTCTTTTTTTCTACTTATTGACAAATCTTTTTGTCGCAATTTACTGATACAGTAAGTTGAGGAACCAAAGAAAAAAGTTAAAGCCTCCGAAAGCAATTATGCCTCGGGATAATTGCTTTGATTAAAGGGTTTTTAATCAAATGTATTGAAAAGAATATACATACCATAATTTGGAGGGGTTAAAATGATTTTTGAAATGACTACTCAAGTACGAGTATCTAATATCGAAGAAGGGCATAAGTGGTATGAAACACTGTTAAATAAGAAACCGGATTTCATACCACATGATGGTTTTGTAGAGTGGGAAGTTATACCTGGTTGTTGGTTACAAGTAGCAGAGGGGAATCTTATTGAAGGAAATGGCCCTTTACGTTTAGGTGTTACAAATATCGAAGCTGAAAGAGAAAGACTTATAAAAGAACTTAACATTGATAACTTTGAAATTTACTCAAGACCAGAAGTTTCAGCTAAATGGGGAACATTTACGGACCCTTGGGGAAATCGTCTTGGATTTTTTGAATACATGGATAAGACTGAAGAACAAGCGCGGATAAAAGCTATTATCGGAAAAGCGGGAGTTTAAGTATTGTATTAACGGGGCTTTACGTCATGAGGCTTCCTTTGGTGGTGTTAATTGGAGAATAATTTTATGTGTTGATTTTTGGCGCTTCATGGATGGCTAACGGGGTGCTTTACTTAAAGATCATTGAGTTGCATAATGCAGCTCTTTTTTTCTTTATTGAACTAACAGGGCAGGTTAGCATAATAATATAGCAATAGTTGTGGAGAAAATTGGAGATGTGGTGGATTCAATGGAAAATGTTAAATGGATAAATGGAAGCTATAAAGAGGATAACCGTATTTTTGATTCGGAGTTTGAAGTTAAAGAATGGACAGAAGCATTATATCCAGATTTTGTTGCCTATTTAAGTGATAAAAATAATGTAGGATATGCAACACCTGATGGAAAGATAATTAAATATTTAGCATCCCTTTTTCCTCAATGGGCTGTTTATAACAAATTGCAAATCGGTGTCTGTACAGGACAAACGGAAATAGATGGTCAAATCATCCATAAAATTTGTACAGTGAAATTATAATTATTTTTACTAACGGGGTGCTTTAATTGAAGATTCACATCCAGTAATAATCAATCTTTATTATAAAAATCAAACTAGATAAATAAAGAACCAACTGTTTTGATCAAACTTTGTTTCAAAATAGTTGGTTTCTTTCTGTATAAAATCAGCATTTGCAACTTACTTTTAATCGAACTTTATTCAAAAGCTACAGTATCTTTACGATTTCTAAAAGGGGCAACAGCTGGTCGGAGGTATTATCGAATAATAGGATATTAATGCTGATTTAAATGTGTACATTCCTGCCTGAATAAAGATGTACAAAAATACTCTTCCATTTCATACTAATACCGAGGTGTTAGTGTGGAATTAAAATAAAGTTAAGTTACGATGTTTATAAAAAAGGCGCGATATTTTTGTCTTTTTTTATTAATCCGAAAAAAAGAATCTCATTAAATAAGAACTTATAAAATAATTTTAATCAAACTTTATTCCCAACCTAAAGCTGGACGTTTAATCTTCTATATTGAAATAAACTTGTACTGGGTATCTTTTATTTGGAATGGAAGAACCAAATTCGCTCGGACTTATTTCATGAAGTAGTGTAGAAATGATTTTAATTAACTCTTTATTTTTAATTCGTTCATCCTGATCTAAGGAATTAATAACAGCATCAAAATTTCTTTTACAATCATTAATCTTTTTAGGTACGGGAAGTTCTTCTTTTTTCATTCCTTCCTCGATTTGCAGAATACTATCTTCCTCTTGCTTATAAAAATCTATTTCTATTAATCCTTTTTTGTATTTATTTTCTAATAATTTTTTTGCTTTGTCTGTCTTTCTACTTTTCACTAGTGCAAGGATATACTTATGTAATATTCCTTTATCATAATCCTCTGTTAAAATTCCATTATTAAGTAAACGTGAAAGTACATTTGCTCTTACCTCTGGAAATAATGTACTGAAAATTGTAGGAGTCATAATTGTTTTATCAAATCTGTTCTTTTTGAAATAATCAATTAATATTAAAGTGAATAAACCTAGCGCTGTCTTTGAAATTTTATTTACTTCTTCTTCACTTAATTGTTTATCAGGAGAGTAGTGAGAGCCTCTATCTCCAATATTTTTAATATTAAATAATGCGTCAACTACTTCTTTGTTAAAATCATTCCGAATCTCTTTGATTTGGTCACCAAGCCCTAATTTTTTGAATTTATCCTCTCCCAAGCGTTCTTTTGCTTTCTCGCTTAAAAATAAGTCTATCATCATTTCAGCGTATCTTCTTGCGGCATTTGCTTTTGCTTCAGGGGATGAGCTAGTAGATATCATATCTAGGTAACAAGAATGTCCTAACTTTGGTACTGGTTGTGTAATATTTTCTTTCAAAATTATCTCTCCTTTTTTAATCCTCTTATTTAATATATTTTGAGACTTTGGTATAAGATTATTTTCTGTGAAAAATACGGTGAGAACAATCGCTCATGAATGTTTTACGTATATCAATTAAATTATACTGTTGTACTTGCAACTGCTTTCTCAGAATTTATCTCAACGCTTGCAGTTTTGATTGGTCCCATTTGATAATCACCAATCATCATATCAAAATGAGCTTTATGTCCTTCAATAGTAAAGATCTTTTTAAATACTTCAAAATATCGCTGAACTAAGTCGTTATTAGTTTCGACAAATAAGTCTTCATTTATAGAATGTGATCCATCATTTATCCAAGAAATTAGTGAGCGACATATCATTTTTTCTTCGAACTCAAATTTTTCTTCTAAATTGTCAATATTAATATTTCCGAAAAATTTAAAATAATTTTCTAATATCCTTCTCATAACATTTTGAATGGAGACAAGGCTTTGATTATCTTTATTTTTCAACTCCTTCCAAAGTAATTCATATGATGTTTTTATTGGATTTTCTGAGTATTGTGTAATAGAAGTTATATTATTTCTTTTTCTAACAATCCAAAAGCCTCCTTCACCGTAACTTTTCTTACCTTTATTAAAAGTAATTTCTTTATGAAAATATATGTTATGCGTAAAAACAAATAGTTGTTTAATATCAGTAGAGTTATTTTTTATATCAAACATAATCTGTCTGACTAAGCTGCTCACCATAAAGAGAACATTACTGTCTAAGCTTGAAATTGGATCATCAATAACCACTGTTTTATCTGCAGCAATTTCTTCTTTACTATTACTACCTTTCAACAGTTGATAAAAATATAAGAATGTAATAAATGTCTTTTCTCCTTCACTCAAGGTATCTTTAACATCCCCACCATTTTCTCTAATAATTTTATAC
>NZ_JBHJTF010000044.1:0-35711 GCF_042267565.1 Lysinibacillus sp. NPDC056232 | reverse complement strand
AAATATAAAAATGTAATTTAAATGTAAATTATAGTATAATGAATATTCATAGCGCTAGTTAAAAGTATTCTTAACAAAAATATAAAGGTGGTTATAAATTTGAAAAAGCTCATATACACAGGATTGACGGCAGCGATGGTATTGTCTATTGGTATGCCAGCTACTCTTGCATCAGATTTACATACCGACGACAGATGACTATAAGGTAAAAAGTATTGAAGTACCTATAGAGGACGTTTTAGATACATCGTTATATGCAACTAATCCAACTAATACAAGCATACTATCTAAAGATTTCGCTACATCAAAAACAACAGGAAAGGTTTTATCTATCGGACAATACGTTGATTTAACCAAAGTAATTCCCGCTAAATCGAAAGTTGTTAGCATCACTATCTATTGTCCAACTGATACAAGAGTGACACAATCTCAATTTACAACAATTGACAACTATCTTATTAGCTATGACGGTAGTCCATCATCTGCTACTGTAAAGTTTCAGAAAACTGATAGCCCAACATCTACTAGTAAAACAACATTTTTTAAAGATAAGGATGCTAATGTTAAGTGGTTCGTTCAGTTAGAAGGAACTATTCTTAAACAACAGACAGGCATGGATGGGTTCACCGTATTCGGTAGCAAAATGATAATAGAATATAAATAAAACTTTTAAAAACGGCACTATGAGACCTAATTAAATAAATGATGCTGCAAGTTTTACGTTAAATATCTAATTACGATCAACACTGACATTACCCTAGCTTTTTGTCTACCCTGCATACAGTGCGAAGTAGACAAAAAGTAAAAAAATACTTCAAATGCTTATAATTTGAAAGGGATGTAATACAGTTATGAAAATAACTAATTTATCGCAAATACAATCTAACCCTGTATACTCAATGAATAAAAATAACTCTATAAAAAGTGATCAGTCTCATTTAACAGAAGAATATGTATATTCTAAAGAAAGTGTTCAGACTTCCGAACTACTATGCAACTATACGCCAAATGAAGTAGGAATGAAGTCGGATGTCAATCTGGTTTCATTCAAAGGAAGTCGTTCATTAAATACACCGAATTGGGACATCATCCCGACGAAAGGCATGAAAGTTCCCCCGCAGGATGTAATAATCAGCCAACTCAAAGCATTAGCTGAAAAATATGTGCGAAATACAAATCGAAACGCCATAGAGGGCTTTCATTACGAGAAAAATAAATTACACGCACAATATATTTCTTCCGTATCCCCTGACCGAAAAACGCTTCACAAACAAGCGATGCAAGCAATAAAAAAATTCGAATCAGAGGAAACAACACAGATAGGCCCGAGGACGCTTGTGGATTATTTGATTAAACACGACAATATACAAACGGAAACAAATAAAAGTCTTGTGGCAAGTGGCATGTTGCGTCCAATTAACAATTCTTTAGGTGGTTATGAATATGATGTCGTCGTTGGGGGGATCACGGTACTAGGAACCGTAAATGGACAATGGTCTTACGGAATGACGCCAGCCGAAAAACAAAAATCAGACGAGTTTTATCAGCTCTATTGGTCATTTGTAGATGAAGCAAAAAATGAATTAGAATGAGTTCCTCTATAGGTGTTTGGACACCCAAAAGTATCATAAATTCGCATTAATCTCACCAGCTATAGAGATGGAAGACTTCTATACCTGTCGCTCTTATTTACTGAAAGAAGTTAAAGACAAACTAGAATAGCAGAAGATGAAATTGAAGCAAAAGAGTTTTCAATTCAGAATCGCCAATCTCAAAGCCATCAATTAATTAATGGCTTTGAGATTTATATTATAGCTTTAGAATAAAGATGAATGATAAAAACCATTTAATAATATTCCGTAATAAGCTAACTCTCCATTCGTTTCTTTTTACTTATGTTCATCCCAAAAGTCCTTACTAAAACTCGTATTTGCTTGATATTTCCCTACTGGTTTGGCAATATCTGAACCTCGCAAAATTGTTCCTTTTCCAAACTTTTGCTCGATTTGATCAACCAATTTAATGATAGGTTCATCTTTTACATGCTCTTCAAAGTTAAATAACGTTAGCTGTTGTGTCGTTTCTTTAATATCACTGACATTCGATACAGTAACACCCAGTAATCGTACAGGTTCTTCGTACCAATGCTTATTAAATAGATACCAGGCATGCTCAACGATATCCTCTTTTGAATGAATTGCGTTATTGATAGACTTACTTCGTGTACACGTTTCCCAATCAGCTGAACGAATCATGATACTAACAGTTACTCCAGCAAGTTTCTTGGCCTTTAATCTTTCCGCTACCTTTTCAGAAAGTGTTACGATTACTTTATATAATTCATCTCTATCTGTCGTATCACGAGAAAGTGTTGTTGAATTCCCTACACTTTTCGTATCGTATATTGCTTCTGGATCGACAGGTCTATCATCTTCGCCATTTGCCTTCTGCTTCATACGTAGACCATTAATGCCAAAGTTTTGCTTTAATATATATTCATCAGCTACAGCTAGTTCTCCAATTGTTTTGATACCTAAATTCCCCAATTTCTCCGCTGTACTTTTGCCAACCCCATGCATCTCAATTACATTCATCGGCCACAATATTGTTGGAACATCACGCTTTCGGAGTACTGTAATACCCATTGGCTTTTTCATATCACTTGCCATTTTCGCCAAAAATTTATTCGGTGCAATGCCGATTGAACAAGGGAGTTGCAGTTCGTTCCAGATTCTATCTTGCATATTTTGTACGTGTTGCAATACATTTTGGCCTTCTACTATAGGAAGTTGCAAGTATCCTTCATCGATTGAAACTGGTTGGAGAATTTCACTATACTCTTTTAACAAATTAAAAAATGACTTGGACGCTGCTCTATACCGTTCGAAATTAGGAGGAAGTACAATTAGCTCTGGGCACTTTCGCCGCGCCTCTCCGACATTCATAGTTGTATAAACGCCGCTTGCTCTTGCTTCGTAGCTACACGTAATAATAATACCTCTACGCTCTTTAGGGTTACCTGCGATGGCTACTGGTTTCCCTTTTAATGAGGCATCATAAATTTGTTCAACAGAGGCATAAAAGCAATTAAGGTCAATATGTAAAATGATTCTTCCCTTATTCATATTCTATCCCCTCATTTATCAAGTTATAGTCGCTAGTTAGATTACTCTATTATTTCAATTTGTCACTATCACATTTAGTTTACATTTTACAATTTGATTTGTTAAATTATTTTGCCTCGGTACTGTTTCTTTAGAATAAATAAAAATCAATACTATTAACCTTGATAAATGAACAACAAGAAAGAGCGTGTTTTGAAAAAAGATCAATTCAAAATACGCTCTTAATACATTTAATTGAACTATTCTTTTCAAAAAACAATTATTTCTTCTTTCGCTAAAGCGCCTGTTTGTAGAATAAGCTTCGTCTAAAAATCTATTATTCATTTTCATGAAAATCTTTTCAATTAGAAGCATTCTTTTCAAGCTTACAAAACCAATTCCAGCGTACATTTTTCACCCTATTTTTATATTGAAAATGCTATGTATTACTTTTTATTCGCGACTCGTTTACTCATATAAATTAAAGAACAGATCCTTAACAAGGATATGATCCATAGCATTTTATGGACCAAAAGCTGCTAAGTTAGTGCATAAGTTTAATCTACTGAAAATGTTACGCATTGTCATATGAGCAACCTTTTCGACTGAATGATGGGACCATTTCATATTTCCGTAAGCGCTCGCCAAAAGCTTCACTTGTATATTGATAACCTAAATCCGTGTGTACAATGAGTCATGGCGCTGAATTTTGCGCGGCTACTGCGTTATCAAGTGCTTCTAAGACTAGGTCAACCGTCATTTTACGCCCAAAATTATATCCAACAATTTTCTTTGTATGACAAAACTAATACCGACGCCAAATAACACCAACCATTATTTACTGTGTGGATATACGTAATATCTGCCACTCATTTTTCATTGATGTTTTCGGTTGTAAAGTCTTGTCCCAACACGTTCTCACGCTCTTCCACTGGTTTCTGTGTTGGCGTCGGACGGTACTTTTTTGTAATGTTTGAACGAATGCCTGCTTTTCTCATAATGCGTTGAACGCGATCAATACTGCCGTATACCCCTCTTGTTTAAGGATTTGAAATATTTTCGGTGCACCATAACGGCCGTCACTTTCCTTATGAATAACGCGAATACGAGCGAGTAGCTTTTCATTGGCGACATGATAACTGTTCGGCTTTTTGTGAAATGATTGATAATACGTACTTTTAGGCATTTTTAAAATGCGACCCATCAATTGAACGGGTTGATGCTCACTTTCTTTTGTAATGTGGTCGATCAGTTCTTTGTCTTCTATTTTTGTGCGAATATGGTCATAGCCTTTTTTAGGATATCTACCTCTTGTTTTAAGTGAAGGTTTTCCTTCTGGATAGCAGCTACTTTAGCTGAGTTAACTCCCCAGTTCCTTCAATTGGAGAATGGAGTTTAATCCATTTATAAATTGTGACTTCTGACACACCTCATTCGCTAGCTAGTTGATCGACCGGTGTATCCGAACGATAAAGTTCGAATACTGTTTGTTTGAATTCTTTATTGTACTTTTTTTGACTCATGGTCGGACACGTCCTTGATTTAACCGAGGTATGCCCACTCATCTATAAAACATCCAATAAAATAATTTCACTATCCCCCAATTAAATCCCAGATTAATGGTTTAATCAAAGTTAATGGGTCATTAGCCATAAATTCGTAGGAAAACACAAACAATTTAACCATGTTTTTTCCACCCCCTTCCTTTTAAGATATAATTATCATTTCAAAAAATGAATAAATTATGTTAAAATGTTAACAATAGTTAACTTTAATTCTTAATGGAGGTATTTAAATGCATGTAGGTAAAGTAATAAGAGATATTCGAATAAATAAAAATATTCCTTCTAATAAAGTTTATAAAAACATATTAAGCAGACCTGCAATTGCAAAGTTTGAGAAGGGATTAAGTGACACTACTGTAGAAAAGTTTTTTAAAATTTTAAATGTACTAAATATAACCTTAGAAGAATTTGAGGTGATTTATAAGAATGCTGGAAACAAGGATTTACTTTACACTCGCAAATACATAGAAGCTTACTATAAAAAAAACGTAGCAGCTTTAAAACAAATTGCATTTGATGTTAAAAAAGAATACCTGGAAACTGGTAATGAGAAATTTAGACATTACCAAGCTTTAGTATTACTTCTTATAGAAGAATTAAACGGGACCAATAAATGTCGAGAAGAGTTAGATGTCATTCAAAACTATTTGATGAATTGTAATAGTTGGGGATACTATGAAGTCACATTATTTACTAATACTTTAAGTTTCTATTCTAACGAGTTAATTGATTTGGTATACTCCCGAGCAATGAATACACTCCTTATCTTAAAAAATTTAAAACGATACCGGAATGAAGTCGCATTAATGTTATTTAACATTTTAGAAATAAAAATAGTTTCTAAAAAAGTTAGTAGTGCTAAATTTTATTTAACTGAATTGAATAATATTAAATTAGATGTAGTTGATAACATGTACATACAGGCAATGATAAAATATTTTACAGCTATCTTAGATTTAATAGACGGCAAGTATCAGGAAGATGTTGTTTTTAAGATAGCTGAAATGTTTGAGTTCCTAGGATTAGATTCAAAAAAAAGTCAGTGCCTCAGTTTTTACAACAAAGTAAAAACACTCTATAGTATTGCTTAATGATAATTATAGGATTTCTGCATATTGTAAAATAGAACAGAGAGTAATAGGGTGGTCGAAAGTTGGTTTTCTAATATGCAGGTATTGTTTATAATTTAATCAAAAAACTTGAGACTACTTTAATTAAGTTGCCTCAAGAACCTTTATCTCTATTTGTAAAATAATACTTAGCATTAGATTTCAAATTTCTACATCTATAACCATATTTCTTATAGAACTAATACAAAGTAGCACTAACGCTAAAATAATAATCAAACTTGCATTGATTATTATCGTATTTTTTAAACCTAATATAGTCGGAAGCCATCCTCCTAGTAAGGCACCTATTGGCATGAAAATAGTAATTAATGTTTTGATAGTTGTATTCACTCTACCTAACATATTTTCAGGAGGAAGCTCTTGGAAAATAACTGTGAAAACCACATTTATAATTCCTATAAAAATGCTAGCTAAAAAAGAAAAAATATAAATAAAAAATCCGCCCAGGGAAATTCCAATTAGCCATGATAATCCATAAAACAAGACGGTACTTATAATTATTGAACCCATTTTAAGATTTTTAGAAACAAAATTACTGATAATTGCACCAACTACACTTCCTATCCCGGAAACTGTGAGCAAAATCCCATAAGAAATCGCAGAATCCGTAATTGTTGTTGATACAGCTGGTAAATTTACAGTAAATGTTGCTAGTAATAGATTTAAAACAAGAAATGGAATAATTAATTCTAATATTTCTTTCTTTTTAACAAACCTTAACCCTTCTTTAAGGTCTGTAAAGTATGCTTCTTTTTTTTCATGTTCTGAGTTTTTAACATCTTGGTGTTTTCCCTTTGTCTTGAGTCTTAAGAAAAGAACAGCGGCTAGTAAAAAAAGAACAGCATTACCTAATAAAATTGAAGTTATGGACGTAACAGCAATTAAAATACCAGATACGGCGTTAAAAAATAAATCCACCCCATCGGCAGCGATAGCCATAATGGAATTAGCTTTTGTTAAATCCTTCTTCCCCACAAATCTAGGTATTAATGCGTTTTCGATTGGGTAGGTAAACTCAGAAAGAAAAGCAAGAAATGGAATAATAAATAAAATACTGTATATCGCGACATCTCCGCCGGAAGAATACAGTACATATAAAATTAACATTAATAAAGCCTGTAATAAAGTGAAAATGATTAAAAGTCTCTTTTTATTACTTCTATCAATAATAGGTCCATAAAAAAATGAAAAAACTTCAGGCAACATAAATAATGCTCCTGCAATTCCAGTAAATAAAGTATTTTGGGTTAATTCAAAAACTAACCACATAATCGTTATAAAATATAGACTGTCGCCCATATTAACAAAAAGCCTACCGAATAATAAGTTTGAAAAATTCTTATTAATAATCATATCTAATACCTTCGACTTTTTTTATTTCTACTACATTTTATAATTCCCTCAATTAAAGTACGTTGCTTTATTCCGGTTATTTTACCTGGAGCAATTTTAAGTACATTTTTAGTCCTATTCATTTGAACTACTTCCATTGCAATATTTCTAAAACCAAAGCTGTTTCGTGATGGTATATGAATATGGTTATTTTCTAGGTATGAATCAATGTACTCCATAAATTTTAGGATCTCGTAAAACAAATGGATTGTTCATAATGCCAACTGCTACGATTACATACTTAGCAGTGATTCTTTTTGTATCTGCATAGAGGGCTAAGTGTGGTTGATTTTCATCTTCAATGGTTTCAACTTTGTTGATATGTACATTTTCATGCAACTCTATCCCAATGCTCTTAGCTTCCTCTACAAAGCTCATTTTTACATTTGTCCCTGAAAAAGCCCATTTTTTAGAAATTTGTATGAATGCAAAATTCGCCAACCCACCCATAGGACCTGAATCAAATAAAGCAATTTTTAAATTTTCTGAAGTTGACTGAGTTGGTATTCCCCTTTGTAAAATAACACTTGAATAGAGTCCAGCTGGCCCTCCACCTATAATAACTACATCATAATCTATGTTCATATTTGCACTTCAAATATACATGATATTATTAGTATTAAATAAAAAAACAAGCGATAAAATACTCTGTAAACAGAGTATTTATCTTGGTTCCATATGTAGCACCTCCTTTACTTTATCTATTTTTATCATAAACTCACTCCCCAAATAGTTGGGGGAGTGTAAACTATAGTTAACTGTGTTTTTTATTTTTAGTTTAAATGTTCCTTTGAAATAAAATAAAATACTCAGCAATAATAACTATCACCAACATAAACACCTATTTCTTCTTATTAAACAATAATTAACTGTCAGGAAGAGATTGAATTTGCAGAACATCATTTGTCTAAACATCTGATTGTCATAAATTTTATAGAGTTGTTACACAATAAGGCTTGTTTGTGGAACAAGAAAAATCCTGCTTATCAACACAGGATTTTTAATCAAACTTTTTTATAAACGTCTCGACTTTATTTTAAACTTCGCATAATAGATGAATTTGTATTTTTTGACTACTGAAAAGATTAAAAAAGACAGTAAACTTTGATTTTCTGTAGAAGAAAACCTCTCATTTTCGAAATATATTGAATTTTATATGTTATGGTATCATCACTTTGCCTTCCCTAATTCAATCAACAAATGTATAATCACCATCACTTTCAAGTAAATCCTTCAATATAATGAGTGCTTGTTCAAGCTGATTTTCAGGTGCAGTGATGGCCAAACGAACTGCATTAACTAGCTTCGCATTTCCTACGGCAAAACGTTCAGCTGCATACACTTGCACACCCGCTTTTGCTGCTAGCAATTCAAACTGAACACTGGTGAATTTTTCAGGAAGTATAAGCCATCTGAAAATGCATTCTTCATCTCCTAAAATGTTATAATCCCCCAAATATTGATTAACAAGGGCGTTTTGTTGCTTTGCATACAACCGGTGCTTCTCTAAAATTGTTTGTGCAACGCCATCATGAATCATCCTTGCTGTAAGCTCTACCATCATTAGAGAGACTGAAATATTTATGTTATACAATGTTTCCATTATTTTTTTTCGCAGTGCTGGTGGAGTAACGATATAGGATAATCGTAAGCCCGGTGAGATGGTTTTTGATACACTTACAATATAAATGACCTTTTCTGGTGCATAGGAGGCTATTGGTGCAAGTGGTTTCTCTTTAAGAAAACTATAGATCGCATCCTCAATAACGATTAAGTCTTTCTGCCTCGCAACTTCCGCTATCATTTTTCTTGTTTCCATCGACATTGTATGGGTTGTTGGATTATGAAAATCAGGAATAACATAAAGACCTTTTATATGCTCATTTTTACAAGCGTATAATAGCCCCTCCCTTGTCATTTCTCCGTTTCTTTGTTGGATTGCTACTAGTTGGATACCAAGCATATTTGCTGCTGTTTTTATACCTGCATAGGTAATGGGATCTGTACCGATTCGATCTCCTGGTTGAAACAAAGCAGCTATCGTTCCAACAATGGCATTTTGTCCCCCCGCTCCAAGCAATACAGGTTGATCCGTTTGAAAGTTGACCTTTTCCAAAAGCTTCATGGCGGCTTCCGTTTGCCATGCAGTTCCTTCAGGTCGTCCGTACTGAAATAATTTACTAAAATTTGGGTCATTCATCATTTTTTTTATATAACGTGTAATATCTTCATTAGCGTGATTTTCCGGCAATACAGGGCCCATTTCGATCATTTGAGAAGATTTATTTGTTGGTAATAACATTTTATTTGTCGCTGCATCAGATGAAACGAATGTTCCATTACCGATAGAAGCATAAATAAGCCCCTTTTGGCCACAGAGTTTAAAAGCTCTTGTGATCGTGCTTAAATTAACATCTAAAAAATCAGCTAGCTCCCGCTGAGGAGGTAGCTTCGTGCCTGGCGATAATTTTCCATCCTTTATATCTTGTTCCAGCTGTTCAGCTATTGCTATATATAATGGAGCCGGACTTTTACTTATGTCCGGCTTCCAACTCATTGGATATTCTTCGAACGAATTAACTGGCATATTCTAAGCTAAGCTCCTTCTCTCTCATTTTTTGCATACAATGTTTAATTGTCTTGCATACAATGATAATATTGTATGCATATGATGGCAATGATATAATTTTTAAAAAATCAGATAAAAGGAATGAAAAATCATGCAATTTTCAGAAAAGATACTAAATACACCATCCTCATTCATCCGAAATATTTTGAAAGTAACTGAATCAGAGGATGTCATCTCTTTTGCAGGGGGGCTTCCAAACCCAATCTCTTTCCCAGTTGAAGCGTTAAAGGCATCTGCGAACAAAGCTATTTCGGAAAACGGTAGTCGTCTATTCCAATACTCAGGTACACAAGGTTATGCACCTTTACGTGAGTACATTGCTGCAAAATACCAACGAGTATACGGACTAGATGTCCATGCTGACGATGTATTGATTACAACTGGTTCACAGCAGGCTCTTGAATTAATCGGAAAAGTACTTATTAACAAAGGCGATGGCATCGTAATGGAAGAGCCTGGTTACTTAGGTGCTATTCAAGCCTTCACATTAAGTGAGCCAACCTTTTATGGTGTAACACTCGAAAATGATGGATTAAACTTAGAAGAATTAGAGTATGCACTACAACAACCAAATGTAAAATTCGTGTATACAGTTCCAAATTTCCAAAACCCAACAGGTCTTACGTATTCTAAAGAAAAACGTCAGCAAATTTGCGAAATCATGTCAAAATATAATGATGTAGCGTTAATTGAGGATGATCCGTATGGAGAATTACGCTTCCAAGGTGAGCCACTACCATACATTGGTGCTGGTAAATTAGAAAATAGTATTTTACTAGGTTCTTTCTCTAAAACGGTTACACCAGGGATGCGCCTTGGCTTTATCATTACAAAAAATAAAGAATTAATGCATCATATCGAAACTGCAAAGCAAGCAACTGACTTACACACAAATATTTTCTCTCAATATGTCATTTATGATTATCTTGCAAACAATGACTATATGGAGCACGTTCAGAAAATTATAGCGTTATATAAAAATCAAGCAGATGCTATGCTAAATGCAATGGAGGAGTTTTTCCCAGCACATGTGGACTACACACGACCTGAAGGTGGAATGTTCATTTGGGCTACAATGAACAATGGAGCTTCGTCATTAGATGTCTTCCAAAAAGCGATGGAGCAAAAAGTTGCCTTTGTACCTGGCGATCCATTCTACACATCTAAAACGGGTGTAAATACAATGCGCCTAAATTATACAAATGCAACACCAGAAGTCATCCGAGAAGGAATTAAACGCTTAGGTAGCATTTTATAAAAGTCGTTTAAAAACAAACAAAGTTATAAAAAAGAGATGGTGTGAAATTTTACACCATCTTTTCTTATTTCTCATCATAGTTAAAGGTTGAATAAGAACGAGTTTAAATTTGATGAACATCCACTATTTCAAACCCTTGATTTTAATCTTTTCCCAATAATTTTCTACTTCTGGGATACAATTCAAGACTCCATTTGCAATACCATCAAAAATACTTTCATCAGCACTAGGGGCGTCATACCTAAACCACTATTCGCAAGTGTTCGATAGCTTCCTTCCCCATTCAGGCATGTACTACTTTTACTTTAAACCCAGTTACCCACCTAAATACTCTATCTCATTACTTTAATCAAAGCAGCAAGCTCTTCATTTCCGTAGCCTGCATCCAAAGCCCTCTTGAAAAGGCCTTGGGCAAACATCGGAAATTCATTGTTAATTTTAGCTTCTTGAGCTTGTACCATGAAAAGTTCAACTGTAGTCATGCACATATTTATAGAACTCTGTGGGTTATCGTAGGTTTCTGTTTGAATTACTTCACTCTCATACTTAATAACCTCTCCAACAACTTGTGAAACATGGGCAATCATGGAACCGAAATCATCTATGCGTAGTCCATCTGATTCAAGGATTCGTGCCGCGTGGAAAAATCCTAAATATGAACCAAACAAGTATGAAAGAAAGGCTAAGTCTGTAGAAGATGCAGCACTAACTTGCTCTCCAAGATAAGGAACATTCCCAGCTAAGCATTTTAAAATTTGTTCACTCTGTTTATAGGCTATTAAGGAACCTGAAGTGAAAATTGTTGCCTCTGAATTACCCATTTGAAGTGGTGAAGCTGCTATTGCTCCATCAAGATATTCTACATTATTTTCTTGAGCCCATAATTCATTGTCACGTGCTTGCTGAGGGCTACCTGTACTCAACTCGATAAGTACTCGACCTGAGAGAGCCTGTTTGACCTCTTTTGTATCCAAAATACTAATGGAAGCTTTATAATCGGACAAACAAATAATGGACACCTCACTTGCACTTATGGCACTAGCGACACTGGTAGCTAGGATTGCCCCATCTTCTAGTAGAGATTCTGCTTTTTCTATGGATCGATTCCACACGGTCACTTGATAGCCTTTTTTTAGCAATACCCGTGCTAATGTTGCCCCCATTGATCCCAAGCCGATTACTGTTACATTATTCATTTATTGTACCTCCATATCCTATTATCATTTTCTGTATGACTCTTACTTTTTTTATAAGAGTTCTGCGGTATTACTGACATAAAAATGTGTTGCAGCTAGCTCTTTTCCATTTATTATGACTGCTAGCTTATGTTTACCTGGATAATGCTTACGGGTTGTCAAATCTTTAAAATGGTGGCTCCGTATATATCGGCGGCCTTCTTTTTCGAATATGCGTTCCGTCACTTTAAATAATTTTCTAGAAGTCGTTCCATTCGCTTTGACAAAATCAATCGCGTATTCCACACGGAGCTTCTGCGATTCAGAGGAGTTAGTCTGAACGGAAAATGAAAAAATAAGCGTTTGCCCAATTTCCAAACTATCCTCTTCTAGCGATAATTCAATAACTGACACATCTGGAGAGATTTCAAAACCAAGCAAGAAAAGTACTTCTGAATCTCCCTTTCTTAGTAAACCACGACATCCATGTTTAATAATCCAATCTGTAATGGAATTCGCTCCATACCAGCCATGAGCGAGATCTTTCACTAAATCCGGATGATCTTTGGAAATATCGTTCAAATTGTTAGCCACACTTTTCTGTACATACACAGAAGTATCCTGTTTAAGCTGGTTTAAAATCGGTAAAATGGGTGATGGATTCAATTTGAATGCTTCCAACACAGGCGCCCAAGGTAATCTTGGCCGACACCCCTCGCTGGCTAACCGTCTGATATGATGATTGGGATGGCTCGCCCACTTCAACATTTGATCCATCATCCTTTCGGGATCTTTTAATATGAAAGACCGAACAGCAAACTCTGAACTGGAGAATTGTGTAAATATCTCTAATGCATGAATGGAATCATGCCAATCATCTAGTCCATTCACTTCCACAAAATCTGGAAAGAATAAGTATTCCACTCCAATACATTTAGGTGCAATTCGAGTCAAAATAGATAATGCATCACTATAGGACGTAGGTAAGGTCATTCGTAAAGAAGCGCTTATATGTCTGATACGCTGTTTGAATTGTTCCTTTTCCCAATGATCGTCGTAGATTAAACTCATAAACTTATTTGAATCAAAAGCAGGATATTCAAGTTTTACAATATGCGTAAATTTGTTGAAGAAATCCGGTGTGTATTTACCTGCAAATGTATCAGCCATGTTCCATCTCCCTTCTGTTAGGTATCAGCTCCATCCTGATTGAGCGATGGCGCTTAACTGACTTTCACAAACTTCTACAAGTTCAAATTAGTCGGGATCAGATGTCTTAGCGTAATCTCCCGTGAATCAATCATCGACACAAAATTTTGAAACTCTGGTATAGACTTGAGTTGCTCTATCGCTGCCAATGCCTTTTCCATATCACACCAATATATGATGTCCGTCCATTGGCTTTCGTCTGGTGTATGTAGCAATGTGCGCCCCTCAAATCCTAATATTTCAAATTTTAAGACCTTGGTAAGTGCGGCAGCTGCCTGACAAAAACGCTGCTTGCTAGTCCCCTCCTTCAGCTCAAATAAAACAATTTCCATTACATATTTTTGATTTTCTGGTTCCATTTTTTAGTCACCTTTCATCCTCTTATTGGTGAAGTCAACGTATTTCTAGTCTCGATTCTCGTAGTTTCATAAACATTGACTTCTAGTTTTAATATACGGGATAATAGTGACAACTATTGGCACTATTAATAATTTTTTTAATAGAGGAGGACTATTTTATGCACAAAGCGCAAAGACTTATTCAGCTCATAATGAAGGTCAATGAACGTAAGAAATTTACCATTCAGGAGATGGCGGAAGAATGCGGTGTTTCACGCCGAACGATGATTCGCGATTTAATGGAGCTGAGTGAGCTGGGTGTACCGCTTTATTCCGAAACTGGACCCAACGGTGGTTATCGTGTTTTGCGTGAAAAAGTGTTACCGCCAATCAGCTTTACAGAACATGAGGCAATCGCATTGTTTTTTGCTTGCCAATCGTTACGTAATTACAAAGCACTCCCCTTCAAAAACGAAGTGAATACAGCATTAGATAAATTTTTCCACTATTTGTCGAGTGAACTAAAGAAAAAGATTGAAAGTATGCAACAACGGCTTATATTTTGGGTGCCTCCACATGAGTTAAATGTTCCGTTCTTAAAGGAACTACTTGAAGCTGCACTGGAGCAACATGTCGTCACTATCCTGTATGAAGTTTCTACTAGCAAAAGTAGAGTAATTCAACCTCTCGGGATTTATACGATGAATGGGTTATGGTACTGCCAGGCCTATTGTTTCTTAGCAGCGGATTATCGAACGTTTCGTGTAGATAGAGTGAAGGATTTTTCTTTAGACGCAGACCAAAGTTTGAAATTGAACATGGCGAATGAGCACATAAAGTCGTGGATCATGCCAACAAATGAGGATAATATGTTAGACCTTGAGGTAGATTTAACACCAGAGGGAGTAAGACGATGTCAATCAGAAGTATGGTTATCCCAGTGGCTTAAACTGCGAGAGGATGGATTTGGTACGATTCGTACAAAAATGAACACTTCGTTTACACCATGGATCGCCCATTTTTTCCTGGGCTTAGGCATGGAGGCCAACGTAAAACATCCCCAGGTAGTGCGGGAACAAATAAAAAGCAAGTTACAGGAACTAATCAAACAATACGAATGAAGACAACTTGGGGACCGTTTTTCAGTTACTTAATTTAGTACTCTATTGGCCGTTTTTATATTGAGGGGGTTCATGACAATTTATTGACTGCTTCAATGTGTTGTCATGTGAGGCTTGTAGGGTGGCTTTGTGATGATTTAGGAATCATCACAAAAGGACTTGCATACATGAAATTCAATCATAAACGCAAGTCCTATTCTTATTAAACTAAAGCACTCTGTTAGTCCAAGAAAGTTTGTTCTTTGTTCGGTTTGATGTATAAATCAATTCTTTCTTTAGCACTTTCACTCTTACCCCTCCATTAGTTACCGCACCAGTGTGAACTACTAGGGGTCAGTGTATCATCTGTACAGAGAATCCAATAGAAACCCGAACAACATTTAAATAATACTCAAAGTTGTTCGGGTTCAGTTTTAACTATTCTTTTTTTCTATTGTAATGATCATTTTTCCTTGTTCTAAAAAATAATTTCCATTGGCCATCTTACTTTTCAACTCTCCAGAAGTGACACCTTCAGCAAAGATTCCTTTTTCTTCAAAGAACATACTATCAACTATTTTATTATCTGAACTTTCAAAAAAGCTGTATCCAATAAAAGTTGATGTTGATTTATGGATATCTTCTTTATTATATTCCGAATAAAAAATCGTATAGTTTGAATGCAAGATCCCATTAAATTCTCCTTCGATTGAATATTCAGCTGTTGCTTGAGCAATGGAATGAACGGGTTCTGTTTCTGTCCAATTTAAAAGATTTAAGTCGCTTTTCAGTACCATAGTTATTTCATCTTCTTTCGTTAAAATTTGCGGAGTTAGTAACAACTCTTAAACATAATATACCATCACTAACCTGACAACTAATTGTCAAGTTAGGTAAAATAAATTCGAGTCATTTTTTCTATATGAGCCATTATTTTATTTTTAAAACTCCTAGGCGAAAGGACTTCGACCTGGGATCCAAAACTAAGAATTAACTTTACAACCCACTCTTCATCAGGATAAGAAATTCTAACTAGTAAATGGTCAACTCCACTTTTATCAATGTTTGTTTCGGGAAACGAATCAAACACCTCTTGAGAACTGGTTAGAGGGAATCGTAAAACTATATCGATTTTAACTATTTCTGATTCTAATGATTTCATCCAATTTGAAAATTCCTGATAACCATCTAAGTATTCAAAGGATTCGGTAAATACTGAATTTCCAACTTTCAGTTCATGTATTCGGGATAAACGATAAAATTTTGGTTTCGTCTCATTTTCTGGCCAACCGAACAGGTACCAACTCAAATGATAGAAGAATACTTGAATTGGTTTTACTTTTTTAGTTTCAAGCTGTTCTTTTTTTGCATAAGAAAAAGTAAGACACTTTTTATCTTTAATCGCTTGTCGAATATCGGTTACCTTAACTCCGTCCTTGTTATTTAAGAAAGAAAAATCAATTAAATTTTCTGGTTTGGATTCATTAAGTAAGGTTATTTTTGCAAGGATATTCTGTAATGCCTTGTCAGTATGTAAAGTCATCGTACTCGTTAGTGTTTCCTTGATTAGTCGTAAATCCTCTTCTGTAAAGTAACTATGAGGAAAATAATAACCTTCGATTAGGCGATATCCCCCGAGATTTCCTTGTTCGGCATAGATTGGAAATCCAGCAAGTGATAGAGTTTCCATATCTCGATAAACTGTTCGGGTTGAGACAGCCAAATGTTTGGCAACTTCCTCAGCTGTTACTTTTTGTTTGTTCAATAAAATAAATATTATTTTTAATAAGCGCTCTATTTTCATAAGTATCCCCTATTTTTTCTTTTATCAAGTGCTCGATACAAGGTTGATTTCGATAATTTTGTTATGGCACAAATTTTCTTTATTGTCATATCGCCCTCAAGTAACAATTTACATATATTAACTTATTCAATACCATTCCCTAAAACCCTTCTTCTTCAACTAACCTCCGTTAGTTAAAGATTCGAGTAGCAAAAAAATCTTACGTTATTGACAACTTGTTTAACAAGAATAATTCCCATTACTTAAGAAAAAGCGACTACCCTAATGGTTATAAACTATCGTTTTTGCTTTAATTTTTTGTATCGAGTACATATTTTTTATAATTTAAGTCAATGACTTTAATTAACCCAAATAAAGGTACAAAATATAAAAAAAGGGCGTACGGTATATATCCTGCACCAACTGATAAAATTAGTGCCGGAAAAGTTGATGCAATATTCCAGGGTACTAAAGGAGCAATAATTAAAGCAGTATTTTTCAGACGGCTATTGTTTGGATGAAAAATCAATATATGACTACTACAGCACGTCATTTCATTGAAACATTTCTCAAAGAATAAGTACAAAATTGAGTATTTTCGGGGCCTCCTCTCTTTTAAGAAAGCCTGCCGAAAAGACGACTACCTATTATGTCTATCCAATTGCTCTCCTCTTAGCTCATTTTTCACAATCTGTGTACTTAGTGCTCAAGAAAGGATTAAGACTGCTGTATCTTTAAATGAAACTGATAAAAAATATCTTAGAGAAAAACTTAATTTTCTTTAATTCGACGGAAATGTGGAAATGAACCTTTAAATCCTTTCTCTCTTAGGATGGTATTACTAATTTTCTTTAAAGAAGAAACCATACTATTTCTTTCAACTGACATTTGTTAAAAACCTCAATTCTAAAAAAAATAAATCTTTTCCGTATAGATTCTCCCTAATATAAATATTTCCCTTCTTCAAGTAACCTGCCCCGTTCGTATTTGAAATGACGGATACTTATGATAATTTACGATTATCGGAATTTCAAACAGTTTAATCGAAATAGTTAATAATTCAATCCTTTTATAATCATTCTGAATGTTTTTTTCTTGTTAAAAGGTTGCTATCCGTTGGAGATAGTACTTAAAAATTTAGCATCTTGATCTGTAATGACCATTTTCTAATCATAAATATTTCTAATTATAACTATCACTAATCTATATTTCACTTAATGATTGAACTAATATAATGTAAAACAAAAGAGAAATACTGTGATACATTCAAGGAGATGTAGTAGTTATGTCGCAACATTTATTTAAAGCAATCATTCTTGCATTTGCCTCTGCCATTCAAGGAGCAGCTATGTCTATTTTCTTATTTCCTCATTACATTCCATCCGGTGGTGCTGCCGGAATAGGTGTGTTATTAAATTACATGTGGGCTGTGCCATATGCAACGAGCATTTGGTTATTAAATGCGGTGATGGTAATTGCAGCCTTCAAGTGGCTTGGAACAAGCAACGCGGTATGGACGATGTTTTGTGTCGGCGCAGCTGCCTTCACTATCCATTCAATTTCTCCACACATTCATCATCCAATTGGAAATGTATGGGTCGATTTAGTAATTGGAGCCTTTTTATTCGGTTTTAGTGTGGGAATTTTATTTAAAATGGGGGCTTCTTCAGGAGGAATGGATATTTTAGCTCTTATTATATCATCTTTTATAAAGCGACCTCCCGGAAGCATATTATTTTGGATTAATAGTTTGATATTACTTGTTGCCGGTGTCGTGATCGATTGGAAAGTGATCATGTATGCCCTGATTTGCCAATGGTTTGGAACAAAGCTGATTGATATCATCGGAAAGGGAAGCGTCTCTATACCTGTACTAAAGAAATATTCTGGTGCAAAAACTTTAAGATAATTGCAAGTAATCTCTAAATCTTTGACATCCTTATACGATTATCAAAACGCATACCCTGTAGGATAGTCAATGGTGTAGCCCTGGATGGAATAAAGTTTGATTAAATTAACTTAATAAACCTTGATATAAGAGCAAATAGAAAAGCGTGTTTTGAAAAAAGTTTGATCAAAACACGCTTTTTTTCTCAATTGAAATTGACTGTCTATTCCACTAAACTGCACAGTTAGTTCAATAAGAAAAAAGAGCTACCTATGCAACTCAATAATCTTAAAGTAAAGCCTCCATTAGTAGAATAAGTAAATTCTTCTTTTGGTTACAGAGTAGGTCAGTACTTTTGCTTTAGTCTTCGTCTATGATGTAAGAAAAAGAAACGTTATTCCAAAGCCAATCTCGGAAAAATTCCTCTACTGCTTTTTTTATCGCTTTATCGTCCATTTCTTCATCTATACCTAATTCTTGTAAAGTGACGGCTTCTTTCACTTGTTTTGTAGAAACTGAAAAAGTAACGGTTTTACTCATTAATTAATCCTCTGTTTTCCTCATATTTTAGTTCTAGTATTACTAAATATCGTACCTCTTATGGAACTAAACTCCCCCGTTCGTTGAAGAGCAACTAATCTTTACGAAAACAGCCTTAAATAAAGTTCATCTTCGCCCAATGGAGACACATTCCAGTTATAAATTTAATTTGGATAATAGATAGTCATACTTAATCGTGTTAGCGTATCACTAGGATTCATGTAGATGTGTGGACGATCTGCTTTAAATCTAATGGAGTCACCACTCTTTAAGTGAAATTCGTCTTCATTGACTCTAATCACTAGTTCACCATCAAAAACGGTGATAAACTCCTCTGTGCCATCTTTATGAGCCTCAGCGCTTAATGTCCCTTCCCTTTCAATCTCCACCGTGTATATTTCAAAACGGCTATCCTCTTGGAAAGGAAAATATGGATACACTCTATACCGTCCATCATCCTCAGATAATATTTGAACATCTTCTCTAAAAATAATTTCGGTATCAGGCTGAGGATTATTAATTAGAGTAGTAAAGGAAACTTTTAACCCATTCGCTATTTTCCAAATAGTGGTAAGAGTTGGACTGGACTCTCCCCTTTCAATTTGTCCTATCATCGTTTTACTTACTCCGCACAATTGAGAAACTTTTTCCAAGCTTAATTTCTCTTTCTCTCGAATCATTTTTAAATTTTTTGCAAAAATAAGATGAATTTCTTCCATTAAATATATCCCCTCTTCGAAATGTACAATATAACGACCGTTATGTATAATAAAAAGACGGTCGTTATATTGTTTATTTCAGACATTATAACAAACAATTTCAAAGGGGGTCCACAAATGCCTTTATTTTCTTTTTTAGTATTCGTAATAATTACCAGTTTCACTCCAGGTCCTAACAATATCATGGCAATGTCATTTGCAAACAAACTTGGATTAGCAAGAACTCTTCAGTTTTGTATAGGTGTTGGGGTTGGCTTTTTAACGATTACAGGCTTGAGTTGTTTATTTAATAGGGTCCTTACAAATATTATGCCAATGATCGAATTTCCTTTGACCATTCTTGGTGTAGGCTATATGTTATATTTGGCTTATAAAATACTAACGAGCAAAGAGAATGATCATGATAAAGAAGAGGAAAACAAACGAAGCTTATTTTTAGTAGGCGTCTTATTACAATTCATGAATCCTAAAGGTATTTTGTTTGGCATTACAGTAGTAGCAACCTATATTCTTCCCTATTATTCTTCCTATGTCAGCTACTTTCTTTTTTCTTTATTTTTAGGAATGGTAGGTATAATGAGTACATTCAGTTGGGCCCTATTTGGTTCAGTTTTTCAAAAAATTCTACAACAGTATCGTCAATCGTTTAATATTGTGATGGCTCTTTTATTAGTGTATAGTGCGATTTCAATTCTCGTTCATTAATAGGATAATCTGTTCAACGTAAAAAACAACCCTCTTCGTGCGCTATAGCGTCGAAAAGGATTGTTTCACTTTAATCTGAAATTATTTTGTATATGTTAAAACTGCATTTTTCTTGAATTTAGCTAAAGCTTGTGTTGCCTCATTTTTGTTTGTATACTCAAAAATTCGAACATCCTTTTTATCAAATACTGTAATAACCCACATCATAAATGCTCCCTTCCAATTTATTTTTGTAATATAACAACCACCGAAAACCGTGATACTTTTTCCAACTGTTTTATAACAATCCCTTACTTGATTCTTATTTTACGCCAATTTTTTTTAGAAATAAAGCCTTATGTGAAGCCCTTCACAAACTGTTCAATTTCAAAACGCTTTCATTGAACAATTTGTGAAAACCGGATTTTCCAAGGCATAAACAGTTCTTTTCATTTTACCTTTGTTCATATATACGTCACTTTCTATCTTTTATTAGCCAATCGCGGCTTTTCGACGGCCCTGAGCATTTTTCCGGTGAACCCGAGCACCTTTCTTCCTTACCTGAGCGTTCGACGACTTTTTCCGTCCAACAGAAAAAGCCATATGTTCGCCTTTTCCACGACGCACATACGACTCTCCAATTCGATGATAATTAAGTAGTAGTAGTAGATTTTATTTCATAAAGTGAAACTTTAATCAGTGGGTTTTCTTTATCCCCACTGATTATTAGTCTTCACCAATCGGGCTTTTACGGGCAGTTCATTACTGCCCGTTAATGCGGGATAAGTTTTTATTTAGCAGAATGCTTCTTCTTGCTTCTCTGATAATTCAATTTCAAAGCCTAAATCCTCAAGCATACGATAATCACTGTTTGCTTCTTGTCCTTCAGTTGTTAAATAATCTCCAACAAAGATACTGTTTGCTGCATATAAGCCTATTGGCTGAAGTGACCCAAGATTGACTTCACGCCCACCAGAAATACGAATTTCCTTAGTTGGATTAATATAACGGAACAACGCTAAAACTTTTAAGCAATAACGTGGATTTAATTCTTTTGTCCCTTCTAGTTTCGTGCCATCAATCGCATTTAAGAAGTTAACCGGAATGGAATCTGCATCTAATTGATGAAGGGCACGTGCAATATTCACGACATCCTCTTTTGTTTCCTTCATACCGATAATGGCACCTGAGCAAGGTGAGATTCCGTGCTTTTTCGCAATTTCAACCGTATTCACACGATCTTCATACGTATGGGACGTAGTAATATAGGAGTGATGTCGTTCAGATGTATTTAAGTTATGGTTGTAACGGTCTACCCCCGCTTCTTTTAATTGCTGTGCCTGTTCTTCTTTTAATAAGCCAAGACAAGCACAAACTTTTAAGCCATACTTTTCTTTAATTTCAGTAACAGCTTCACTAACGACATTAACATCCTTTCGAGTTGGCCCACGACCACTTGCCACGATGCAGTAAGTGCCGATTTTATTGTCAAATGCTCGTTTTGCCCCCGCTAAAATTTCTTCTTTCGTAATGAATGGATATTTTTCGATCGGTGCTGTCGATTTAGATGACTGAGAACAATAGCCACAATCCTCTGGGCAATAACCGCTCTTAGCATTCATAATCATATTTAGTTTTACTTTCTTCCCATAGTAGTGCTTACGAATAGCAAAGGCACCGTCCATTACCTTCAATAGCTCATCATCTTCACTATTTAAAATGGCAAGAGCCTCCTCATTGCTAATGATTTTCCCTGCAATAACTTCCTCTGCTAACTGTAACCAATTCATCTAGACATTCTCCCTCTCTACTTGAATATTTTATCAATTATGTCTCGGCATAATCGCCTGGAATCGGCTTTGTGCACAAAGAACTACTTTCCGATTCCGTGACATCCGCCGGAGGCTATCACTTATTTCAGCTGATGTTTGCTCAACCGCTAAAAAACAACTTACCTCTGCATTCCTCTCACATCTGTAGAAATGAGATACTTCAGCTGAAAGAAGTTATTGTTCTTGCTGAATGAAATACTTTGTAAAGGCGCTCGGCCAAAAATGCAGAAGCGATCGCTAAGCAAAAATCGGCAACAATGCTGTTTAAAAAGCCAACTACGAAAATATGTGACCAGCTCGTTTTCATATGTAACCAGAAATTCAAAGATACATATAAATACGGTATCGCCACTCCATAAATAATAATGAGCCCGACAATATTTGCACCGATAAAATGTTTTTTCGTTGGCGTATCCACTCTTTCAATCATGAAACCAATGACTAAGGTGGCCAGTGCAAAGCCAATTAGGAAGCCAAATGTTGGTTGCAATACATAGGTGATCCCCCCACCTTGTGTAAAAACAGGCAAGCCAACTAAACCAACCCCTATGTAGACAAGCTGACTTTGTAATCCATTGCGACTACCGAGCAAGCTACCTGCTAAAAAAACAAAAACAATTTGTAATGTAAAGGGCACTACTGGCAGCGGTATTTTAATAAATGCCCCGATTGCGGTTAAAGCGGCAAACAACGCAATCATCACAAGTGACAGTGTTGATTGTCGTTTGAACAACTTATTCCCTCCCGCTCCTCAAAAAATTGCATGATCGTCTCTTTGGTTGTATCAATCATAAAATCCATTTCATCGTCAGATATAATGTATGGAGGCATGAAATATACTATATTGCCAAGAGGACGAATGAGTAAGCCTTTTGCTAAGGCTCGTTTTGATAGTTGATAACCGATACGTTCCTCACTCGGAAGTGGTTCCTTAGTTTCACGATTCGCGACTAATTCAATAGCACCAACTAGTCCCACCTGACGATATTCACCAACAAACGGCAACTCTTCAAAAGCCTGCTTAGCTAGCTTTCGCATACGTTCGCTCTTGTTTTTTATCATGTCGATCACACGTTCCTCTTCAAACATTGTCAAAACCTCTAGGGCTACACGACAAGCAAGCGTATTACCAGAATAGCTATGAGAGTGTAAAAAAGCTTTCATTGTACCGTAATCATCATAAAAAGCGTTGTATACATCATCAGTCGTTAAAACTGCGGATAGTGGCAAATAACCACCCGTTAAACCTTTTGATAGGCACATAAAATCTGGAGCAATACCCGCTTGCTCACAAGCAAATAATGTACCTGTACGTCCAAAACCTACAGCAATTTCATCTGCAATAAAATGAACATCGTATTTTGTACAAAGCTCTCGTAATCGCTTCAAATAGATTGGCGGATACATTTTCATGCCTGCAGCCGCTTGAATGAGAGGCTCAATAATAATAGCTGTAATTTCTTCATGATGCTGACTAAGCTCGTCTTCAATAAATTGTATACATTGAGCTTGACAGCTTTCAGGATTCTCCCTAAAAGGACATCGGAAGCAATCCGGTCCTTGTGCACGTACTGTATCCAATAACAGTGGTTGATACACTTCGTTATATAGCCCTACCCCACCAACAGATAAGGCACCAAGTGTTTCACCATGATAAGCATCCGTTAAAGCTAGAAAGCGTTTTTTCTTTGTTTTTCCCGTCTGCATATGATATTGAAAACTCATTTTGAGTGCCACTTCTATCGCTGACGAGCCGTTGTCTGCAAAAAATACTTTATTCAAACCGTCTGGCGTTAAGGCGACTAATTTTTCTGCCACCTTAATGGCTGGTTCATGTGAAAAATTTGCAAAGATCGTATGCTCTAATTTAAACGCTTGATCGCTTAATGCTTGACTTATTCGTGGATTCGCATGTCCAAATAAATTTACCCACCAGGAAGATACGGCGTCTAAATAACGATTATTATGTTCATCGTACAGCCATACACCTTGTCCCTTTTTAATAACAATAGGCGGATGTTGTTCATAGTCCTTCATTTGTGAGCATGGATGCCAAACATGTTGTAAATCTCTCGTCTGTAATTCAGTTAATGATTGTTTCATATTTGACCAACCTTTCAAACAAAGACGTGTGTGAAATAGAGTAGTCAACAATCTGTGAAATATCCCCAAGCTTCGGAATCGTCGCATATGGCAACACTTGATGTTGTAAAATCATTTTCACATTATCTTGTTCCATCCGACTACCTGTATCCCCATTAAATACAAGGCCAAGAACCTCAACATTACGAGCGTTTAATGCCTTAAGTGTAAGTAATGTATGGTTAATAGTTCCAAGTGTTGTTCGTGTGACAAGAACGACTGGCAGCTTACTTTGAACGATTACATCAAGAAGTGTATTTTCTCCATATGTATCTATTGGAACAAAAAGTCCCCCTGCTCCCTCACAAATGACGACATCGTTTGCTTGCTGTAACAACTGAATTTGCTGTAATAAATACTCCACATTAATTTGCTGACCCTCCAGTTGTGCAGCAAAATGTGGTGATGCAGCTTCCTTAAACGAATAACCATTTAAATTTTCTTGCTTTAGACTTTGTAATGAATACTTTTCATACATTGCTGTATCGTAGTAATAGCAATGCCCATTCTCACAAACTTCCCCAGTTTGCACGGGCTTATAAGGTGTAACTTGTAGATCATGCTTTTGTAACTGTCGCATTAGCAATGTAGTGACAACTGTTTTACCGACATCTGTATCTGTTCCAACAACCCAAAAATGTTGCACCGGTAACCTCCCCCTCTTTTTAAGTTAACCATTAACACTATTCAAGTTAACACATTTAATTTTATTTTGTAAATGCTATTTCCATATTTCTTCAAAAACAACCCTTTTCTATGCAAAAAATAGGAAATTTGTGATAACTTAAAAGACTTTTCATCAATAAAAAACACTAGTTTCTTACCATGTGGTAAAAACTAGTGCTGGTTAATATATATTTTCACAGGTTTTTTATTAAGTAGCAGGCCTATTACCATAACGGGGGTTTGATTTCCGTTCCGGCTGGGCGCTTTCCTGGGGGCGTCCGATGAGCCGCTTAGGCCAACACGATGTTGGTCACGAAGGCGTTATCACAGGACGTGATGGGTTTTAGCCTTCGTTCCCCTGTTTGCTTGCTCCAGGGTCTCATCTGTGACGCTAATCCCCGAGGAGTCGCCCAGCCTCCACTCCAATCATCTTATATCATATCACCACTAATTTTTAGTAATAGGCAATTAAGTACGCATAAACAAAATATCAACAAAAAGTCATTTTTTCACTTAATAATAAATTTATTCTCACGCGGATTTTTTGTACTCAGTTGGCCTTTCATGTGCAATATAAAAGCATCATTGTATTTAAGTCCCACCTGTATATTTCTTGCTCCTATAAAACTTTAGTGCAGATTAGATGTTACTACGAAAAAAATATAGAAAAATATAATGATTTATGTTTACATATTATTTGTAAATATATCCTTTATATAGAAGGGGTTTTCTAATGTCCTATCTGCTGCAGTTACTCATTTTCGGCATTACAGGTTCGTTAGTATACTATGGTGTTTACTATGGAACACCGCTATTAATTAAAAAGGGTGTACCATTAATTTATGCTTTTTGGTTCTTTCTTTGGTTTCCTGTAATGAGTTTATTTCCAATCTCGTTACTACTGTATCATTTAGAGGGAAATGCTTGGACATGGCAAAATATTTTGGAAAGGTTTCGCTTCAATCCTTTAACAGAAAACGATTGGTATTGGGTTGTGGGAGCAATTATTGTTACAATATTCGCTGACCTATTTCTTGAACCTTTAGGTAAGTTTTTTGCGAAACTTCCAATGCTTGCCCCACCAAGTTATCTTCCAGCTCCATTTAATCCATTAAAAAGGATGGAATTACCTCCATCAGAATTTTTCGGTGTTACGCTTTATAGAAATTGGAAAATGATAACCATATTTATTCCGTTACACCTTTTTGCTATGTTATGTGAGGAACTAATGTGGAGAGGCTTTTTCCTCCCTATCCAACAAGAGATTTTCGGGAATTGGGCATGGGTAGTAAATGGATTACTTTGGGCATAGGTTGTTCATGCTTGTTTGAAGTGGCATTTTATCAATATGCTTCCTAGCATGCTTATTGCCCCATGGATTGCTCAATTTACTAATTCAACATGGGCTTCTTTTGCAACTCATTCTATTGGAAATAGTTTACTATGGATTTTGTTATTAGTGGGAATAACTAAAAAAACTAAACCTCAAAATATAAACTCAATTTAATTTTATAAATCCACTTTTAAAGTCTTGTTACATAAGTAAGTGTAGCAAGATTTATTTTTTTATAAACACACAATAAAATCCACATAAATTTCATACTCACCCTTTATCAACTTTTAAGCTTGTATTTTAGCTGATTTCTATTAATATCCAGAAAATTTTATTGCTTCATTACTTTTCTGAATTTTATAGAAAATTTAAAGGGTTTTACTCTTCGTTCGTAGTATTAATCTAAACGGGGGTGGCTGTATGTTTGGTATTTTTAAAGAGTCAGACAAGATTATTGATACTTATGAGCATGTTAGTTTTATTTTAAAATCCTTGCTCACATACGAGCTAAAAGACTTACCTATTCGCTATGAGTTTTGGTATCGTGTGGCTATTCGTCAGGAAGAATTGCGAACGTTAAATACCGAACATCGGGCAAAGATCTCTATGACTACCGCAGTAGGACGATTTCACCAAACACAATACGAGGGAACGAAACAAAAATTAGCAAAGCTTGAACGTCTCGCAGATATGTATAAATCGTTTTGTATTGAGGAAGAAAGAGAGGCATTAAATCATCGACTCTATTTTCATAAAGAAGCGATTTCTGAGCTATACGAGCATGTCCAAAATAAAGATCTATATGTGTATTGCGATGCTATACAACAACAATTTTGGAATGCTGTGAGTGAAGATATATTAAATGCAATAGCCCACCTAGATTAAGTAGGTGGGCTATTGCAAAGACTTCTATTTCCATTTCTCTTTAGCCACCCGAATGCCCCCTATCAGTAAACTCATCTACTAAACGATATTCTTCTTAAAATCTCAAAATTTGAAACATTTTCCTCTTTAATTCGTAAATATACAAAGAGAGGAAGTGAATGACAATAGATATTAACATACATAAAGGTGGCTATGTAGAAAACGAAGCCATTATTTCAAACATTCAATTTCAAGTAAATAGTGGCGAGCTTGTTGGATTAATCGGTTCCAATGGAGCAGGCAAAAGCACAACCTTACAAGCAATGATGGGTGTATTACCAGTAGTGGATGGTCAGGTGACAATAGGAGCTTACGGCTACGTACCAGAAAGACCAATTTTGTATGAGTATTTTACATTATGGGAGCATATCGATTTTTACATGCGTGTAGCTGGTAAGGAAAATTCTTTAACAAATCGTGCAAATGAATTACTGAAAATTTTTCATTTGGACCATAAGCTACACGATTATCCCACAACGTTTTCCAAAGGTATGCAACAAAAAGTGATGCTTATTTTAGCATTTCTCGACAAGCATTCTACCTATATTTTAGATGAACCATTTATGGGCCTAGATCCACAGGCAATGCGTAAGCTCTTAACGATATTAGAAGAGTTAAAAGCGCAAGGTGCTGCCATTCTAATGAGTACACATGCACTCGATACGGCAGAAAAAATATGTGATCGTTTCATATTAATTGATGATGGGCGAATTTTACAGCAAGGTACACTTGAATCGTTACGCTTAGCGGTGAAACAGGACAAAGCATCTCTTCTTGATATTTTCGACACACTGCTTGAGGAAAACCACCATGACTAATATAGTGCAGCAACGAAGAAAATTAGAGCGCTCCCACAATTTTAAGCTATTGGCAAGCATCGTCGATTGGACAGTCGCCTTATATGTTGTTGTGCCAGCAATAGTCATTGGCTTTTTCCTTTATAAAGACTTTATTTTAAATATAAGTACATCGTGGGTCATACATATTCCGCTAGTGTTCATTATTGTACTGTTATTTCTTATTACACGAATCGAAACTATTCGTACTTATTTACAACGAGCCGATCATCTTTTTTTAATCCAAAACCGAAAACAAATGGTACGGTTAAAACAAGCTGGTCTTTATTGGTCGTTAAGTAAGCACCTAATTTTACTTGGTTCTGCCCTTGCTCTATTAGCACCCATTTTTATAATCGTTCATCATGTAAAAATATTAGAATTACTTATTTTACTTCTACTACTATTTACGAATAGTTTCACAAACGTGCTTTTACAATTAAAGCTTCATAAATGGCAGCAGCTAGTAAGTAATATTTTTATGTGTATTCTCGGTACAGTTTGCTTTTTATATGTGCCAGTTATTATCACTGCACTTGTTTATGTAATTCTTCTAGTTTATTGTATAAGCTATTATAATAGACATTTTGTTTACAGCACTAAATATTTTGATCAGCAAGTGGAGCTCGATCAAGCAGCTTTTTATAAATGGCAAAGTCTTTTATTCCAAATTGCTCCTGAGCTTCGAAGTCAGTTAGTACCGAAATTAAAAAAGCCTCGCCTACTATGGAAAAATTCAAAGCGCATGTTTCGACGTTCCGATTATTATATAGAGGAAATAGTATGTAAAACGATGCTTCGCCAAAAACAGTATCTCTTCGGCTATCTGCGTTTTTTATCAATGGGTATCGGGCTAACTATTATTGTACCGTCGTGGGCGAAAATTATCGTACTTGGAATTCTTTATTTTACTTTACGCTCGATGATGCAATCCGTAATCCAGCAAATTTTTGAGCACAAAATTTGGTCAATCTTTCAAGTATCTAGTGAACAAATTCAAGCTGCTAGCAGGCGATTACTTAAGGGATTTATAGATCTGCCATTATTGTGTGTCCTTATTATTTTTATTATTAGTCTTGTAAGATAAGGCTCATAGCGTAAGGTTGATTTCCGTTCCAACTTTCATATTTAACAAATATCATCCCCTATTTAATGATTATTCAAATTAAACAGGTGCCAGCTTAGTTTGCTAGCACCTGTTGTTTATTAATCTCTATTATTTTCCATTCCTTGTAGAAGCATTTTTCTAAAATCCTGTGCTTGGTCGGCTTTAATGGCTACATTGTTATAACGTTTTTTAAGCCCCAGCATAAAAGTCACTTCCACAGGCTCCTTCATTTTTAATATAAACTGTGGATATGCAGCTTCAAAATCACGTGCTATAAAATCAATTGTATCCTTGGCTAATTTTCCTTCCAACTGCTCCTTATCCTCAACAAGCTCCTCAATCTGGTCAAAGCGAATTTCTGCTCGTTTCATCAATCCTAAAGACAAATACAATTTATCAGATGTTACATGAACAGGATTTAAACGAATGGCCTGCATATCTGCTACAAAAAATAGGACAGAGTATACATTTAAAATAAGCAATAGAATAGAAAGAACAAGTGATTTCTCATGTAGCCACCAATGAATCCCTATTGTTTCAATGGCTATTCCATGGATAAGCATAATGATAAAGGCTATATAGCTCGAATTTTTATGCAAGGTTAACCCAGATTGCTCTTTTCTCTTCCAGCTTGCAAAAGCGTAGTAAATCACTAAAAAGTCTGTGCAAAGCATTTGGATAATAAGATGCTTAGGTGCATGTTTTTCAACTGCTTTTGGAAATGAAAACAAATCTGGTAAAGTAGTTGATCGTACATCCGCTATGATTCTCGGCATATAACGAACAAGTGTTGCAATTAGTAAAATTTCTAATAGAATAACCGTACCTTCAATGGCAAACCCAGCCCAAGTCACCGCAACAAATGGCTGTAGATGTTCTATCGGGATAATAAAACGGGCTGCAATGCAACCAGCCGCCGCTAAAAGTACCGCTTGTTTTATAGAAAACTTTCCTTTATAGAGCAGAAATAAAACAGGCATAACTAAGACAAAATCAATTAATGAGCCCATCACAACTCCATTTGTTTCAGGTGGTAAAATGGAAACACCGAGTCCAGTGTTATAAAGCGTGTAATTACTGGCAAGTACCACTAACAAAAATGCTAACCATATATTTTGCTTTTTCTTTAATGCAATCATGTTAAATCTCTCCCTTATCATTTATTTCATGTATAATTCCTTCCTTTAATACAATTTGGTTTAACTTCTGAACAATCTCTTTCAATTGCACGATCTCACTTAACTCAAGTTTTGAATAATATCTCGAGATAATAAATCGTTTTATTTCTTCCTCTCTTTCAAAATACTTAATGCCCGAAGTATCAAGGCTCACAAATATTTCACGTCTATTTTCCGGATTAATGCTCCGAGATACATAGTGCTGTTCTTCAAGTTTACTGACCAGCTGACCGACAGCACTAGATGTTATATTCATATAACTCGCAATCTGTCCAATCGTCACTTTCCTATTTTTATTAATAAAATCTAATAAAATTATTTGTTTAGGAGATAGTTCATCAATCACTAAATTTTGATGTAACTTTATGAAATGACTATCCATCGAATAAATAGCTTCATTCATTTCCTCCACAAGCTTATAAATAAGTTCTTCATCCTTTGCCATCACTCATTCAATCCTTTAAGTAAAGTTAATAGTAAAGGTATCTTTACTATTAACTTTACTTTATTTTATATAGTTATTATTGTCAACAACCTCAGCGATAAAGTGTAGATTTAATCCAATACTTTTCAAGAATTTTTCAGATGTCTTAACGAAATCAGATCAAATTCTCAAAAAAGAAATAACACTACTGTCGAGACATTAAGAATGGCAAAATAAAAAACCTCCTTATTAAGAGGTCTTTAGCAGTTTCATTGCCCTTATTCTTCTACAATATCTAATTGTTTGTAATAGTTCTCTACAATTGGATGAATATCTGGGTTTGAATCGTAATAGGTATTGTTAATTTCATCTAGAGTAAATTTAAATTCTTTTTCACCGCCAAAAAGAGCAATATCATATCGCCAACCTACACGCTTTTCTTGATTATCTTGTGGAATAAATTCTATATCTTTAATCAGATCTAGGAATTCACCAATTTGCTCTTTTTTCGTTATCGTTTTAGCATAACCAGTTGAACCATCTTGAATGATCACTTTATCTACATTTTCAATTTTTGCATCCTTATAAAATTCTTCTAATGATTGCGTTTTTTCATTAGAGCAAGCAGAAAGTAAAACTAGAAATGCAAATAAAATCAGGAACACAGATTTTTTCATTGAGCCACCTCCAAGGTTATTCCCCTACCTATTAGAAGGATTAAATTACAAACAGTTACATCATAGCAATAAATGAAGCGATTCATTGCAAGCGCGGGTATTTACTTCTGCTTCTTTTACACTTCTAATCTATCCTTTATCAAAAAATTGTTTTCGATAAACATGTGGAGAGTATCCTGTATATTTCTTAAATTTTTCAATATAGTAACTTACTGTACTAAAGCCTGTTGTTGTAGCAATTGTAGTGATAGATTCCTCACTATCACGTAATAGCTCCATACTTTTGCGAAGACGATAGTGTAGTAAATATGTGAATGGTGTCATGCCGACCATTTTTTTGAAAAAGCGACTACATTCTGCACGACTTAAAAAAACATGTGCAGCTAAATTTTCTAAAGATATCTTTTCCTGATAATGAGTATGTAAATAATCAAGCATATCCTTCGCTCGTTCATGCTGGACAATAATTGATGGATCCAGTATTTCTTCTGTTAGCATTGATTGTGACAAAATCGTTTCCCAAATGACTAATAGCTCTCTCCATACCTTTAGCTCATAAAAAACAGCTTGCTCTTGTAGTAATTTCGCCACGATGTCTACTTTTTGCGCCAATTGGCCGGAAAGCTTTACATAGGGCAGTCTATTGCTCGTTAAATACGGTAGTACATATTTAGTGGCAAAAATACTGTCCTTGTGTCCGCCTAATAGCAACGGATTCACGTTAATACAGAAAATTGTAGCCCCCTCTATTTGATAAGGCTTTGCTTCATGTAAACATGATGCATTGACAAAAAGCCCCTCTGCCTCCTCAAGTACGAAAACATCTGCTCCTACTCGATATTCCACACGACCACTTTTCACATAGACAAATTGAATTTCCTTATGCCAATGTAACGGTAAAAAATCCAGACTATCTAGTCGCAAAACCGTCTCATATAATGCAACTGGAAATTCCTTCGTCCCATGTAACGTTAATTCTTGTAAATCCTTTGCAATTTTAATATGTGTTAACGTCACTACTTAGCTCACCTCAATATATTGATATTTTCAACCCTTTAAATCGATATTTTTTGCGTCATACATTCTTTATAATTTCTTTATATTGATAGTTTAGGAGATGTTTAAAGATGAATCAATCTACACAGAAAAATCGTACGCTTGGTTTTATTCTTGTCATTCTAGGGGCAAGTTTTTGGGGTATTGGTGGTACCGTTGCTCAAAAGCTTTTTCAGCAAGAAAATATAGAGGTTGGCTGGCTCGTTTCTAGTCGTCTTCTTTTAGCTGGCCTATTGCTCATTACTGCCTATAAAATTATACATCGTAAAGAGTCTATTTTTGTGATGTGGCGGACAAAGCAAAATGCCTTTAGACAAATTTTATTTAGTTTATTAGGAATGCTGGCGGTTCAATATACTTATATGATGTCGATTGCTATAGGTAACTCGGCTGTTGCGACTTTATTGCAATATTTAGCACCACTTTTTATTATGGCCTATTATTTAATAACGAAGCACAGTCAATTGACAAGGCAGGATGTAATCGCTGTAACATTGACACTTGTTGGTACTTTCTTATTACTAACAAATGGCTCGTTGTCTACACTTTCTGTTCCAGCGACGGCCGTGTTTTGGGGGATTTTATCTGGTCTTTCGGCTGCTTTTTATACGTTATATGCCGTCTCACTCTTACAGCAATTTCACTCATTGTTAGTTGTAGGCTGGTCAATGCTGATTGGTGGGATTGTGATGAGCCTTTTTCATCAGCCCTGGCAAATTGACATGTCAAACTGGGCATTGTCGACAATCGCTTATTTTCTGTTTATCGTTATTTTTGGGACAATGCTAGCATTTTGGTTTTATATTGCTAGTTTACATTATTTATCGCCAAAAGAAACAAGTTTACTTGGTAGCTTGGAGCCTTTAACGGCTGTTATGACAAGTGTGTTTTGGCTTAAAATTGCCTTTGGTGGTTTTCAATTTATTGGGACTATACTTATTCTCTGCATGATTTTATATCTTACAGTTTTTCAGAGAAAGCAATCATAGGAAGGTTTAATAAATCCGGATTTATTTCGCACCTTAGACCCAAAAGACTACGAATCCATACATAAAATTTACATATGCTGAACTTTTCATTAGCAGAGGAAATTTTAGCTTGCATCCATGCATATACAAAGTTCACTGACCATGAATGCAGGAAAAATAAAAAGCGCGATCTTTAGGGATCGCACTTTTCTCATATATAGCTCTTAATAGCTTGTATAAATTCATAAATAAAATATCCAGCAAATCCAATTAGTAGTACGCCCGCTACCATTGTAAGCGACTTAATGACTTTACGACTCATCGCTTTTCGGGTAACCGAAACAATGGCCATCAAGCTTATATCATGTAACAATATGCCACTTAAAACACCTGCAGCAATCACTAAAAAGTTCGATGACTCCCCTTGCCCATATGCTTTGGCTAGTACAACACCAAAAACATTTACCGATACGAAAAACATATACATTTCTTAAAAAATGCAGTCATCTCTACTGTGACACAACTTATATCTTTCGACTTTCGTTTTGTGTCTTCCTTATTCTTCGAGCCTGGTTTCGCGAAAAGCTACTGCCATTTTGTATGACTCTCCAAAGGCTTAAATTCCGCAGTATCGTTGCGTACACATCTAAGGTTTAGTTTTTAGTTGAACTCCTTAGATTGAATAATTTGCTAAATTAATGCTTGCATTCAAATCTCTATCCAGCTTTAATCCACAAGAGCAAATAAATAGTCTGTCTTTCAGTCTCAAATCGGATTTGATTTGTCCGCAACTAGAACAAGTTTTTGATGATGGAAACCATCTGTCGGCTTCAATAAATTCAATTCCGTATTTTTGACATTTGTATTGAATTTGACGTTTGAATTCATATAATTTTTGACTGGCTACAGCCTTCGCCAGATGTTTATTTTTCATCAACCCTTTTACATGTAAATGTTCCATGACAATACGAGATGGCTTGGTTTTCACAATCTCATTAGAACACTGATGTAAATAATTTGTTCGGATGTCGTTCAGTCGCTTATATAAATTACGGATTTCACTGTTTTGTTTTTGAATATTTTTCATATTCTTTAAAGGTGTTTTATAGATTGGCTTTCGGTTTTTAGTATACGCTTTTGTGTTGGCTTCCTGCTTACGAGCTAGTTGTCGTTGTTCTCGTTTCAACTTTTGCTCTAATCGTTTGACTTCTTTGGTTTTGTTGATGTTCTCTTTGAACTCGCCATCAGAACAAACAGCCAATTTTTTGACACCAACATCAATCCCTAAACTCTCATCTGTTAAATTATATGGCTCAAATTTTTGCTCATATCCAATGGATAAGAACCAATTTCGTCCGTCAAATGAAATGCGTGGATTTGAATATTTTTGACCTTTTTTAAGCTTAGGTAGCGCATTGCACGTTTTTACAATGCCAATCTTTTCACCTCTAAAACCTACATTTATTCTTGTTAAACTTTCATAATTTACATAAAAACTAACTTTACTTCTTCGTCTGCTTTTGAACTTTGGCTTTTCAGTAATGCCTTCGAACCAACGCTTTCTAGCAACATCGGCATCTTTCACCGCCTGCTTCATCACATTGCTTCCGACTTCCTTTAGCCATTTATGCGTTGTTGGTTTCAGTTCGTTATTGATTTTCTTACGAACTTCGCCCTCTTTGACTGTTCGCTTCTTGTCGTTGTAAGTACGTTCGCTTTCAGCCAAAAAATAATTGTAAGCCCATCTCGCAGTCCCAGCAGACTTCCAAAACAAAATCTCTTGTTCTTTAGTTGGCTTTAGTCTTATCTTTGTCGCCAGGATCATTGTTTTTCACCTTGACGTGGTGTACTGACTCGACAATAGCCAATTACCAACTTTCGTTTAGCAAATTTTCCAATGGACATTAATTCCATGCATACCACCTCTCTTTCACTATGATAAAATCACATTACCCTAATTAGAGAGGTTGTTAACATTTTTATATTTGTATATATTTTTCTTGTTCACACGAAGGCGCAACCCTTCATGCAGTCTTTCTCTCACGAGTAGACC
>NZ_JBHJTF010000043.1:0-38846 GCF_042267565.1 Lysinibacillus sp. NPDC056232 | reverse complement strand
AAGAAATTTGATTAGCTCAAATTGTTTTGCTGGCATCATGTTTGATGTCCAAAATTTTGTTTCGTTCACCAACTCAAGGTTAGCTACTAAAAACTATATTGATTACGTTTTGCTTGTTCAGTTTTCAAGGTTCATTTCGTTGCCATTTCTTCAACAGCAACTTTTATATAATATCATGTCGCAAACTCTATGTCAACAACTAATTTACTTTAATTGTTTTTCAGTAGCTGTCTTAACGACTTGTATAATACTACACTCTTAATTCAAAAAGGTCAACATTTTTCCTGAAAAAATTTCATAGTTTTTTACTTTATCGAGAATCTTCCTATTATAATGGTTAAGAAATAATTTAATATTAGACTCACAATCTGTAGTTAATTTAATGTTTCATTGTTATCTAAAATATCATTTCTTCATAATTTCTAAAAAATTAAACAAAAAGAGCTTGAGACAAAAAAAGATGACTCCAAGCATCGAAGTCATCTAAATGCCGCATAGTACGGCAATCCCTTTTTATTAAACTGTCTACTTTATAAGGCTCAATTCATGTTTGATACATACTTTAGTAGCTTTCAAAACTTCACTAGATTTATTCGTTAGCCGGTACATCCTGAAGCGTCCATGTGATCGTTCCTTCAAAAGCATCAGCTCTTGCCTTTCCAGCTAGCACTTCTAGATAAAGTCCGTCCCCATCTTCACTCCATGTATCGGAAATATCGACTGTTCGACGCTTGTCTGTTGTTTCCCTTTTATAGATCTCTGCTGAGATATCTTCAGTAAAAAATGAAACATCGTCACCTTTACGATAACTTAAATAATCTATTTCAGCACCTGTCTTTCCAATTAACGGCTCACTAAGCGTAGCCGTCACCTTCCAAGAACCTGGCATTTCCCAAGATAGATTACGAGTATCTTTTACAGCTAAAGGCATATCGAGCTTAATTGGATAATACTTTTTAGTTCGTGACGAAATCACTAGATTTTTTCCAAAATCGATAACTTTAGGTGCAGAATTGAACTTCAACACGGCAGAAACAATTTTAGTTGTCACTTTATTTGATGTCGCATTGAATTTATCTTTAGTACTATATTCTCCGGATACTGTCGCCTGAGCTACAATCGTTTTTTCCTTTACAGCATCTTCTTTCACTGTAGCATTATACGTAACGTATATTTTCTTAGAACGCGATCTGTCAGCATCAGCATTCAGACTTGCTTCAATCATATTTGCAGATTCATTGTATTTGGCTGAACCAACTTCTTTTCTGTCTTCATTTATTACTTTTAAGTCTGCTGGTGGTTTTAAATTTGTATCATATTTTTGGGTAATTTTAAATTGATCATATTTACCTGTATCTTCCGGAATATAGTCGGTATCTACTAAAATACTATAACTTAACGTTTCTCCTGGTGCGACTTCCTCTGCCTCTTTACCCCCATCATCAAATACTTTTTCTGTAATGGTTAATGCTGGGCGGATTTTTATCTTTTCTTCATTTGACTTATTAGATTTGTTTTTAATATATACAGTAATATCATGATCTAAACCTTTTTTCGCGTTATACTCTTGATCATTTAGAATCGTAAAATTCCACGGAACATATTCACCAGGTTTTTTATTTTCATATTCTCCGATTTTCTGAGGTCCACTGCCATCAATGGTATAGTAAAGAGTGACATTTTCACCTCTATCATCGTTCCATGTCCCTGATATACGGTAACCATTATCTGTATATTCACCATCACTATCTAATTTAACTTCTAACAAATTATCATTGCTAGTCGCCATAATCTCGAGACTCGCTTCTCTAACCTTGCCAAATTTTTGTTCTTCAGGTTCCCACCTTAATGCCCAGCCTGGTTTACGGGGAAATTCCGCTACCCAGTCATAGATATTACCCTTACCAGGATCTTTGATAGTACCCGGGGATTTCAATCTCCAATACAATTCCCCATTATTGAACGGTAGGTAATCTGGACCTTTTACATTTGATTTGAATGCAGTTGGATGATTCGCATAGCCATCACGGAAGAAATAAAGATAGTAAGGATTATTGTCTTGGCGCCTTTTCATATAACCACTATCCATAATAAAATAGAATCCTTTATGATTCCCTAACGAATTTATATACGTTATAACCCCATCATCGCTATAGAGAGAAGCAACATCCATATTAACACGATAGGCAAAGTTAGTATGGGTATATTCATCGTTTAGTTTTAAATATTTCATACTTACATTAACACGCCCTTTTGAACTTACTGGACGCATTTTTATCTTTACATAGCCATCTACATAGTCTCCATTAATGACAGCTGCATAAGCAATTAATTCATGTGTAGCTTCATTTTTATATAGTTTTAAAATCGGCATGAATGTAGATTGAGACTCTGCTTCACCATTTTCTTCATTTCCTTGTGCAATCACTAATCCACTACTTTCATGATAATAGGAGGATTTCCCTTCTCTATAGTGATATGTAATGGCACCATACTCCCCAGGGCGAGGTAACAATGTCATAACTGCAAAATTTTGCGCATGTATATACTTGCCACCTTGCATTAAGGCTTCAAGTGTTGTGTCATCGCTAGGTAGCGGACGCTTCGAGTCATCACCGTAGTCTTTAGGTGCGTTACCTTCTAAATGATCCTTATCCCGCTCACCGTTGTAGTCTCCGAAATGCATGAAATATTTTCTTCCGATAGACTCTTTTTCATCTACCGGGAATTCTAGCAATCTATTTTCTGTCATCCGTTCAAATCCATCTAAAGGATCATCTTGATCCAACAGCGAAAATTTAATTTTGCCAATTTCACCAACTTCACTTATTTTTTTTCGCGTTCGATCAAGTAGAGAAGTAATTAAAATTTTCGTTTCATCTGATGTCTTATTGATTTCATCACCCGTACTATATTTTCCGGATGCTGTCGTCTGACTTATAATATATTCATTTTCCATATCTTTTTTCACTTTAGCGTTATACGTAATGTTTATCTTCGTAGAACGTGGCAAGTTTTCATCAAGCGTTATTTCAATTACATTGGCGGAGTCATTGTATGTGGCTTTCCCAACATCCTCTCCGTCTTGATTTATTACTTTAAGAGCTGTCGGCCGTTCTAAACTCGTTGCATATTTTTGAGTAATGCTGACTTGGCCATATGTGCCTCCAGCTTCTTCACTATAATTTGATTCTACTGCAATTTTATAGTTTACTGTTCCTTCTGGCGCAACTCTCTCTGCCTCTTCGCCATCTTCATCAAAAACTTGTTCTGTAACAGTAAATTGCGGGCTGATTTTTGTTGTTTTTTCGTCTGATGTAAAACCAGACTCATTTTTCATATATACAGTAATCGTGTGATCTAAACCTTTTTTCATTTCATCTTTTAGAATCGTGTGCTCCCACTGAACATCAGTACCAGGTTTTTTATTTTCATATTCTTCGATTTTCTTAGGTTCACCGCCATCAATCGTGTAATAAAGAGTGACACGTTGACCTCTATCATCATTCCATGTCCCTTTTATACGGTAACCAGCATCTGTATAGTCTATATCATTATCTAATTTAACTTCTTGCACAATAGTATGCTGATCACTGTCAGCTACCATAAGCTCGAGATTCGCTTCTCTAACCTCGTTATATTTTTGTTCGTCAGTTGCCCATCTTAATGACCAGCCCGGATCCTTAGTAAACGGATATTTTGCATTCTCACCAGGATCTTCGCTACCAAGTGAACTCATTGTACGGTAAAAGGCATCGCTGAACGGTTGTTTTTTCGGGTCATCATTTACTTTCAAATGAGTTGGATGATTCGCATAGCCATCACGGAAGAAATAAAGATAATAAGGATGGCCATCCTTACGATATTGCCACTTAGCATTCTCATTCTTATCAACAACAAAATAGAACCCTTTATTATTTCCTAACGAATTTATAGGCAACCTATAACCGTTGTTATAGAGGTTACCAATATCTGTACGAACATTATAAGCAAAATTCGTATATTTATATTCGTCGTTTAATTTTAAAAATTTCATACTTATATTAACAAGCCCTTTGGAACTACTTAGTGAACTCATTTTAATCTTTACATAGCCATCTAAATAGTCTCCATTAATGACAGCTGCATAAGCTATCAATTCTTTTGTAGTGTCATTTTTATATAGTTTTAAAATTGGCATTTCTGTTGATTGAAACTCCGGACTAAGATTTTGATCATTCCCTTGGGCAATGACTAATCCATTACCTACCTGATTCTCCGAAGGTCTTCCGTTATTGTAATAATATGTTGCGGTACCCTTACCCTGCTCATCGCGAGAGAACAGTGTCATAACTGCAAAATTTTGTGCATGTATATAGTTATTGCTTTTCATTAAGGCTTCAAGTGTTGTGTCTTTGCTAGGTAGCGGCTGCGCTACGTCATCCTCGATGAAAAAAATGTCTTTGTCAAAATAAGCAGCAATACGATTATTATCGTAGTCTCCGAAAAGCATAAAATATTCTCTTCCACTGGACTTTTCTGTTGAGAACTTAAGCAAGCTATTTTCTGTCATTTCTTCAAATCCAACTACTCCAACTACAGGATCATCTTTATCCAACGGTAAAAAATCAATATTGCCGATTTTACCAACGTCACTTATTTTAATTCGTGCTTTAGTAATTAAAATTTTCGTTTTATTGGATGTTTCATTGGCTTCATCGCCTGTACTATATTCCCCTGATGCTGTCGCTTGACTGATGATATATTCTTCCTCTTCCTCTTCCATTCCTTTTTTCACTTTAGCGTTATACTCAATGTTTACCTTCTTAGAACGTGGCAGGTTAGCATCAATGGTTGCTTCAATTACATTGGCAGATTCATTATATGTGGCTGTACCAACTTCTTTTCCGTCTTCATCTATTACTTTTAAATCTGCATCTGCTGGTGGTTCTAAACGTGTAGCATATTGTTGAGTAATGTTGACTTCACCATATGTGCCGGCATCTTCATCAATATAATCGGTTTCTACTACAATTTTATAGCTGACTGTTTTTTCTGGTGCAATTTCCTCTACCTCATGGTCATCTTCATCAAATACTTGTTCTGTAATCGTTAATGCCGGGCGGATTTTTATTGTTTCTTCGTTTGACTTCGTACCAGACTCGTTTTCTGCATATATCGTAATGTCGTGATCTAAACCCTTTTTCACTTCATCATGTAGAATCGTGTAATTCCACTGAACAGTTGCATCAAAATCTGTACTTTTATATTCCGCGATTTTCTTCTTATCTTTGTCATCAACTTTATAGTAAAGAATGGTAGATTGACTGTCTTTACTTAGTGTCCCCGTTATATGGTAACCATCATCTGTATATTCTCCATCGTTATCCAATTTAACTACTAGGTTTTCTTCACTGGCTGATTCTTCAAGTTCTTCACAGTCAGTTGCTAGTTCTTCTTCACATTCAGCTGCTGGCTTTTCTTCATCGCCCGATTCGACTTGTTCCTCACAGTCAATTGCTAGCCCTTCTTCACAGCTAGTTTCTGGCTTTTCTTCCTTGTCTGATTCGGTTTGTTCCTCACCTGTAGCTGGTGGCTCTTTTTCACTGTTCGACTCAGTGTTTGCCTCATTTTCAGTTGTTGACTCTTCTGTACTTTCTGACTCAGTCTGCTCCTCGCCTGTAGCTGGTGGCTCTTCTGTACTTTCCGATTCAGTTTGTGCACCATTTCCAGTTGGTGGTTCTTCTTTGTTTTCTGACTCAGTTTGTGCATCATTTTCAGGTGCTGGCTCTTCTTTACTTTCTAACTCGATCTGTCCATCATCTTCTGTTACTGCATTTCCGGGGTCAACAGATGTCTCCGCTTCAGATATAGTCAGCGTTGAAAAGATTAAGATAAAGGTCAACATCCAGACTAATATTTTCTTCATATTCACACCTTCCCTCTATTTGAATCGTATTTTCAACACTAAATAGTTTGATAGTAGTAATTGATAAGAAAACAAATGATCAATTACGCCTCAGCATATTTGCGTCCGGAGGCTTTAACTTCTTTCAGCGAGGTCCAAACACCCGCTGAAAGAAGTTAAAACCCGCTTCCAGAAAAATACGTGTTTTTTATCAATTAATCATTCATTTCTTGCTGCTTTCTCTGTTTCTTCCTACTATAAAATATAAACACTAGTAGTCCTATTACTAGAACAATTAGTATCACTACCATATACGCTAAATAATTCGGACCTTCAATCGATACATCCTCTGCATTGAATTGCTTTGCTTCTTCTCCTTTGATGGCAAAATCCTTTTTGAATTCCCACGATTCTTTGCTAGACTTAGCCTTTACATGTATCGTATATTCTCCAGTTTTGAACTTTTCACCATCTAATGGAATAGGATAATCAATACTTGAATTTGGCGCCATTTGCATGTCTTGTTTTTTAGCTTGATAGAGTACTTCTGTTTTTCCTTTTTTCGTCACTTCCGCATCCACTTCGAAACGATTTATATACGTAGCCGTAGGATTTTGAAGTGTAGCATTTATGACATTACGTGCATTCAATTGCCCCGCCTCAACTTCATGTAATTTCAAATCCTGCGCTACTACTTCATCTGTCTCTTGTAGCGTAATGCCTACTACATAAGCATATTTATTTTCAATACTTAAACCTTTATTGTTTTCTTCTTTTTTTGATGTTGTTTCCTTCTCTTCTAACGTAATACCGCCTGCTAAAATTCCATCAAATTCCTCTTCAGGCATCGTTACATTTAAGAGTAAATTTTTACTCCCATTAGCCGGAACTGTAATCTCCTTATCTGTTTTTATTAAATCTCCCATCTCATACAATAATGAAGAATCACGTTCAGTTTTTGTAGATCCATACTCTACAACACCATTGAGATTTGTTGTAGCTGAATGAATTTTAGGCTCAATCACGACATCTTCTGGCGTATCATTTCTTAAACGGATCGTTAATGTTTGCTTTTGATTGGGTTCCATTTTCAAATTAAAATACGTTTTTTCTTTATCAATTTGATTTTCCGGAATAACAGTATGTACACCAAAATTAAATTCAGATGCAGAAGCGAATGGTGCAAACCATACTAGGCCTACCATTACTATTCCAACTAAGGTCAACAATATATTTTTTCTCATAAATTCAACCTTCCTCATTACTTAATTACTTAGGTGGGACACTGTAGAAAACTACAGTGTCTCATCCCTAATCTTTACTTATTCTTCGCCTTCACTACCAGATTCTTCACCTTCATTACCAGTTGGTACGTCTGATAATGTCCAGTTTAATTTTGTAGCATAGTTGTCAGCAATTTTTTTTGTTTTACCAGGCACAGTCAGTGTGATACTAGAAGCAGCTGAGTCGTTATCACCAAATACGAAAGCGAAAGTACCGGCACCTTGTTCAGCACCAGCAACCATTAAATTTTGAGCCACGCCTTTTCCCGCTTCGTCAAATCCCAAAGTAAATGTTCCGAATGAATCTGGGTTTTCAGATTCAGAAACTGTTACTACATGTCCATTGTCGAAAGAAATTGCAGCTCCAGTTAACTCTTCACCAGCTTCGGTCTTAAATTGACCATCTTGCGCTAGCGTTAATACCCAACCACCTTTTACTAATCCACGGTTATCTGTCACTTGAACATAGTTTGGACCATCTTCGCGATCGGTAAACTCTTGTGGTTTTACCTTATAAGTTTGAGTTGTAGATGTAATTTTTTGCTCACCAAAGCGCAAACTAGATGCAAAGTCAATACCTAATGGACCACCTGTCCCTGGATCCGGCTTCCCTGTTTCTGGATTTGTTGGATCTGTTGGATCAACTGGTGGATTTGTTGGATCTGTTGGATCAATTGGTTCTTCTGGGTCCGTCGTTTCCCCGCCACCTTCACCAGTCGGACTGAATTGAATAACTGCATTAGATTTATAAATCTTTTCTATTTTCCCTGCTTCTCCGCCTTCTTCTGCAAAGGCAGATACGCTTCCTGCGAGTACGCTGCCTGTTACCAAAGCTGTAATACCTAACATTTTCAAATCGATTTTCTTCATCATTTTGACCACCTTTAATAGTTTTAGTTACTCGGAATATCAGATAACTTCCAAGTTAATTTTGTACTGTATGTAACAGTATCTGTTTGCGTTTCTCCCGGAATAGTAAGAGAGATCGCTTTTGTTTTTAGCATTTTCTGACCGGAATCACCAGTCATCTCCTCAACTGTTCCCCAGCTTTTCACCCAAAGTCCAGCCCCCGCAAGCGGCTTCGCGGCCATTACAAGCGACTCCGCTCCATTCGGATCCAATGTAATTACTTCAGCATTTATTGGTGGTGGCGCGTCTGATACACCTTCAACAGTTGGGTCAGCAAATTGGATTTGCGAACCCGTTAATTCCTTATGCTGTGCGCTAGCATTAGAAAATTGACCCTCTTGTTTAATCGTCACCGTCCACCCCGAATTTGTTCCACGATTATCTGAGATTTGAACATAGTTCGGTACATATTTACTTCCCTCACTAGTCCGCAGTTCCTGTGCATTGGCATAGTACGTCACACCTTGCTCCGTATTAGCAATTTCTCTAACACCAAAATCAAGGTTTGACACATGGTCCAAGCTTAAGGGACTGCCAGTTCCAAGGTTTGGACCTTGTGGATTTGTCGGATCTACTGAATTTGCTAGATTCCCCGGGTCCTGATTAGTTGGTTTTACTGGCTTTACTAGTTTCCCTGGGTCTGAATCAGTTGGTTTTACTGGTTTTGCCGGTTTTCCTGAGTCTGAATCAGTTGGTTTTACCGGTTTTACTGATTTCCCTGGGTCTGGATCAGTTGGTTTTACTGGTTTTACCGGTTTCCCTGGATCTGGATCAGTTGGATCTACCGGAACTTGCGGATCTGTAGCCGGAATAAATTCCACCACTGCCTCCGATTCAAAAACATCACCTTTGCCATCTGCTAAAGTAAATAGTGGCGAAATGGCCATCCCACTTAGTACCGCGGCAATTGCTGCAACTTGTATTGTTTTTTTCTTCGTAGGTGAATTCTCCTTTCATTATTATTTTTTATATTTACGTATCAACTAAAATGCTGATACGGTAAATAACACTCGGTGAATTACTTATAACAGTCGCATTAAATAAAACTATTTTTTACTCAATTGGAATATTATTACATCTTTTAGACAAAAAAGGACATACTTCCATAGGCCAAATCATCCTCTCATTCCATTGCTTTTTATTTATATTTACGTATCAGACAAAATGCTGATACGGTAAATAACTCTCTTGAAATTATTATTCAATAAGATGCGTCTCCCAATTGCGGATTTTTTCTAGGTCCCTAGACTTTCCCTAAAAACTATCTTCCTATTACTTTGATAATTTTATGATTCACTTAGAAACATCACTACAATTACCGCAAATACAAGATTATTTACTTTTTACATTTAACCTATACCTCTTACCGAACACATTTAAACATTTTTTTCTCTTTTTCTACAATTATCGATTGTATCCCATTTTATAAAAGAATGAAAATCAACTTTTGTTGCTTTTCTAGCATAAATTGATAATAATGAATTTGAATTTACGATTCGGCATTAAATGAAAAAGAAATACTTAAAAATTTCACTACCATTACTACAAATACAAGATTATTTACTTTTTACACTTAACCTATACCTCTAAACGAAAAACTTTAAACATATTTTTCCTCTTTAAGTCTTTTTTACTTCTCTTGTAATTTCCGATTGTATTGCATTTTACAAAATGCTAGAAAATCTGATAATAGTGAATTGAAATTAAGGCGTTTTTAAATATCGCACTTAATTAGTAGCACTATTTAGACCTTGTGTAATGACATGCCCTAAAGTTAGTGATTGCACCACTTCTGTATTCTTGCAACAGTCGGAACATCTAGAACCATTTTCTAACTCTTTTTCACGAAATTATTCCATTTATAAAAATAAAAGGACATCCTTTTATCTTAAGGACTTGCTTATTAAGCGTAAGACCTTCCAGAAAAAGAGTCAAATCAACTTTTGTTCACTTTTGAACATATTTTGATAAACTGCTTATTTGAATCATTATGGAGTTATTTTCAACCTTATATTATGGGGGAACGAATGATGTTTCCTTGGAATTTCCTTTGAAAGAAAGACTTAGCCACTCTTTTATGCAGTTCGCCTATCTCCATCTGAAATTTCTCCGCATCCTTATCACTGATGAATGGACTTCGTACTGAACACAAAAAAGTGAGGAGCGATGCATAAAGCACACTCCTCACTCTTCACTTATTGTTTTACATAATAGTCTATTTGCTGAGCCTTCATAAAGCCCACCTTCTCATAAACAGAAAGCGCCTTACGATTGTCAATCTCTACATCGAGCATGACGATTTTTGCTCCAATTTTGCTCGCATAATCTTTGATAAACGAAAGCATCGCAGTACCTATCCCTTGCCCCTCACAGTTTGGATGAACTGCCAATGCTGTTACCCATTGAATTTCATTTTCCCGGGCAGTGGTCACTATTCCAACAATTTCTTCATCTTTACGAGCTACCCATTGCTTTCTTCCATTCGTTGATGTATTAGAAGCGATTAGCTCCTCAGACTCTTCAGGTAAATCTCCAAACGCTGCACTATTAACCGCAATCAATTCTTCCTGTTCATCTGTATAAGGAATGATTTCAATATCATGCTTTAATTCTACTGACTCTGCTTTTGTTTCTAAAGTGGCCTCTGAAAAGCTATATGTAAAACCCTTCTTTTCAATAAATGTGTGTCCAAAAGGTGAGCCATCTATCACTACCGCCAACTGACCTTCTGCCCCACGCTCTTCGAGGTCTGCTTGTAAAACATCTACTAAAGCGGTTCCAATTCCTTTTTGACGGTACGTAGGTATTACAACTAAAGACCATTCATATGTATGAAGCCCCATTAAATCTATTGCACTAGCTGCACCAACTAGTACATCTTTGTCATCATAAGCAAGTACCATAAAGCCCTTCGATTCAAAGGAACTCGCCATAGGCAAACCCATAACAGTTTCATATACACGATAATCATGTGTGGTTGCTTCCTCACACAATAATTTTACTTCATTTAATGTTTCCCCATCTAACGGAAAAGAGACTGTCATTACTGAAATATTCATTATTTACTCCGTTCTTGTACCAGACTATTGCCCTATAGCAATTTTAGCGCATTTTACAAAAGGATCAAAATCAACTTTTGCTGCTTTTCTAGCAAAATCTGATAATAGTGAATATGAAATCAATGAGTTTAAAAACTTGCACTTGATTTAAATTTTCAACGTGTATTGTTGAAAATTAGTAGCACTATTTAGATCTTGTGTATGACATGACCCTAGAGTTAGTGATCGTACCACTTCTGTATTACTGGCAACAGTCGAAGCATCAAGAACCATTTTTCAACTCTTTCTATAAAAGTATTCCATTTTCAAAAAAAGGACATCCTTTTATCTCAGACCAAAAATTTCCCACCTGCTTACGTGTCAATACAGGATACTCTTGCACATTCTAGCTACTTTTTCGGTCATCGAGGTGTTGAACATAAAAAAATGAGGAGTGATGACACATCACTCCTCACCTATTTTAGTTTTTCACGAAATAGTCTATTTGCTGAGCCTTCATAAAGCCGGCCTTCTCATAAACAGAAAGCGCCTTTCTATTGTCGATTTCTACATCCAGCATGACGAATTTCGCACCAATTTTGCTCGCATAATCTTTGGAAAATGAAAGCATAGCAGTACCGATCCCTTGCCCCTCACAAGTTGGATGAACTGCCAATGCTGTGACCCATTGAATTTCATTTTCTTGGGCAGTCGTCACGGTTCCGACAACTTTTCCTTCTTTACGTGCTACCCACAGCTTTCTTCCAGGCGTTGACGTATTAAAAGCGATGAGCTCCTCAGACTCTTCAGGTAGGTCTCCAAACGCTGCACTATAAATAGTAATCAGCTCTGCCTGTTCATCTGTATAAGGAATAATTTCGATAGCATCCTTTAATTCTACTGACTCTGCTTTTGTTTCTAAAGTGGCTTCTGAAAAGCTATATGTAAAGCCCTTCTTGTCAATAAACGTGTGTCCAAATGGTGAGCCATCTATCACTACCGCCAATTGACCTTCTGCCCCGCGCTCCTCGAGGCCTGCCTGTAAAACATCTACTAAAGCTGTTCCAATTCCTTTTTGACGGTACGTAGGTGTTACAACTAAAGACCATTCATATGTATGCAGCCCCATTAAATCTATGGCACTAGCTGCACCCACTAAGACATCTTTGTCATCTTCATAAGCAAGTACCATAAAGCCCTTCGATTCAAAGGAACTCGCCATAGGCAACCCCATAGCCGTTTCATAGACACGATAGTCCTGTGTGGTCGCTTCCTCACACAATAATTTTACTTCATTTAATGTTTCCCCATCTAACGGAAAAGACACTGTCATTACTGAAATATTCATCATTTACTCCGTTCTTGTATCAAACTATTGCCCTATTGTAGCAAGAAAGAAAATAAGCTGGCAACAAATCACACTAGTCACTTCTAATTATTAACAATTTTACTCCTAGTATAGTGAAATTAAAAGGTTTCATATGAATATTGACGGTTATAATGATTGAAAGTTACTAGAATCATAGAAATAAATTCATCCTAACACGCCTATTAATTGCAATTTAAAAATATTTATTTCTCAAGTTATACTGAATCCCGACCATAACTTAGATTTAATATATATATCATTCATCACCTATAACTTCCATCATTTACATAATTATACTACCTTTATAAATAAATTTACATTAAAATTATGCATTAATGGAATATTTCAATAAAAGACACTTTAGAATTTAGACGCTGCTGAGACAAAATAAAAATGTACACTACTAACATCGAATTTAGTAATGTACATTTTTATTTTGTCTTGAATGTTACAGAATTTCCTACTTTTCCCCCTACTCATCTAGATGATGGGATGAAGACTGTAGCATCTGCGCATAGATGCCACCGGACTCCATTAATTTTTGTTGAGGGCCAGCTTCGACTAACTCACCTTTGTGCAACACAAGCACAATATCGGCATTATGCACTGTATTTAAACGGTGAGCAATCACAAAGCTTGTGCGTCCCTGCATTAACACATCAAGAGCCTCTTGAATCGCAAGCTCCGTAACGGTATCAATACTACTTGTCGCCTCATCCAATAATAAAACTTTCGGGTCGGCAATCAATGCTCTTGCAATGGACAATAATTGCTTTTGACCTTGCGAAATGCCACTGCCATCTGCGGCAAGTACTGTGTCATAGCCATCCTTTAGCGACATGATAAAGTCATGTGCATTTGCACGCTTCGCCGCTTCCTCTATCTCTTCATCACTAGCATTTAATCGACCATAACGAATATTTTCGCGTACAGTTGCTTCGAACAAAAACGGATCCTGTAACACAAAGGCCATTTGCGAGCGCAATGCTTGTCGTTCTATTTGCTGAACGTTGACACCATCAAATAAAATCTCACCCTTTGATACTTCATAAAATCTTGCAATCAGCTGCAAGATCGTCGTTTTTCCTGCTCCGGTCGCCCCAACAAGAGCGACCGTTTGTCCGGGCTCTACGTCGAAATGAATATCCTTCAACGTGTAAGCTTCCTCTTTTTGCTCATATTTAAAGTACACATGTTGAAAGCTTACCTGTCCTAATAGCTTATGCTTCTGCGCTGAAGTTGCCTCCTCTTCAGGCAGTTCATCCAGTAGCGCAAATACACGCTCTGCACCAGCAATCGCTGATAGTACGGTATTAAATTGATTGGCCAAATCATTTAATGGTCGTGTAAATTGCCTTGCGTATTCTGTAAAAATAACAATGACGCCGATGGACACATGCCCATAAAAAGCAAGTACACCGCCAATACCAGCCACAATGGTAAAGCTCATATTGTTTAAAAAGTTCATGACCTTTGGTATATAGCCAGAGTATGTCTGTGCCCAAAAGCCAGTACTTTTTAATCGTACACTTTTTTCGCGAAACTCCTCTTTCATTCGTTCCTCTTGTGAGAAAGCTTTCACAATTCGCTGGCCCGAAATCGTTTCTTCAATCATGCCATTTAGAGCTCCTATGGCTGCTTGCTGTTCTTTAAACAAAGGTGCGGTTCTCCGTGTGATCCAACGCATCGCCCAAAACATAATCGGTATAATCGTCATCGTTAATACCGTTAGTAAGGGACTTAAGCTTAACATGATGATCACTGTTCCCGTCAGTGTTATTACACTAGAAAATACTTGGATAAAGGAGCTATTTAACGTGGAGCTAACGGCTTCAATATCATTCGTCATCCGACTCATTAATTCTCCATGCTGCCGACGATCAAAAAAGGCAATCGGCAGTTTTTGAAAATGGGCAAATACACTCGTTCGTAAACGATAAATGGTTTGTTGAGCAATACCAATCATCCAAAAGTTTTGCAAAAATAGCGATACGGCTAATAGAGCATAAATGCCGATTAACAGCGTAATTCCCTTCTCTAGCCCTGCAAGCTCTCCATGCGTTACATACATGTCAATCATTTTACCAATTACATACGGCCCAAGGAGAGCCAACATGGAACTCACCAAGACAAGTACCAGTACAATCATTAGTAGTGCACGTTGTTCATCGACTATTTTCCATAAACGTAGTAGTGTACTTTTCCAATTTGTCGCACGAGGTCCCTTCTTTTTTTTAACCGTCTGCTTCACATCATCTTTCGTCAAAATCGGCTCATAGCCAAAAGGTTTTTGGAAAAATCCCATTATTCCTCCACCTCCTGTTGGGAGATTGCGATTTTTTTATAGAGCGCTGACGTTTGCAAAAGCTCTTCATGCGTCCCGTATGCGACCACTTTTCCTGCATCGATGAGTAAGATGCGATCTGCACCTCTAGCTGTCCGAATCTTTTGAGTGACCACTAGCATCGTTGCTTGTTCTTCACTCAATGCCTCCCATAATGCCTGCTCCGTTTTCACGTCAAGCGCACTTGTACTATCATCAAGCATCAATATATGCCCTTTTCTTAATAACGCTCTTGCAATCGATAATCTTTGCTTTTGTCCACCTGAAAGATTGACACCCTTCTGACCGACTCTTGTCTCATAACCATTCGGGAAATCCTCCACAGAAGCATGGATTTGTGCTTGCATAGTCGCGTGTAATACTGCATCCATGTCAGCCTCTGCATCACCCCAACGAACATTATCAGCAATACTTCCTGTAAATAATAACGATTGTTGTGGTACATAGCCGATGATTTCACGCAGCTCTTGTAAATCCCATTGCTGTACATCTTTCCCCTCTACTACGATTTTGCCTTCTGTCACATCGTAGAAGCGTGGGATAAGCTGTAATAGCGTTGATTTCCCTGCACCTGTTGCCCCCATAATGGCAAGCTTTTCACCCGATTTCACTTGGAAGCTTACATCGGAGAGTACAGGTGCGTCTCCCCCAGGATACGTAAAGCTTACATGCTCAAAAGCTAATTCTCCAAAATCCAAGTCATTCGATGCTTTCTCTGAAGATGATGATAGTTCAATCTCATTTTCAGTCGAAAGGACTTCTGCCATACGCTCTGCTGAGGCTTTTGCGCGCGCATAAAAAATAATAATAAAGGCAAACATCGAAAACGAGCCTGTCATACGCATTGCATAATTGACAATGGCCACTACATCCCCAAGTGGTGTTGTACCTGTAGCTATTTGCTTCGTTCCAAACCACAGCACCGCGAGTAAACTCATATTCATAATGAATAACAGTACAGGCATAATATACTCCATTGTGCGTAGAGCTTTTACAGTATCTATTTTTAAGCGTGAGGCAACTTCATCAAAACGAGAGGCTTCATAGGCACCACGTAAGTAAGCTTTCACCAATCGAATAGCCTGTAAATTTTCCTGCAGTACTCGATTCAAACGATCTACTCTCTTTTGTACACGTCCAAAATAAGACACACCTTTTGCCACCATAACAATAAGAAAAATGAAAATAATCGGTGCGCCAATAACTAGAAACAATGCTAGTTTAGCGTTTACAACAAAAGCCATAACGATGCTGCCAACAACGGCAAGTGGAGCTCGAAGCATAATACGCAAACTCATAAACAGCACCGTCTGAACTTGCGTCACATCATTCGTTAATCTTGTAATAAGGGACGCCGTTGAGAATTTTTGATAAGTAGTTAATGTAAAGGATTGTATTTTTTCAAACAATGCATTTCGTAAATCATAAGAAAAACTCTGTGCTGTATGTGATGAAAAATAGGAATTCACGACACCCGCTATAAAAGCTACGAAAGATAAGGCCAGTAACACCATTCCCCATTGCCAAATCATCCCTTGATTTTGAGCTCGCACTCCATCATCTATAATTTTCGCCATGATTAATGGCTGCGCGAGCTCCACAAACAATTCCAACAGCATTAAACTAAACGCGATAAACGCCGTCCATTTATAAGGCTTTACATAGGAAAAAACTTCTTTCATATTCTTCCCCCTCGTTCTTTATAAAGAAGTTCCATAAAATTTAACTATAACAATGAACCCCTATACTGTATTTTTATACTTTCCCTCTATCTATAGAAGGCCATATTACACACAAATGTCTAGGATACAATGTGTAGAAGGCAAACGTGAGATCAATAGCTCAGGTCCAAGGCAAATCTGATCGGGTCTACCAAAGAATTGCTCAGCTCCAAGGTAAAACTGATCGGGTCTACCAAAGAACTGCTACCTTCCCACAATAAGGCTTTGCTACTAACTAATAAAGCGGCAAATGAAGCGTTCGTTAGTAGGAGGAAAAGACCTATTCGTGTATCAATAATCCCTATCACTTGATATATTGGTGGTTATTTCTTTAAACTAAGAGAGACATAAGCAACAACAACAAATGTAGGCGCCAAAATTGTAATTAGGTAGTCGAATACAGCAATACTTTCGTTGATTGCTGCCAAATGCCGAAATATCTTTTCAGTTAACAATCAATATGTAAATAATATAATACCTGCAACCGATAAACGAATTGTTCACATCAAATAGGTCAGTTGCTTCCCTATAACATCGCACCCGAGACAATAATTACTATTCCTTTTAAACGTCAGGCACACTTCTCTCTTCCTATATATATACTAAAAAATGTTATTTTTCTTCAAACCTTTCCATGTTTTTCATTAAAAAAGTCCCTATATTTTTTATTATCAAATATTTACAATCATATTCATAATGACTAATTCCTGATAATTAACTATAATAATAGTATATATAGATACTCAAGGAGATCGAATAATCATGAGTCATATGCATAAAACATTTACCATTGATGAACATTATTTAAATTCACTTCCTTTTCCTGCAATTGTCATGAATCAAGATGGACAAGCTATACATTTGGGAAAGCTTGCTGAACAGCTATTTGGTTTTTCAGCTACTACTATTAAAGAACATACCGCTTTATTTATTCATGAAAATTTACTACGTCAGCTTTCATTAGAAAAGTTTCAAACCATTTTACAAAATGATGACAGTACGTATATCAATCAAATTCAACTGCAAACGTATACAAATGAAGAAATTAACACAGCGCTGCTAGCTAAACCATTTATTGAACAAGGAGAGCGTTTCATCCTTATGATGTTTATCCTACCTGAATTAATGATCAATTCTGTCTCAAGTTGCGGTACTCTCGCAAACTTAAAACAAGGATTAGACTCGACATTTATGACAGTAACACTGGATCATGATGGGTTCATTTTAGAATGTAATGCTGAATTTCTAAAAACGAGTCAATGGACACCAAAACGCGTGATTGGTAAAACGTTCTGGCAGCTATTCCCTGAAAATAAAGAAAGTGAAAAGATCACTAACACCATCTGGCGTAATTTAAACAATGGCTCTACATGGCAAGGTGAAGTCGAAAAAGTTACAAAAGCAGGCCAATCTTATTGGGTACTACTAACAGCTATCCCAACATTTGATATCGAAACAAATGAGCAACAATTTTTATTAATTGAAAAAGATATCACCAAGTCCAAGTCAATTCAACATCAGCTTGAAAAAATCGCTTATATCGATACAGAAACAGGTCTTATGAATGCACATCGACTCGAAAAAGTGATTTCCAACATGATTGAGGATGAAAGAAACTTCTCTTTCGTCTATTTAAGTATAGATAAATTTTATACGTTAAAAGAGTTACATGATCAGCAAATCGATCAAAGTCTTATTGTAGAGTTTACAAATCGTATAAAAATGTACTTTCAAGATAGCACAATGGCACGTATTAACGAAAATGATTTTGTCGTGATTACACCATTAAGTGAATGGTTCATTCAAGGCTTCTTGTCTTACTTACAACAACATCCAATTTATAACAGTAATGTGGCTGTCCCTATTTCTATTAGTGGCGGAATTACACGTTATCCAGAGGATCAAACTACATTCTCCCAACTAATGAAGGCATCTATTGCTACTATTACAACTGTCCGTGAGGCCGGTGGCGATAAAATCGTCTCACTATCAAAAGCAACACATAAAGCATTAAATCGTAAAGCTTTAATTGAAAAACGTTTACTTCAGGCTCTTGACCAAAAAAACCTAAAAGTCCTTTATCAGCCGCAAATTGATGTTACTTCAGGTAAAATCACAGCTGTAGAAGCACTAGTTCGTTGGGAAGATGAAGTAATAGGCGTTGTCTCACCAGATGAGCTCATTCCAATTGCGGAAGAAACAGGTCTTATTAATAATATCGGTTCCTTTATGTTAGAAAAAGCTTGTGAACAGGCACTATCCTGGAAAAAAGCTGGTCTTGATTTAAAAGTATCCATTAACTCATCTGTACGCGAATTCCGTGATAAAAACATGGCAAAATCAGTTCTTGACACGTTAGCGAAAACTAGCTGCCCTGCGAATCTTATTCAAATCGAGATTACCGAGAAATTTGCCCTCGAAGCCGAAGCTGCTACCTTTATTACACAACAAATGCGTAAGCTTGAAAATGAAGGGATCGCCTTTATACTAGATGATTTCGGTACCGGATATGGTTCATTTAGATATATGCAAATTCTACCAATAGATACATTAAAAATCGATAAAGCATTTACAAGTTCTCTATTAAAATCTGAGAAAACCCAAAAGCTAATGAACGGTATGGTGCAACTCGGAAAATCTATGGAACTTAAAGTTGTCGCAGAAGGTGTCGAAACGGCTGAACAAGCAGATCTTTTAATTTCTTATGGCTGCGATGCGATTCAAGGTTACTATATTAGTAAACCGGTTCATGCAGAGGAAATTGAAGCATTACTAGTTAAATAGTTAATTTTAAAAGGAGGTTACGCTTAAGAACGTAGCCTCCTTTTTGTTGTTGAAAAACTATTATATTAATGACAGTAAGTAACTCTTCGGCGAAGTGAGTGGTTGATTTCCGTTGCGACTGGGCGCTTTGTTGTTGCTGTCGCTTCGCTTTCGCACAGAGCAAAGCTTCCTGGGGCGTCCGATGAGCCGCTTTTGTTGCTGCCGCTACGTTAGCACTACGCTTTCGCACAGAAAACATCCGCTTCGCTGCAGGGTCTCATCTGTGACGCTGATCCCCGGGGAGTCACCCAGTCTCCTCCACTCCAATCAACATATATTCATGGCATACGTTTTAAAAGTATCTCCCCCTACTTTTATGTAAAAAATACTCAAAACATCTACTTTTCAGATTATAATTTGGGGCTTATCAGAAAAAGAGATGTATCGAATTACGATACATCTCTCTTCTTGAATATTTATTCAATCACATCTTGTGCTCATTATCATTTTCATAAAAATAATGTCATAGCCATTACTTATCCCTCACCCATCGTGCATACAATGTTAGGTCTCCCGTAATTACATCTTTCGAGAAATCCCATGCTTCTGTAGTTTTTTGAGGGTGTGTATACCAGCCAATAAATTTGAAGCCTTTCTTTTGTGGATTAGCAGGGGCGTTCACTAAAGTGTTAGATGCCACTGTTTGTGATGGGACCTTACTGCCTCCAAGTGATTTAAACGTAACGGTATAGTCACCTTCTGATACTTGGTCCTTTGTCCATTTTGCATATAGTGTAACGTTTTTTGCCACTACATCTTTTGCAAAATCCCAAGGTACAGTCAATTCTTCATCTTTATACCAGCCGTCGAATGTATAGCCTACCTTCGTTGGAGCCAGTGGTGCTTTCATCAATTCGTTATAGCTGACTGTTTGCGATGAGACTTCACTTCCTCCGTTGGTATCAAACGTCACAGTGAAGCTTACTTTCGACCATTTAGCGTATAGTGTGATATCCTTTTTCACTACATCTTGATTGAAGTCCCATACCTCTGTTAGCTCATTGTCTTTATACCAGCCTTCAAATGTGTAGCCTTCTTTTACCATACTGGATGGGACTTTTAGTAATTCTCCATATTCTACTGATTGAGATGAAACTTCGCTTCCTCCATTAGCATCAAACGTGACAGTCAATGGACTCCACTTAGCGTAAATAGTCATTGGTTTGGTTACAGAGTTATTCCACTCTATCGTATAATCTTCATTTTCGAACCACCCTAAAAATGATTTCCCATCCTTATACGGGAGGTTAAAAGGATTTATGTTCCATTGAGGGTTATGTTCACCAATATAGTTCAAAAAATCTACATGTTCACCATAAAAAGTTACAAAATCTAATGGATTATGAGAAAATGCTTCATATCCTATCGTTGTTACACTTGAGGGGATTTCTACGCTTTCTAATTGATTTTCTGCAAATGCAGCCCTTCCTATCGTCGTCACGCTTGTGGGGATTTCTACACTTTCTAATTGATTTTCTGCAAATGCAGCCCTTCCTATCGTCGTCACGCTTGTGGGGATTTCTACACTTTCTAATTGATTATATGCAAATACACATTCTCCTATCGTCGTCACACTTGAAGGGATTTTTACATTTACTAATTGATTAATTGCAAATGCCATCGATCCTATCGTCGTCACGCTTGTAGGAATTTCTACACTTTCTAATCGATTTAACATAAATGTACGGTCTCCTATTGTTTTTACGCTTGAAGGGATTTCTACACTTTCTAATCGATTACTTGAAAAGGCACCATCTCCTATCGTCGTCACGCTTGTGGGGATTTCTACACTTTCTAATTGATTACTTGAAAAGGCAACCTCCCCTATCGTCGTCACGCTTGTGGGGATTTCTACACTTTCTAATCGATTACTTGAAAAGACACCATCTCCTATCGTCGTCACGCTTGTGGGGATTTCTACACTTTCTAATCGATTACTTGAAAAGGCATTCTTTCCTATCGTCGTCACGCTTGTAGAGATTTCTACACTTTCTAAGTGATTATCAGTAAATGCATAGTCTCCTATCGTTGTCACTCTTGAAGGGATTTCTACACTTGTTAATTTATTATGTCCAAATGCCCACATTCCTATCATTGTCACACTTGAGGGGATTGTTACACTTGTAAGCTGTTTCTTATAAAATGCTTCGTCTCCTATTCCTATAACTGGTTTACCGTTGATTTCATCAGGAATAACAATATCCTTTTGATCTTTATCTCCGTTCCATCCTGTAATGGAAACACCATTACCTATATCTGAAATGACAAAATCATTGTCACTATTGTATAGTGGTGCACTAGTCAGCGCTTCATCGTTCAAAGAATTTTCATCCTCTATAGGTATCGATGGTTCAGTTTCATCTTCTGTGTTACTATTTAGCGTATTATCATTATCATCATCGTTTTCATTCGGTTGTACTATGCCCTCATCATTATCGGTCATAAGATCATCACTCTTACTGGAATCTTCACTACTACTTTCACTGTTACTACTCATCGCATTAACAGTTTGATAGCCCAAAGTTAATTGGGAAAAGACTAAAAGAATGATCATTAAAAGTAAACTTGCTTTTTTCATTTCGAAATCTCCTTTTCACCATATTAAAAAAATAACAAAGGGTAGCTACCTTCAAATGAATAATATTTGTTATTTTCTACAATTATTAACACTAGCAATCCTCATAAAAAGATACAAATCAACTTTTGCTTGTTTTTGAACATATGTTGATAATCACTTTTCTTGGAATTTCTCACTAAGTTATGTAGGTGCTTCATATTCCACTCATTTTTTAACTGCAAAAGGAAAAGAAGTTACTCGTTCTCGCAGCTTACTATGAGCGGCGACTCTCTTTGATCACAATATATAAACTTGCAGGAATGCTCATTTTGCATAAGAAAACTAATTAGTTATCTGGCATCTGTGGAGGACAAAGAACATAAGGTTCGTCCTGTAAATTTTATAATTGGTTAAATGGGCGTGAGGATCTTCTGCAATCAATAAGTAGTAGGCCTAATGTAGAAAATTGGCTGGAATAGTAGAGTGAAGAATAACAGATATATTGTGCGGAGATAAGAAAAAGACCACCTTATTGTGGTCTTAAAATTATATTTTTTCTGTATGAAAAAATGACTGATTTAAACTTATTTAAGAAGTTGTAAAGTTCCTTCTGGTTGTTTATTTGATTGAGCAAGCATTGCTTGGGCAGCTTGTAATAAAATATTATTTTTCGTGAATATTATCATACCTTTAGCCATATCAGTATCGCGGATACGTGATTCAGCAGATTGAAGGTTTTCAGATGTTTTTGTAACTGAATTATAAGCGTATTCAAGTCTGTTTTGATGCGCCCCAAGACTAGAACGTACACTGGAAACAATATTGATAGCACTGTTGAAACTACTGATACTACTTTGAGCCAATGAGCTATCCAAAACTGAGACATCATTAATACCTATAGCCTGTGAACGAATATCAGGTATTGTTAATTCTGTTGTCTGACCAGAATTAGCTCCTATTTGAAGCTTTAAACCATCTGTAGGATCTGTAGATTCTGTAGGTTGATTTTCTCCTGCTGTTAAATCAATAACCCCTTCAATATAATTAATAGGGTCTTCATTAGGAACTTTTCTATGCCTTACATCAATTGTCATACCGTTATATGAAAACAATAAATTAGTATTGTCTTTTGTAATAATATGTCCTTCTGGTAATGTATAAATAGTTAACTTTTCTGCAACCCCCTTAACATATCGAACAGCTATCCATAAGTTTTTTGTAAAAAGACCATTATCAGGATCATCAATAACCTTCTCGCCTTCATTAAGCTTAATTTTATTTTTCTGATTAGGGTCTTCTTTAGGGTTACTAGCACTATTAAATTCAATCCAACCATCTTCTGCTGTAACCGGGCCTACTTTATTATCATTATTATACTTTTCTGTAATAGTTAATGATGAGGTTGGTGAAGGTGGTGAAGGTGGTGAGGGTGGTGAAATCTTTAGTGCACCATTAAGTAATTTTTTAGTATTAAATTCCGTATTATTACCAATAGATGTAATTTCTTTTTTAATCTCCTCTAATTCCATTTGGATCTTTGCTCTATCACTATCTGTATTGGTGTCATTCGCTGCTTGCACACTTAACTCTCTTGCGCGTTGAAGAAGGGAATGTACTTCATTTAAAGCGCCTTCAGCTGTTTGTATTAATGAAATACCATCCTGAATATTTTTTCCTGCCATATTTAAACCCCGAATTTGCCCACGCATTTTTTCTGAGATTGCCAGTCCAGCTGCATCATCTCCTGCATGATTGATTTTATATCCAGAAGATAGCTTCTCTAATACACTATCAGCCTTTTTCTTATTTTGTGTTAATCTGTTGTTTGTATTTAGGGATGAAATGTTATGTTTTATTCTCACAAATATCTACTCCTTTTAAATTAAACTAGTGGATAGGCTACACTAAGTTGGACAGATAAAATAAGGGGTTCTAAACTTAGACTATTAAAAAAGGGAGCGTGCTACTATGACACGTCAACGTCGGACTTTTACACCCGAATTTAAACTGCAATTAGTGAAGCTTTATGAAAAATGAAGTACTTGTCAGCACTTCATCGTTCAAAGAAGTAGTTTCATCTTCTAAAGTAATTGATGGTTCGTGATCATCTTCTGTATTACTCTTTAGAGAATTATTATCATTATCGTTATCATTCGGTTGTACTATGCCCTCATCATTATCGGTCATCAATCAGTAGACTTGCTTTTTTCATTTCGAAATATCCTTTTCATCATATAGAAAAAATAACAAAGGGTAGCTACCTTTAAATGAATAATATTTGTTATTTTCTACAATTATTAACACTAGCAATCCTCATAAAAAGATACAAATCAACTTTTGCTGGTTTTCGAACATATTTTGATATTCACTTTTCTTGAAATTTCTCGCTAAGTTATGTATGTGCTTCATATTTTTTCTCATTTTCAACTGCAAATGAAAAAGGAATCTGCTCGTTCTTACACCTTGTAAGAGTTAAGCAAATTCCTTTTTAATCCTACAAAACATGTGCTTACTAACTCGAGAGCTACAACCACAATGTTATTATCTGTACAACATTAAAGGAGGTTACGTTTAAACGTAACCTCCTTTATACTTTCAACCTGTTGCTTTAGCTTTTCTATCCGCCTACATTTGATGTAGAGCCTTATTTCTTATAGACCTTTTGGAATGTCGCCTTACTAGTACGTACAGAACGGAAAATAAGCTGTATTAGTACCTCTGCAAATACAAGTCCTATAACGATGGCACCAGTAATTAAAAATGCCTTAAATCCATACTGTAGCCCTTGTATATAATCATCCTCAACAACATTTCTCATAGCATTGTAAGCCATGCCTCCCGGAACTAACGGGATAATCCCACCAACAATAAAAATAATCATCGGCATTTTGAAGCGTCGTGCATACAAATGGGCAACGATTGCAATGACGAAAGCGCTAAAGAATGAGGCATTTACTACATCCATGCCATGCTCTGTTAGGACGAAGTAAATCATCCAGCCTACTACCCCAACAAAACCACAATAAATGAGGGTTTTTCTAGGTACATTAAAAATAACTGCGATACCTGCAGTCGCAAAAAAGCTAAGAATCAACTGTGTGATATAGTCCATGTCGTCTGCCTCCTAAAACGATAGAGTGACGGCAATAGCTGCACCGATTGCAAAAGCTGTTAAAAAGGCCTCTGCGCCCTTTGCCATCCCCGACATAAAATGACCTGCCATTAAATCCCGTACTGCATTCGTAATCAAAATACCTGGTACCAGTGGCATAACGGAGCTAATGACAATTTTATCTATTTCCGCACCATGACCATATTTCACTGAAAAGACAGCAATCGATCCTACTACTAATGAAGCTGTAAATTCTGCGAAAAATTTCACTTTTGTTAAGTCATTTATTAACAAAAGCACTAGGAAGCCTAACCCCCCTGCCAAACAGGCAAAAAGGAAATCAGACCATCCCCCCTTAAACATTATAAGGAAACAACCACTCGCAAGAGCCGCTGATATAACTTGAATATATGTTGGTAAAAAATAATTTGTTTTTTGTATCGACTTTAGCTCGTCATAAGCATCTTCTAATGTTATCATGTGAGATGTGAGTCTCCGAGATACTGAATTTACCAAGGCTATTTTTTGCAAATCTGTTACCCTGTTGGAAATTGATGTAATTCTCGTTGGCTGTGTCTTGCCTAACGAAAAAATGATCCCTGTGGGTGTGGTATAACATTGCGCATCTAGCATATTTTGAGAATGCGCCATACGTAGCATTGTATCCTCCACACGGTATGTTTCCGCACCACTTTCAATCATAATTCGCCCCGCAAGCAATAAGCAGTCAATCGTAAATTCATTATCCACTTCATGTAAAACCATTACAGTTAACTACCTCCCTCAATTATGCCTCGGCATAATTGCGTCCGGAATCGGCTTTGTGCTTAGGCCTGCACGATGCAGGTCAGTTAGCCGTTATCGCATGGATGCGATGATCTTAGGCTAACATCCCCTAAGAACTCCTTTCCGATTCCGTGACATCCGCCGGAGGCTTTAACTTCTTTCAACGGGTGTTTGGTACCCGTTGAAAGAAGTTAAGGTTCCTTGCCAATAGTATCGAACTGCAAATAAAAACTCAACTAAAAATTTCAACTTTTAACACAAAAGTATTTAGGCTTTCATATGATGAAAACGATAAGCTAATGAGTCATTTATTCATGAGGATTGTTTCCCACAAATTAATAGCAAAACTTCGTAGATTCGTATAACTTTTTCAATGACTAACACGTCTGATTGTATAGAAAAATAAATACGGAAAGGAGCGTCTCCATCAAAATGCCGGAACGCAGAAAAAAACGCGGCCCAATGATTGATTTCCTATTAATTGGCCTCATCATTTCATTAACGACTATTATTTTATTTATTATCCTATCAAAGGATGACTTTAAGTTTCAAAAAATCAGTGCCTCAAAAGAGACAAATTCAGATTCAATAAAGAGTAAACGATCCACAGAAAGCTCTGCGTTTCCAGGTATTCGTATTGTAAGCGATGTTTCTAATGATGATCGAACACCTTTTGCTATTCACTATCCAGAAACAGATACCAAAGCTTTTAACGATGCTGTATTACAGTACATAACGGATTCAAAAGAAAACTATCTGTCATCTATGAAAGAAAATAAAGATAAAGAGGCTATGGGTGAGCTTAATATTAGTTTGGAAACTTTCCCATATCAGAAGCACTACTATTCCTTTGTGCTAACAAAAACGTTGTATACAGGCGGAGCCAATCCCGAGGTTTCAACAAAAACATTCTTTATCAATCATGAAACGGGCAAACTAATTTCCATTGAAACATTGTTGAATAACGACGAAAACAACTTATCGGTATTAGCTACTCATGTACGTAATGACTTACAACAAAATCTCAAGTTAAAGGAAGACCTTTTCAAGGATGATGTCATTAAGTCAACTGAACCGAAGTGGTCTAACTTCCATCGCTTTGCTATCGTCGATAATTCGTTACAATTCTATTTTGATGAGTATGAGATTGCTAGCGGAGCAGCTGGTCCACAAACTGTGAAGCTTCCCCTTTCACTGATCAATCCTTTGTTAGCCTCTGAATTCCAGATCGCTATGGAAAAACCGGCGAAGCCAATTACGACAGGTGATCCAAACAAAAAACGTATTGCCTTAACCTTTGATGATGGCCCACATCCAAAGGTTACCGAACAGATTTTAAATACACTCGATAAGTATAACGCAAAAGCTACCTTCTTTATGCTTGGTAGTCGCGTACAATATTACCCTGATATCGCAAGAGACGTACTTGCAAGGGGACATGAAATCGGGAATCATTCATGGAACCATCCTGTATTAACGAAACTGTCACTAGAATCGGCAGGCAATCAATACGCATCTACAGTTGCGGAAATAGAGAAGGCCATCAATCAAAAGCCAACTGTATTTAGACCACCATATGGAGCAACAAACGATACGATTAACGCTCAGATTCCAATTCCTGTTGTTTTATGGTCGATTGATACATTAGACTGGAAGTTTCGCGATGCGCAACAGCTACTACCTCATGTCAAAAATAATTTACACAATAACGCCATTGTCTTAATGCATGATATTCATCAATCGACTGCCGACGGTCTTGATGCCGTACTTGCTTATTTACAAGGGCAAGGCTATGAATTCGTGACAGTATCGGAAATTCTTCCATATCGTCAGAAATAACCCGCTAAAGAAAAAGTCCAATGAACTCAAGGTTTATTGGATTTTTTTGTGTTAAAAAACTTATTATGTCGATGAACTTCTGCAAAACGAGGGGGTGATTTCCGTTCCAGGCTACTCGCTTTCCCATGGGAGTCGAGTAATCCATGCTAGCGTAGTACTTTCAATTGTGCAATTAAGAATGAACGCTATGATAAAGTAAAAGGATTCACGCACAGTTTTGTGTGTGAATCCTTTTTGGTCTTTTGAAGGTGGATGTCGATAAAAATTAAAAGTTAGGTGATACAACGTGAAAGTTTGTAGATAAAATTTAAAAGTTGGGCGATAACTGCTGAAAAGGTCCCGATCAAACTAAAAAGTTGGATGTCATTTTGTTAAAACGTGTTATGCGGATAAGTTGATTGGATTGGAGACTCCAGTCGGAACGGAAATCACCCCCTTGCTTTGCAACAGAGCCTAACTTTATTTAATATGAAACCTTAATCTCACCGACATGATTTTCAACAACATGAAAAGTCCAATAACCCTTAAGTTTATTGGACTCTTTTCGTTATTTGATTGTTAATGTATCCAGTGGTTTGAAGTCTTTTAGCTGATAACTCTTTACTTCATTGTGAGCTACTGTGTAAAGAGCGTCATCTATATAGACTACTCGCTGTACACGCTGCTCCCAACTTTCATACTGATCGCCAGTGCCTTTATGAACAATATTTCCTTTTAGTACGATCCCTTTATCCGCAGTGATTTCATAGATTTGTGCGCCTTGCCCTTTGTAGACAATTTCATCGCCCTTCCCTGCATCATACAGGACAACTGGGAAACCAAAGTAATGGTATTCCTGGTTGCGGAATAACGCTTTAGGGTTGTATTGAACATCGGAGTACGAGCCTTTTCCACCGATTTTTACGGTTGATTGTTCCTTTGGATGTTTGAAATCCGAAACATCAAATAATGACATTTTCATATTCGTTGTCACCGTAAAATTACGCTTCGAATAGGTATCATAGCGTTGCTCCGTATCATAGCCAATGCCGATTAAATGTGTATCGTCTAATGGATGTAAATAGTTACTAAAGCCTGGAATCTTTAGCTCCCCTAGCACAGCTGGCTTTTTCGGGTTTGCTACATCAATCACAAACAGTGGATCCACTTGCTTGAATGTTACTACATATGCTTTTTCGCCCATAAAGCGTGCAGAATACACTTTTTCACCAGGAGCTAAATCTTTTACAGCACCGAGCTGTTGCAAATTTTTATCTAAAATAAATAGGTGATTTCGTGATATTTGTTGTTCATCCCATGTATTTCCTTCCGTTGTAACGATACGGAAATTACCGTCATATTCATCCATCGAGTATTGATTTAACACGGATCCTTTTACTTCCGTAGTACCTACAAAATTCATGGCAGTTCCATCAACATTCCATTTAAAAACTTGCGTATTCGTTGTTCTTGGCATCCAGATCCTATCCATCATGAGGCCAGCAGCAGGCACTGGGTTTCCATCATAAATGGGTGTTGTTAAATAAAGTGCATTCTCCGACATATAAAGTCCACTACTACCACCTAAGTATCCTTTCGTATTCGCCGTTTTCTGAGCACCATTTTTTAAATCCACCGCTGTCATTAAGCTATATGTTCCATCCATTGTATTTGGTAAAATAGAAATTTTCTCTAAAGGTAAACTTTTATATTCTTTTCCTTCTACACTATCATATGTTTTCGGTTTTAAATCCGGCGCTTTTTTCTCTCTAAGCATCCAATAATTCGGATACATATTACCGATTAAATATAATGTGTCATTTGTAATTCGAATATCTTGTAAATACCCCTCTTGCCCCACTTCACGTATGAGCTTTGGATTTTTGGGATTTGAAATATCATATAACGAAGCTGTCGTCATACTTGTGCCTATTTTTTCTAAATATTCATCGCTAATTGCTATTAATAAATGGTCGTATACTGCTAGCTTCGAAATGTATTGTGATTCCTTCATCTTGATCGTTGTCGCTAGCTTTAAATTTTTCGGGTTTTTAGCATCCACAACCGTAATGTTCTGATCTTTTACAGCGTAAATATAGCCATCTTTGACAACAACTATATCCCCCTCCTCTACGCCTTCGACTTGATTATTCGTTGTAGAGGAGTTGCTCGTACTTGCTTTGTCCTCGCTCTTCGCCATTTCTGTGTTTGCTTCTTCATGCACCTTTCTTTGTGTATTAGCTAAAAGTGTTTCAAAATATTGTTGTAGCTCTTTTTCTGATTTTACGGCTTCAAGCTTTTCAATGATGGTGAACGCTATTACTTGCGATGTTGTTTTAGGTCCACCTAGTACAAACGCTTCTTTATTCACATGTAATTTATAGCTACCGGGTGCTAAATCGCTAATGAGAATGGTCTTGTTATCATCTGCCAATGCGACAGTTGCTGTTACCTTTTGATCTTTGCTATTCGTTACGTAAACATTGTCTTCCGTTATTTTGCTGGCCTTTAGTGCCTGCGTAAAGGAAACTTGCCAGCTATGAGTTGTCATACTCGCACTTGTAGTATTTGCCTCCACTTTTGGGGCCGACATGAACGTAAAAATTCCTGGCAAAATAGCTAGTACGATGATGATTAACAATGCTACCCACTTATGCTTCATCATTTTTCCTACCTTTCATAATGTTGTTTATTATTTAGACTACCAAGGAGTAAAAGAGTTACATTATTCTGAAATTTTCCTCGAAAAAACGAGAGGGCGTGAATCCCTCTCGTTTTCAAATTAGCTTCTACTATTGTACGTTTACTGTATATGCCCCGTTTTCATGATCAAATTTATAAATATATAAATAATATTTGCCTGGTTCCGCATTATATTTACCTTTTATATTATTTCCATCTTCCTGTCCATATGCTACGTAATTTCGCATATCAGACTCATGACAAAGCACCCATGTCATGCCAATTTGATTTTCATTTAAGACAGAAATATCGATTTCTTTTGGAGACGTAACATCGAATGTGTATACATCCGTATGATCATCATCCATCAAGCTACCTTTTAGGGGCATATTAAATGGAATTATATTCGCTTCTTCTGGACGATTATTTGGTTCTAGCTCTGTTTGTGCTTCATTCTGTACATTTACTGTATATGTCCCGTTTTCATGATCAAATTTATAAATATATAAATAATACTTTCCTGGTTCCGCATGAAGTTTACCTTTTATACTATTTCCATCTTCCTCTCCGAATGCTACGTAATTTTCCATATCAGACTCATGATAAAGCACCCATGTCATGCCAATTTGATTTTCATTTAAGACAGAAATATCGATTTCTTCTGGAGATGTAACTTCGAATGTGTATGCATCCGTATCATCATCATCGATCAAACTACCTTTTAGGGGCATATTAAATGGAATTGTCTTCGCTTCTTCTGAATGAGTATTCCCTGTTTGTGCACCCTTCCGTACAGATACAATTGCATGATCTTTACTTGCTATGCCCTTATCATTTTTCACTGTTAATGTCACAGTATATGTGCCTTCTTTTTCGTATACATGCGTAGGGTTTGCCTCTGCACTCGTTTTTCCATCACCAAAATCCCAAAGGTAAGAAACGATTTCTCCATCCTTATCTTTTGAACCATCGCTCTTGAACTGGATTTCTTCATTTTCAATTCCAGCATATGGACCATTTATCTTTACAATAGGCGCTTGATAGTCGCCTTCATCCGTCGCAACGCCGTGGAAAACAACATCATATTCAAACTGGTTTGCTGCATTCACACGGTAGTTTACGAAATACGCAGTCATTGTTTTATAGCCGCTCCACTCTTTTTGCGACAGCTGCTCCAGTACTTCGTTCACTTGCTTACTCATCGTTTTCCAATCTTTAGACTCACCTTGTGTTTCACTACCTACATACGTACCTTCGAGTGTAAATGTATCAAAGAATTGAGACTTATGTTTTGTCATTTTTACATCTTGTACGTTCGCCACATCGGTAATTTCTTGCTCCACTTCGTTTAACGCTTTTGGTGCATGTTCCACTAAATAATCTTCTGCTACTTGTGGCACCTCGTATTTCTCTTGATTATCAATCAATTGCTGCATATAGTCTTGGTATTCCGCATTCAGTTGTGGATCTTTACTTAAAGCGTCACGATACGCATCATAATTTTTCACATCGTTCGCACGAATTAAATCTTGAATTCTATCAAATGTCTCAAATTGATGAGTATACATAAAGGACTGTAGTGCAAATGAATAGTTATAAAAATCCCATGATCCATATTTTGCAAACAATGTCTGTTTAGCTGTATAACGTTGTGATGGGTCATCTGATAATCCACTAATAATACTCTTACGTGGCACAACATCATTTGTACGCGTTGATCCTGCAAAGAATTCTGCATTTCCTTCTTGGAACCATGTTAGTCGTTCATTTTGATACATATCACCTGTTCCGAATAAACCAGGAACCTCGTACCTTCCTTGCAAATAGTGTGTGAATTCATGGCGGAACAACTCTTCTAAACTATAAATACTTTGCTCCGGCGTACGTTCATATGTAAAGAACGTTCCCTTCTCTTCAATATAAATACCACCATTATTCGTTTCATAGCCGTACAATTGACGGTTTAATCGATATTGATCTGGAGAGTCATAAATGACAACAGTTAATACATCGTCAGCATTACCTGGTTCTAATGCTTTGTCATTCCCAATTACACGGTGATATTGAGCTTTTACTTCTTTTGCAGCCCAGTATAATCTTTGAATTTTGTCGTCTGTTACGTTAGCTCCCGTCTTAAAGACAATCGATCCATTATCAAATGTATATGTTTTCGGTAAATACTGCTTCTTACCCTCTTCACGCATTTTCTCTAAATCTACTGCATTTCCGCTATAGTCTTTTCCATCATAATTTGTAGTAAGTTGCTCTACTGCCACAAAGTAAGCTTCACTTAAATATGGATACATTTGCATCGCTTGTGTAACAACTTCTAAACCTTTATCTGGATTACTATGGAATCCTCCTAATCGCCCTGCATAATAAATGCCATTATTGATTAGCCAACTATTGTTATCTGTTACATTATGTATAAGCGCAATGTTATTCACTTCATTGATGAAACTGTCAATCTTTCCATACCACATCGTCGTATTCGCTTCTTTACCTGTCTGCTGCAAGTACGATTGCAGGTCATAATCAATCCCATGTATTAAATCATAGATTGCTTGCCCTTTTAGAGAATCACTTTCATATGTAGAGAGATTTTCGTTATACTGTTTTAAAATCTTCGCAGCATACTGAACTGTTTCTGCATCACTAGAAGCATTACCGATTAATTTCCCATAGGCAGATACCACTTTATCTTGCTCATCTGTCCCAAGTTTAAAGTTCGGATTTTTCGCCATTTCCTTTAATGCTGGTAAACACTTATCATGGAAACTTCTCTCGTTTAAATAACCTAGTTCGTTATTATAAAATCCTACATAAAAAGCAGAACGCAATAGCTCAACAAATGTTTCAATACCCTTTGAATCATCTTTCGTAAAAGAACTTCCTCTTTTCCCTAATTCATTGATGATCACTTGCATGCGTTCTTTATTTTGGTAAAAGGCTTTTGTTTCCTCATTGAATTGGAATAGGTCTGTAATTTGATACCAGCGAATATTTCCTAGTGTATCAATGAGCTCACTATCGCTCATTCTAGTAAGCTCTGCCATCGAGTACTGTTCCTGCAATTGCTTTGTTTCAGCAAGTTTTATAGTTGGAGCTGGGTGTTCCGAAAAATCTCCAATTTCCAAACGTTTTTCAAATGATAATGTTTCATCAGCCGTAGTAGAATGTGTCACTTCATCATTCGACGTTCCTATGCCAACAGGCTTCATTTGTAATACATTATAAGGCGTTTTTTCTGCTGCTGATGCTTCTGCTTGTAACGCTCCGAACGACAGTGCCATTGTACTTACTCCAATTAACACTTGATTGAGTTTTAATTTTTTCTTCATAAAAATCCTCCTATGGTACCACATTTATAAATCGGTAATATGTTGATTATTTAGAACTATATTACATTTTTAAAAATACCATATTATGTGAGTAAAGCAATATAAAATGTTATTTTTAGTAAAATTTTCTTGTATAATTTGAACATCAAGACACAATTAGAGCATATAAACAGGTTTCGTTGTAATTAAATGGGGTATTTCTCTTAAACATAAAAAAAGAACCCGGAATTCGGATTCTTTTTTAAAATAAAAGGTTTGATAAAACGCTTACTCTTCAAATGGCCATTTTGGTAGCATTTTTGCCAATGACTTATCTTGGCGTTTTCCTAATACATAGTCAGCCTGCATAATTGTATGAATCTCCCGCGTACCTTCATAGATAACGGGTGCTTTCGAGTTACGTAAATACCGGGCGACTGGATATTCATCTGAATAACCATATGCTCCATGAATTTGTACAGCATCATCCGCAGCTTTATTGGCAAAATCACAAGCCTGCCACTTTGCTAATGATGTCTCTCGCGTATTACGTACACCTTTATTTTTTAATTCCCCAACATGATAGACAAGCAAGCGACTCATTTGATAGCCCGCTTCCATTTTGGCAATCATTTGCCCTACTAGCTGGTGCTCACCAATAGGCTTTCCAAATGTTTCGCGTTCATGACAGTATTTCACACTCGCCTCGAGACACGCTTGAATGAGACCGACGGCGCCAGCAGCTACGGTGAAACGACCATTATCTAACGCAGACATTGCAATTTTAAAGCCTTCTCCTTCTTCTCCTAGACGATTCTCTACAGGTATACGTAGATTTTCGAAAAAGAGCTCACCAGTATTACCAGCACGAATCCCATATTTACCTTTAATGGCCTTCGATGTAAAGCCCGCCATGGAACGCTCCACGATAAATGCGCTAATGCCATGATGCTTCTTCGATTTATCCGTGTAGGCAAAAACGATAAAATGGTCAGCTATATCACATAAGGAAATCCATGTTTTCTGCCCATTTAATACGTAAAAGTCTCCATTCTTTACAGCGGTGGTAGACATTGCAGCTACATCTGATCCTGCTCCGGGCTCTGTTAAACCGAACGCCCCAATCCGAACACCTTTCGCCTGCGGAACAAGATATTGCTGTTTTTGAGCCTCTGTTCCCCATTGCATTAGGGTCATGCTATTCAAGCCTGTATGAACGGAAACAGCTGTACGAAATGCTGTATCTCCACGTTCAAGCTCTTCACAAACGATGGCGAGTGCATTGTAATCCATACCACTGCCACCGTATTGTTCTGGGACACAAACACCCATTAAGCCGAGCTCAGCTAGCCTTGACCAAATCTTCGGATTGAAGCCACCTTCAGCATCCCACTTCGCAATATGTGGAAGTATCTCATCATCCACAAACTTCCGTACTGTTTTACGTAACATTTCCTGCTCAGTGGTAAATTCAAAATTCATGACCGAGCACCTACCATTTCACGATCATTGCTGATGTATGAGACGTTTCCTTAATAACTACACCACGTTTGGCCATTTCTTCAATATAAATGTCGCCCGGTACAATTGATTCAGGTGCAAATACACCGCACTCTGAAATTTTATGTTCTCCAATCATTTGAGCAACGACAGAAATTGTATTGGCTGTTGCACGAGCCATAGCTGTTTCATTAATCGTCATATCTTTACGCACAACCATTTCGTACTCATACGTCACTTGTTGCTGTGCCTTTTCACCCGCTACAATAACACGCAATAGCACTGCATCTGGTTTTGTACCAAGCTCAAGTTTCTTTTTAAGTGCCTCCCGAACAACTGGACGTACAGAAACCTCCTGATTTTCTATCTCTACCTTATTACTAGCATCGAGGAATCCTAAATCGGCTAATAGCTTAAATTTCTCTGCATGTCCTTTATAACGAATTGTTTTATATTCTAATGTTTGGACATTTGGGAATGTCTTATCCAACGTCGATATACCGCCAGATGTATAAAATGCCTCAAGCACACCAAAATCTTTGAAATAAATAGGTTCAACGCCTGATAACGACGGAACTTCTTGAAGTTTACCTTTTTGAATCACTTTTGATGGCTCTGTATAATGATCAAAGACACCATCTAGAGAAAATACGCGAGTATAGTGAAGAGGTGGCTTCGGTTCTGTAGGAATACCGCCTACAAATAGTTTAATAGATTCCACCTCATCTAATTTCGAAGCACCGTAACCTGCTAAAATATTGACCATACCTGGCGCAACACCTAAGTCTGGAATAATGGTTACACCTTTTACTTTTGCCTCTTCGTCGAGATCTAATATTTTTTCTGTGACACCGCCAATATGACCACCTAAATCCACGGAATGAACACCCGCCGCGATGGCTGCTCTTGCTACACGCTCATTAAAGGCATAGAATAATGCATTAACGACTACATCGCCTTTTGAAATAACCTCCATTAACGAGTCATCGCGCTCGGCATGAAGCTCTACAACCTCAATTTTATCTGTATTTAACGAGTCCACGAAGTCCTGCGCTATTTTTACGTCAATATCCCCTAAAAATACACACTCTACTTTGCTATTTTTTATTAAATCACGAGCTACCTCTTTCCCCATTAAACCTGCACCTAATACAACAACTTTCATCAAGAACATCCCCTTTCATTGATCTGTTATTCTGTATCGATTTGTGCTCTTTGTAATTTCCCGCTATAGTCTACATAAATACTTTTCCATTCTGTATAGACGTCCAAGGCAGCTACACCTGAGTCACGGTGACCATTCCCCGTACCCTTTGTCCCACCAAATGGCAAATGGATTTCAGCACCTGTTGTGCCAGCATTCACATAAACAATACCTGTATCTAAATCTCGTTGTGCGCGGAAAATCGTATTCACATCTTGTGAAAAAATTGAACTGGATAAGCCAAATTTTACGCCATTGTTTACTTCGATTGCTTCATCCAAACTTGCTACTTCAATAAGAGAAACGACCGGACCAAAGATTTCTTCCTGTGCAATAATCATGTCAGGCTTCACATTGGTAAATAGTGTAGGCTCATAATAAAATCCTTTGTCATAAGGAGGCTCAGATAAAGTTCTACCTCCAGCTAACAACGTTGCCCCTTCCTGTTTGCCGATTTGCACATAGTGATTAATCTTTTCCAATGCAGCTTTGTTGATGACAGGTCCGATTTTCACATCTTCATCTAGACCGTCCCCAATTGTTAGCTTTTGCATTTCGTCTAATAGACGTTTTTCTAGGTCCTCTCTTACATCTTTATGCACGATCACGCGACTACATGCTGTACATCTTTGGCCAGCAGTGCCAAATGCACTCCATAAGATGCCTTCAGTAGCTAGTTGTAAATCGGCATCATCCATCACGATGACTGCATTTTTTCCGCCCATCTCTAATGAAATTTTCTTCAGGTGTTTACCACCTAGCTCCGCTACCTTACTTCCTGTTGTTGTAGAGCCGGTAAATGAAATGACCTTAACGTCTGGATGCTCAATTAATGCTGTTCCAACTGTAGGCCCTGTACCGAAGACGATGTTTGCTACTCCATCTGGTAAGCCAACCTCTTCAAAAATTTTACCCATTTCATACGCCATCATCGGTGTTTCATTAGACGGCTTCCAAATGAACGTATTGCCAGCAACAATGGCCGGGAATGACTTCCAGGTAGCAATCGCTACAGGAAAATTCCACGGAGTTATTAAACCGACAACGCCAATAGGTGCCCGTACACTCATGGCAAATTTATCGGCTAGCTCAGACGGTGTTGTCTCCCCAAATAACCGTCGCCCTTCACCAGCCATATAATAGGCCATATCGATCCCTTCCTGTACTTCACCTCTAGCTTCTTCAATAACCTTTCCCATCTCTTTTGTTAAAACGGTCGCTAAATGCTCTTTCTTCTCCTTCATTTTTTGACCGATGGCATATAAATAGTCAGCACGTTTAGGCGCAGGTACTAATGCCCATTTTTTTTGTGCCTGTTTTGCAACCGCTACCGCTTCATCTACCTCACTTACCGTAGAACGCGGAATCGTAGCTAGCTGCTCCCCATTTGCAGGGTTGGTCACTGCTATACTTTGTAAATGGGGATATGTTGCCCATTTACCACCGATATAGTTTTTGATTTCCACTACAAACACCCCCTGAAGAATCTTTGTTGCCTCTGTATCATCGTTACCAGTCGCATTGCTTTTAGACAGATGTCATCTATTAATCTCTTACAGAATCAACTGTGTCAAAATTCCGAATTTTTAATATATAGCAATCTACAAAGCATGCTTTTGGTTCAATGACGTCGGTGACAATCACCAGAGATTTTTATTTTCTTTTAGCTAAGTTACGGATGAAAATCTTTTGTGAGCATTGAAAAAACAATCACAAATTTTCAGCTAAGCGAAAATAAAAAATACTCATACTAGTTTTTTATATTCGACATTCTCTATCTTATTCCTTTTTTTTCTCAAATAATTAATTATGCATTGAAACTTAAGTAACTTATAATCGTAAATAATAATAAACTTATTTTGGAGGAATCCTATTATGAATAATCATGAAATTGACTACAAATTATATGGCGACGATATGCAATACGTGCAAGTTGAGCTTGACCCGCAAGAAACAGTAGTAGCTGAAGCTGGTGCTTTAATGATGATGGATGATTCTATCCATATGGAAACGATCTTTGGCGATGGTTCAAGAGGAAGCCTAGAAAGTGGTCTTATGGGTAAATTATTTGGAGCCGGTAAACGATTAGTTACAGGTGAAAGTTTATTTATGACGACATTTACGAATGTTGGTTCGGGTAAACGTCATGTGTATTTTGCTTCTCCATACCCTGGAAAGATTATTCCAATGGATTTAAGTCAATTAGACGGAAAGATTATTTGTCAAAAAGATGCTTTTTTAGCTGCTGCAAAAGGAGTCTCAGTTGGCGTTGAATTCCAGAAAAAAATCGGCGTTGGCTTCTTCGGTGGTGAAGGCTTTATTATGCAAAAGCTTGAGGGAGACGGCATGGCTTTTGTACATGCAGGTGGCGCTATTCACGAAAAGACTCTAGAACCTGCTGACTACTCCCACAGCTAAAGCAGTGGGGCTCTTATATACTTAAGAGAAGCGTTACAAAGCTCTCCACAGATGGTGTTGCCATGTCCTGTGTAC
>NZ_JBHJTF010000042.1:0-39917 GCF_042267565.1 Lysinibacillus sp. NPDC056232 | reverse complement strand
AGTTTATCCATTCTTATGAGATAGAATAAGGGCTGTCACAAAAGTCACTTTTATGACAGCCCTTTAATGTGAAAAAGTTTGGCTGTTTAAGTAAATTGTTATAATTATACTCTCGTGCTCGTATTTCTTGGTATTTCTCAAAAAACGTATTGTTATCATATATATTCTGTTTCATTTTACCCTTCATTTCACCATAACGTTATGAACTATTTGCGCAAATTAATTATCACATGTATACAAAAATAAAATTAGACTTATAATTCAGTTTTTGTTAGGATGCTGATAGAGGCAAATTCCATGAAAACAATATATTAAAAGGCAGAAATCCCACTCGATTTCTGCCTTTATTTTTATGGTATTACTTTATAGGAACTATGATGGGTTCAATTGCATAGGGTTCTTTAATGAGTTCTAGTGCACCATCACTGTCCTTCATTTTGTAAATACCTACTACAGGAGTAATCATTATCGATGTTGCTTTTTCATCAAAACGATTTGTAGTAATGCGTGCTTGATTCCCGCTTAGGTCATTGAAATCTGTACTATGTCCTGTACCTCTGTGATGAACAATATTATACACATTTCCTAAATCATCGGACACCTTGTACTCAATTAATACGCCACGCCACTCTTCTTCCTCTTTAGCTATTGACGCCATATCTACTAATTCTGAAATTTTCAGTGTTGTAGAAACAGGTGTTTCTGTTATTTCTCTAACGATTACTTCTGTACCTTCAGCTTCTGTTATTATACTACCTTTTTCAAATACTTTAGTTTCACTTGCGAGCTTTGCTAAAGTGAATTCAAATGACCAGTCTCCTGCTATTGCATTATTTCCATTATTTAAATCAACAATTTTATTTCCTTGGAAAGTAATTTGTACTTTCTCTGGCTTTGGTCCTTTAATGAGCTCGTAAATATATAATACAGCATACTCTTTGTCATTTATTTTTTTGACAATATAATGATTATCAAATCCACTATGTTCATATCTATTTTCAAATTCATCAGCAGTTATTTCACCCTCTAAGATCGGCCTTTCCCCTAACTTTTTTTCACTCTTTATTGTGTAAGCTATCGTAATATTTTCTCCATCGTAAACAGCATCTGTTACAGTTACTTCAACATCATTACTTTCTTGAGTCGTTCCAATACTTGTTGAATATTCATCATGCTTTTCGAATACATACTTCTCGTCATCAACGAATAACCCGAATATATTCCCGACAACCGGTATGTTTGCCGCAAAAGTTGGGAATGCGTAGCCAATTGAAATACTTGAAGCAACTAAAAATACAGCTGCAGCCACAAAACTTCTTGTTAAATGCTTTTTCTTATTTACTTTCATTACTTTTCTTTTAATTCTCTCTTTTTCAAGAGTACTCACTTCCATCGGGTCCATATTCATGTCGATTTTTAAGTGATTAAATTGTTTATATAACTTTTTCATGTCACACTTCCCCCTAATCGAATCTGTTGTAACCGTTTTTTCCCACGATACAATCGATTATCAATAGCAGCCTTTGTCAAACCGTGATGCTCAGCAATTTCTTCATTTCTCATATTTAAAAAGTATTTCATCGTAAAAATATCACGGTCTAATTGGTCTAATTGGCTCATCATTTTTAATAATTCTTCTGTAGAAATCTTTATCAAAAACTCTTCTTCAGCTGATATTACCGCCTCACTTTTTTCATCTATCTCATAAAACAATGGCGATTTAGATAACTTTCTTTGTTTATTGATTGCTTTATATTTTGCTATTGTGCAAATCCATTTTCTAAAATCCTCTTTATCTCCTTCAAATTGCTTAGCATTTTCGAAAGCTCCCAAAAATGTATCACTTATACATTCTTCTATCATTTGTGGATCATTGTAAGATTTTAAAGCATTATATATAACTGCTTTTACGATTCCGACATACTCGTCGATTACATATTGAAGTGCTTCTTCTCGCTTTTTCTTAAGATACTTTATAAAGTTTTCATTAGTTATCCTCATACAAACACCCTTTCTTAAAACATAAGAGCCCCTACACTTAAAACATCGCTCAAAATTAAATTAATTCTCATAATTATTAGAAAATTTGTGAAATATTTTCAAAAAAATTAAATAGTACGCCATATCAAACATACTACATTCTATTTATTTATAAGTTTCTTTCCCTAAATTCAATTTTATTATAAAAGTAGTAAGTATAAACAAAAATCGATTTAGCCTGCTATAGTTTATCTTTTTATACTTTAAGGTCTTCACATAAAAATTCCATAATAAAAAGCAGGGAATTATTTCAAGATTCCCCACTTTTTAATATTATTCTAAAATTTGAATTTCTAAAGAAAACCTCTAAGCATTTTATATAGTACGTCCCTACGTTAAGTCGCCGCTGCTGAGGAAGCAGCAGCGTGGTCAGCCTTTACACAATCAATTGCGACAACGAGCGCAATAATGATAGCTTCCATCTCTTCATTCAATATTTGTACCTTGTAGCTATCGCCCCAAGTGAACCACTCCTTATTCACTTTACCGACGACTTCACCATGCTGTAAGATTTGAAAATCCATATCCCACCAGTTACCTTCTACCTCAATGCCTGCCGCATCAATTGTATAGCGTGCTTTAAAGAAAGAAAACTCCTTCTTAATCGTTAACACCTCTTGACCGTTTACTTCAACAAAAAACTTCGGTAAAAAGCTGAACACCTTTTTCGTAATAAGCGCGACCTTATCTCTTGCTGCATTCATAATGGAGAACGTTTTTGGAATTTGCATAAAACTGCCCTCCACGTAATAAACATCCTTCTCCTGCTGATCCTTTACCGTAAATTTTCCACTTAAACTGAATACCTTCTGCTTTATAAAAAGTTGCTTCATACTACGCCTCCTTTTTAATAGCATATTACTAAAATCATTTTTATCATAGATAATAATTACAGAAGTGTGTTTTATATGTATAATATTTAATGAAATTTGCCTAGGAGAAAAATATTTTCTATATATATATTCACCATATAAATAACTCTCTTACTTGTAACATAGAAATAAAGCCTATTCAAGACTGCTATATCTTAAATGGGCTTATTGTTTTTTTACAGAGAAAACGCACTTACATATGATACGGTTCCCCGTAATGTATCTAAATGAGGTTCGGTATATTTTCTTTTAAAATCAATTCGCTGATTAACTCGCTGGGATGTAAAAACTATAGGCTCTGTTAAACACTATGGTTGATTTTATTAGAATCCATTGAAAAGCTAGTTTCGTCTCTTCTTTTAAAATCAACACAAGCTACAAGATAATGATAATCAATCAAATACACAGAGTATTATAATATTAAAAAAGTATAAGTTAAATAGTAAGTAAAGAATTTATTGAATTTAATCCATCAAGTACTTGTTTAACTTCAATATTTTTCGACCAATCTTCATCTTCGATTTCTACACGATTATTAACTACAAGCCATAAGTTAAGCTATGGCTGTGCAGCCGCTCTACTAAAACCTATTAACTTTTACTCCTCAAGGTGAATCATATTTACCATTCCTACAAATTGAACCTTCTTTGGCTTTCTAATATGGGCTTCCTTTACTGCTGGTTAAACAAAGTACTATTCCGGCTGGCGGTGTTTAGGGAGATGCTGGACAGCTTGTTTCTTTCACTCCACTTATCTGGTTTTCAAATACTACAACAGTAGATGACTTTTTTGATAGCGTACAATGGTACGAATCCTTACAAAACCGGACAGGACAAGTTCGAAGTGGTTTCTTCATTCAGACACAACCTGAATACAAATATACTTGTGGTAAATAAGCAACGAAAAAAAGGAGACTTTGAGAAATGAAGTTCAAAGTCTCCTTAGAATATCAGCATGCTATCTAGTTCTTATTGAAAAGTAGCCAAAGGTTTGTCCTTTATGCTTATTTCAATTTAACCCCTGTAGAAATCTCTTACTTTACTAGACCGTGTGGGTCGATGACGAATTTTCTGGCAGCCCCTTTATCAAAATCTTGATATGCATTTGGAGCTTCGTCTAATGATATTACTGTAGCATTAACAGCTTTCGCAATTTGAGCTCTCCCACTCAAAATTGCCGCCATTAAATCGCGATGATATTTCATAACAGGTGTTTGACCAGTTACAAAAGTATGTGCTTTAGCCCATCCTAAGCCAAGACGAATTTTTAACGTACCAATTTTTGCATCCTCATCAATTCCACCAGGATCCCCGGTTACGTAAAGACCCGGTATACCTAAACGTCCTCCAGCACGTGTTATTTGCATAATAGAATTTAAAACAGTAGCAGGTGCTTCAACTGCATTAGCTCCATGTGCAGATGCTTCAAATCCTACACAATCTACAGCACAATCTACTTCAGGTGCTCCAAGTATTTGGTCGATTTGCTCTCCTAGGTTTGAATGATTTCGTAAATTAACTGTTTCGCAACCAAAGCTTCTAGCTTGAGCTAACCTTTCTTCATTTAAATCTCCTACAATTACTACAGCGGCTCCTAGTAACTGAGCTGAATGAGCAGCAGCGAGACCAACTGGACCTGCACCTGCAATATACACAGTTGATCCCGGTTTCACACCTGCACTTACGGCACCATGATATCCAGTTGGAAATATATCTGAAAGCATTGTTAAATCTCTAATTTTCTCCATTGCTTGGTCTTTATCAGGAAATTTTAATAATTGGAAGTCGGCATATGGCACCATTACATACTCAGATTGACCTCCAACCCATCCTCCCATATCGACATAGCCATATGCTGAACCAGGACGATCTGGATTTACATTCTCACAAATATGAGTATTCCGCTCCTTGCAGCTACGGCACCGACCGCAAGCTATATTAAATGGAACAGAAACTAAATCACCTTTTTTAATAAATTCAACATCTCGGCCTACTTCAATCACTTCTCCTGTAATCTCGTGGCCTAGAACTAATCCTGTCGGAGCTGTAGTTCTCCCCCTCACCATATGCTGATCGCTTCCACAAATATTAGTTGTTACTACCTTTAAAATAACACCATGATCACATTTGCGTCCTACATTAAGTGGATTTACCCCTGGTCCATCTCGTAAAACCAAATCTGGAAAACCAATATCTTGCACTTCTACTTTTCCGGAGCCCATATAGGCCACAGCTCTATTTCCAAACACTTGCAATTCCTCCCCTATATCATAAATTCATACAATCTATATATATGGCCACTTTGTCCTAATCATTCCTATGAAAAATAATATTCGTTCGTTCAAATTATTCATTTCTTGTTTAACGAAATGGCTCTATCTCTCACGTCTATTTCTCTACTTTACAATTGAATTCACCCATTTCAATTAAGTAGAGATTTTTTTTTCCTTGCAAACTGCATATGAACTAAAAGAAGAGAGTTAGTCCATAAAGAACTGACTCTCTTCTTTTAGTTCATACTATTAGGTCTATTTTTTCTATTTAATCAACGCTCCATTAAATAAATAGAATCTCACTTACTTGTGGTACGGTTCACCATAACTAGTGTAAGTGCGGTTTTTTGTTATATTAATTAAAATCATGGCTATATTAATTTACTTTTTCTATAAAGATATATTTTAACACACGTGTTGATTAGGGAAAATGCCAATCTCGTTTTTGAGTCGTCTTAAGCAGTATATTAAGTATCGAACCAATACACATACAAACTAAAAATCCAAACAAAGCATAAATGAGTGATTCCATAAAATACCTCCAAACTTCTATTAAGTAATATTTTACTATAAATTCTTATTCAACTAAACTGCTCCGTTAGATCCATGTAGCGCAAAAACCAGCGCTACACCACAGATGATGAAAGATGATTAAGTTCTTTCATGGGAGTTGAACAGTAAGCCCGTAATCAAATAACGCATATAAATAACCAGGCATCTCCGGTACGATAAATGTATCAATTAGAGGAGGTGCTTCTTTATGTCAACTACCAAACTAACAATTGTCTCTGTGACACTAGATCCGATCACTGACAACTCTTCATCAACAACTTCACCACAAAACTCTCCTGAGCCGAGCTGCATCATTAAAACAACTAGTGCTGAAATTTCCTTCTTTAATGGCGTAGATGAGCGCATCATCCAAACGATCCTGAAGGAGTTGAATAATCAATGAAGCAAGATTTTACGAGCGTGCAGAACATCTACATTATTTGCGGTAAGACCGATATGCGTAAAGGTATTGACGGTCTCGCAGCACTCATTCAGGATTCTTTTAAACTTGATCCATATAGTGATTCCATCTTCTTATTTTCAGGAACGAGTAAAGACCATTATAAATGTTTGTATTTTGATGGAGATGGCTTCGCCATACTTTATAAACGATTAGATAATGGCAAACTGCAATGGCCCAAAGATGAAAAGGAAGTACGTAACCTTTCACAAAAGGAACTTCGCTGGCTTTTAGAAGATTTATCGCTTCAGCAACCAAAAGCGATTATGAAATCTGCAAAAGGTGTCTTTTAAACCCACCTATTAAGATGGTATAATAATCCACAACTATACTGAACGGAAATGTGGTGAATGATTTGACGAACGTTCCTAAGCGAGAAAATCAAAATGAACGATTAATTCGAATGCTTGAGCAACAATTAGCTCAGTCAAATCGACAAATCGAAGCATTGACTGAACAAGTTCGCCAATTAACCAAGGCTTTATACGGTTCAAAATCGGAAAAATCAAAGTATCAAGCACCAGACGGACAAGGTTCTTTATTCGATGACGATCCGTCTTTTAACGAATCTGAGCACACAGAAGAACAAAGCACAGCGACGATTACTTACACTGTTAACCGTAAACTACATAAGAAAAAACGGAATGATTCTTTTCATGAAGGGATTGAAATAGAAGAAATTCATCATCACCCCACCAATACACAATGCGACTGTTGCCTTGGCCAAATGACCGAAGCCGGTACAACTATTGCGCGTGAAGAAGCAAAATTCATTCCTGCAAAAATGATGCGCATCCAGCATATTGAACATGCCTACGAGTGCAAGCACTGTAAAATGGATGCCACACAAAAAGCACAAATGAAACGTGGGAAAGCCCCACAAGCTGCCATTCAGCGAAGCATTGCGGGACCTACAGTTCTAGCAAAAACGGGCAAATTGGCGTGGATTACTGTGATCAACTGTATCACCTAGAACGACAATTCAAGCATCTTTCACCAGGTAAACGCCGAAAATCACGGCAAAAACATTCAAAGCCGATTGTAGAGAAATTCTTAAAATGGGTGGATGAATCACCTTTCTTCGGAAAAAATGCCTTAGCCAAAGTTACGGAATACACATTAAATCGTGTACATGGATTAAAAGCTTTTCTGTTCGACGGTAGGATTGAAATCGATAATAATCCGGCTGAAAATGCGATTCGTCCAAATGTGATTGGTCGTAAGAACTGGCTTTTCTCTGTTAGTGAAGCAGGCGCTAAAGCGAATGCCATCTGTTTAAGTTTGGCTGAAACGGCAAAAGCAAACGGCATCGATTTCTATCAATACCTAGTGACGTTAATGACAGAATTGCCAAATTTACCGATTCACCAGCAGCCAGAGATTTTAAATAATTACATGCCTTGGTCGAAAAAAATCCAAGCCACATGTACAAACTAGCCATCTATCCGAAAAAAATTAGGATAGATGGCCATTCGTCGTGTGTACCGAAAAGGTGCGCTTTTTTTTATATTTTGGGCTTACTCTATATCGGAGAAATTGTAGCGCAAACAATTGATTCTACACAAGATACGTCATTCGTTCTGGATACTTTATATCAATTCTACCGCAAGGCTGCATCTTGCATAGCGATCAAGGTTCTGTGTACACATCATATGCGTATCAAAAATCAGTCAAAGAAAAAGGAATTACCCTAAGCATGTCCCGCAAAGGCACGCCCACTGATAATTCCCCAATTGAAACGTTCTATCTCAACGGAATCTACCGCACGACAAATGCGCATATGATTCAAATCGTCGAAGACTAAAATACCTATAATAACAATATCCGTATTCAAACAAAATTTAACAGCCAGTCCCCCATACCTGAATGAAAACACTGCTATCATTCAAAAAATAACGTTACATCTGCCAGTTTACTTAAGCTAAAATGCTCTCTGACTGTATAATAGTTGGTTTATAGGAATTTCGCAACTTCATGTACCTACAATAATTTAGATTACAATTATGTTTATATAGTAACTAATTCAGCTTTCTTTTTCTTAAGTGGTGCAAGCTCTGGTAGACGTACCCAACTTAAACCAAGCGTTCCTTCACCTGCATGAACCGCTACACAAGCACTTAGTGGTAATACGGAGAAGTTTATGAGCGGATATTCGTTCTCTAAAGCTTTTTTCCAAGCGGTTGCGCCTTCTTCATCATTACAGTGAATAATTGCAACTTCAGGGATAATACTTTTTTCTAGATCTGTATTTAAAACATTTTGTACATATGTTTTAGCTCTAGTCGTAGCGCGTACTTTTTCTTTCATAACGGGCTTCCCATCTTCAAATGATATGACAACTTTAATATTCAACAAGTTACTTAAAAATGCTTGAGTCCCTGAAACTCGACCACTTTTATGTAATTGTGATAAGTTAGCCGGAATAAATGAAAGCTCACTGTTATCTGCCATCTCATTGATTCTTTCAACAATATAGCCAGGTTCAAAACCTTCACGCTCTAACTGCTGACCGAGTTTAATCATTTTCATCATCGGAAATGACCCGATTTTTGAATCCACTGGATATACTTCAAATTCAGCTTGACCAGCTGCTGTGAAAGTGCTTTGATAAGTGCCCGAAAGATGTTGAGAGGTATGAATTGCAATTGCACATGTATACCCTTGTTCTTTTAATGATTTATATAAGTCTACAACTTCACCAATAGCAGGTTGTGATGTCTTTGGATTTTTTTTAGCATTTCGTAACTTTTCGTAAAACTGATCATGTGTCATATCAACAGTTTCGCGTAAAGCCCCTTCTTCGAACACTATATTAAGTGGTAATACGTGAATTTGATTGTCCTGTATGAACTTTTCATCTAACAATGCTGCTGTATCTGTAACCCATGCAATTTTCTTTCCCATTTAAAAGTAATCCCCTTCATCTATCGTAGAATATTATTCATTTTATCTTATGCAACTATACACAGATAAGATCATCATGAGTAGTGATATTTATAATACTGTATTTTTTTTTTACATTCTTCGACATTATTTCGACAATAATTGCGATAAAAATAGCATTTTATAAGCATACGGTAAGCTATCTAATATTTCATTCGCTAATTGTTGGGCGCATATACGACGTTATTGGCTGAAAGCCGATAGCAAAAATGGGAAAATCGGCTTGGATTACTGTGATCAACTGTATCGCTTAGAACGGCAATATAAGCATCTCTCACCGGGAAAGCGTCGTAAAGCACAGCAAAAGCAATCAAAACCGATTGTCGAAAAGTTTCAGGAATGGGTAGATAAATCGCCATTCTTCGGAAAAAAACAAATTGGATAAAGTTTCTAAAAACGCATTAAATCGTGTACATGGGTTAAAAGTTTCTCTGTTCGATGGTCGGATTGGAATTGATAATAATCCAGCTGAAAATCCGATTCGTCCTAATGTGATTGGCCGAAAGAACTGGCGTTTTTCTGTGGGTGAAGCTGGTGCTAAAGCGAATGCACTGCTTTAGTCTGGCTGAAACAGCAAAAGCGAATGGTATCGATTTCTATCAATATTTAGTTAAACTAAGGATGGAGCTGCCGAATTTACCGATCCATCAGCAACCCCAAATTTTAAATAAATACATGCCTTGGTCGAAAAATATCCAAGCCACATGTACAAAATAGCCATCTATTCGAAAAAATTTCAGATAGATGGACATTCGTTGTGCGGTCCGGAAAGGTGCGCATATTTTTTATATTTCGGGCTTACGTTGAACAAGGTACAATTTAGCATCTCAATTATAATACACTTTCATTTCTCAAATATTTCTAATTATAATTTGAATCACAAATAAAAGCTGAACTAATAGAAAAATTAGTTCAGCTTTTAAATAACTCATTATAATGTTGCACATTTAATAAAGAATACTGATGTAACAAGTGAATTACTTTAACTCTTGACTTTTAATAAAAGTTATTCAATGATTGGATTTAAACTACACTTATTTATGATACGTTCCTCCGTGAGATGTCTAATCTAATTATTTTATTTCTGTCTCCTTCAATTATTAGAGTCCAATCTAAGCGATACTTCAATATGCATTTTTATCTATTGTTCAAGTTGTTGAATATCTATTAATACTACGTTATAAATCCAATCTTATGGAAAACTATGAGATAGAATAAGGGCTGTCACAAAAGTCACTTTATGACAGCCCTTTTTATTTTTATCATGCACAATAAATATAAGTATTTGTTATTTAGATACAATTTCTATGACAGCTGATTCAATTTTGTTTCCAGCCTTATCTTTAGCCACAACAGTTAGGTTAGTGCCAGCTTTTTGGGCTTTAATCTTCACAGTGAATTTCCCTTTTGAATTTGCTTTTGCTTCCCCTAATAATGTTTGCCCGTTATAAACTTGTACAGTAGCATCTTTTTCAGTTGTACCTGTAACTGATTTAGATTTTGCTGTTACTTTATCTCAAAAATAGAATTGAGAGAATGTTTCAACTTGACTACTTACTTTCGAAGTTGGATCTAAGAAAAGTCGTGCATCTGGTTCGTACTCTTATATTATTGACTAAAGATTTTATCAGTTTCAAGTAACATTGTCATTTCTATATTAAATTCGCTGTAAGAAGATGATAGATATACAGAATTTAATTCGAAAACAACTACCTTATCCAACTCCATATGTTTAAAATAATAACTAATTCTACACCAGTATTAATTTGCAAATTAAATATTCATTGGATTACTTATTATAGTCGTCAATAATCGAAATCGTTTTATTTGCCACTTCACTACCAAGTGATGCATACAATTTCTTATCGCCAATTACATAAAATTCTTCTTTAGCTCGTGTAGCTGCAACATTCATCATATTTGGATTAGAAACAGCCCATTCTGCTGCCCCACTGCTATTAGAGTCAGCTCCAAGAACGAAATAGACAATTTTTGCTTCTTTCCCTTGAAAAGTATGAACAGTTCCAACATTCGTTGTTTTCCCATTTTCTCGTTTCGTGAAGTTAATTTCATCTAAAACTCGTGCAAGATTATAAGCTACATTTCTAAATGGGGATATAACATAGATTTCGTCCACTAAATGTGGATTTTCCTGCAAACGTTTTTCAATCAGACTTTTCAGTAAGTCAGCTTGTTCTTTAACAAATTTGTCATTTGCTTTTCCGGTTGAATTATACCATTGTGATTTTCCTTGTGACTCATCTTCTGTTTTACCTTGTACCATCAGCCCATCATACGATAGTTCATTTGAAATCGTAAACATCGGATAGTTCGAACGTCTGTGCACCCAAAGTGGTATACCAATCCATTCATCATCATTTTTTTGGAAACCATACTGGCTTGCGGCATCCACAATTGTTTGAGTAGATGCATCAGCAGAGACAAATTTTTCATCAACTTCGTAATATCTTCCAATCAAATTCAGAACATTTGAGTCTAACGTCATTACTGGTTTTATTTGTGAGGGATCCCCAACAACCATAACCTTTTTACTTCTATAAATTGCGCCAACACTAGCTTGCGGTAGTGCTTGACCAGCCTCATCTATGAATAGATTACCTATTGAATTTTCATTAAGATTTTTAAACATACGACCAAAACTCGCAAAAGTAGTGCTGACAATAGGGATTGTGAAATTCAACCATTGCCATGATTCTGAAATTAACTGATGTCCATTCTCTTTTCCTATGTATTCAGACTGTTTATTCCAAATAATCCTTGCCGCTTTCAAACTCTTTCTGTTTTCATACAGGAATTGCTTTCTAACTTTTAAGGCAGAAATAAATAACTCTGATTGTAAAATACGGAACTGCTCTGTAAACCATGGATTAGACTTTTGAAGTTCATCATATGATAGTGAAAAATCCAGTTCCTTTATACCACTTTGAAATTTAAGTTTTTCCAATAACACAATTTCTTGTTCCAATTTTTTTAAATCATTTTTTTGAGTAGTCATCCATCGATCGAAGTCAGCTTTTGTGTCCTGAATTTGTTTTTGAGCATACTCACTTTTTGTAACATTTTCCTTTAACCCATTTTCGAGTTGCATGCGGTCATTCAACAATTTAGTTTTTTGTTGAGAAAGTTGATTTAAATAGTCATTCGCACTATTGAGATTCTTGAAATACTGCTCGATTTTTGATTTATTAAATATTTTCTGAAACCATAAAAAACTTGGCTTTTGTGAAGTAACTACATCATAATTCCTTTCTGCTTGAACTTGTACATTAGTTAAATTTTCAATTTCAATAGAAGCATTCGATAAATTTTTTTGCAGATTTACGCTTTCTTGTCTCAGTCTTTCAAGTTCACACTTCGCTTCTTTTTCCTGTGAAATTAAATTTGTTCGTTTCTTCTTTTCTTCTTGTTCAAAAGTAATGAATTGCTTCTTATGCTTGGTTTTTAATTTTCGAAGAGAATACATTTTTTCACTATATTCTTGCATTTTTTCTCTTTCAATTTTTAACTCATCATAGAGACGTGAGAATTCTTGATATACACCTGTATTCGCATGATAATTTTCTGCTAAATCTTTTTCAATTACTTCAATGTTTAAAAGTAATTTGTTAATGTTTGTTGACGCTCCACCTTCTAACGAGAATGTACCCCAATTTTCTTCATTTAAAAGCTCACTTATAATGTTACGATTCTTTCCGAAACCTTCACCGGTTAATTTAGAATTAGAAATATCTTTGAAATAATTCGCTTGCACTAGTTGATTTTGAAAATCTTTAGCAATCTTTTCTTTCTTTGGTAACTCCTTAACAATATTTTGGACTGCCCCATTGTTTGAACTTGCAACAATAATGTTTTTATCTGAAATGGATTGCGGTAAAACGCCAAGTTTAGCATTTTTCCAATAAACTAGACTACCTTGAATATTTTTATTAGAAAGCTGTGAAATTAACGCTGCCTGTTGTACTACTAAATCAGCAAAGATATCTTTCAACAGTGTTGTTTTCCCTGTTCCTGGCGGCCCATTAACACTACGAATATCATTTTTATCATTTAAAGCTAGGTTTACTGCTACCTGTTGCATGAATGAAAGTGGATTTTCAGGATTACTTGGGAAACGTCCTAACGGATAAAGTTTAGGTTGTAAAGCAATTGTCTCGAAAATATGTAAGTTAAAATTTTCTGATTCTTTATTGCTATCTAGATTTTTCCTATCTCCAGAAAAGCCATTAAAATATCGATCCAAATTTTTATTAGTGATTGTCTTTGCTTTTTTCAGATCTTCTATAAAGAACGAATGTAGATTTACATCTCCATTATCCAAATTTTTCACAAATTTATAGCGAAAGTTTTCTGTGGAAACATTATACTTTTGTAAAAGTTCAGACATTGTGATATTAAAGTCCTCATCAAATTTCCTGTTCAAATCTTCTCTAAATGAGTTCTCAACTTTTAGAAAATCTTTCGGTAAATCACCATGTTCGTGGATATAACCGCTCATCGTAAAGAACAATTTGTCTGCTATAAAATTTAATTGGTTATCAAAATATAAAGAGAAGGTGAATTTGTCAGAGTTACTAACTTCTTCATAGGTTTTAGCAATCTTGTATTTCTCCCTCAATATAGCAACAACTTCTTGAAAATTGAAAATATCAAAATATAATACTAAGCCCGACTTCTTAAAGGACTTATCTGATACATTTTGTTGTTCTTTTTGTTTAGTTAAAAAGTCTGAAAAAAACTTATTCCAGTCCTCCTCCTTTGTAGTATGTAAAGGCTTTAGCGATTTATCTTTTTTATTAATAGAACCTTCTGATAGTTGCTCTATCGTAATCCAAGCATTTAAAATATCTTTTCTTCCATTCATGTTCTACCTCCCTTAGTATTCATATAGAAAATTTGATTTATAAGCTACATTTGTGTATTGCAAAATAAAAATGCAGAATTTTTCATAGACAAAATTAGGTTTCAACTAAAAGTCTTTATAACAAATGATATTGTTTGGATGTAACGAGGCTAATCTATTTCGTCGACTTTATATCATTTATTTTACATTTTCTTTATCATAACAAATTTCAAAATTCCCATAAAGGTTGTATTTTACTCAAGGCGCGACTTATAATCTGTTATTTCTTTTTATCAATTATAAAACCGCACTTATTTATGATACGGTTCACCGAAACTAATATGAAAATGTATTGCCTATTTTCTACTTTAAGTACATTAATTCATGAGCTATTTTAGGAATAATGAAAGGTGCATATTTTAAACGTTAGATGTTAATTTTTCTCCCCCCAAAAAATACCACCTCATCTGCAATTACAAAATAATTGACACTAAATGAAAATCCATCTTATTCAAAACGCCCCTGTCTTTCAGTAAGCACCCATTTTCGTACATAGCCCATTTTTTCCTGAATATTTTCGACTGTTTTTTCACTTTGAAATGCCTTTTGCATGACGGTATAGCGCAAATCCGTGGCTCTCACATTTGTGCCGATATCCTTTGATATCGTTTGGAAAATTCGCTCAATTGTTTTTGTTGAGATGGCTTTTGATTGACTAGCCTCGCTAACCCAAAGCCATTCTCCTAACTTTTCTTTATGTAATTCCTCTGTAGCCTCTTTATAGTGCGCAAGCATGTCCATTACTATTGAAGAAAGCTTTATTTCTCTACGACCATTTTGATTAGCAATGTAAATCAGCGATGAGTCGAAGTGAATATGAGACCATTTCATACGTACAAGCTCTGCTGGCTTACATCCTGTTTCCATCAGTATTTGGACAATGCAGCCATTACGTCTTGCTAGCCAAGCATGCTCCGTTGTTTTAGCGTATTGAAAATAAGTTGGCCAGACATTCGCAATTTGCATCAATTGCTGCTTTGTCAGTAATGTCAAAGCCTCTTTCTGTCTCTTTTTTGGCTGTAAAATGCCCTCATAGTCGAAAGGCTCCACCCACTCTCTTAAAAAGACAAAATCTACAAAGCCTCGTAATGTAGCAATTTTATGATTAAATGTGTTGACATTTGTGTAGGTCTCTTTCAAATAATTACTATATATAAATAACAATTCTTTTACATGATGATCTACATACAAGTAGTTGTTTTCATGTGCAAACGTTAAAAATTGCTGTCCATCTATATTGTATTGCTTTTTCGTAGCAGCACTTTTCTTCAAAGAGTTTAAAAGTAAAAAATAGCTGTTCCATGCCTCCACTAGTGTGACCATCTTGCGACCTCCTTAGTAACTGTGCGTGTATTAGTTTAAGTTTACTATATTTTTGGGGCGTTAGTTTATAATTCATTTATATAAATTACATTGTCGGATAATCTGTAGTATTTATACATTATCTCACTTCTCGTGTTCAAATGCTTCTTTCAAAACGAGAAAACAAATGATCCTATAGCAGTGTCCCACATCTTTTGTTTTCTTACAATAGTAATTTTCCGCACTCTGTTGTAGTACAATTTCTTTAAAATGACCCTATTCTTGTATAACTAGGCTAATTTACATGAAAATTCGTATAATTTAGTGTTTATTTCCGTTTGTGTTATATAATAAGAGTATCAACTATAACATGTAGGGGGCTTTTCAAGTATGCAAGTAAAAACAACTCGACTTGAAGCAGAAGACGCAAAAATCATTTATCAAGAAACAGCTGGGCTAGCGATTATAACGATTCATCGCCCACAGGCTAAAAACGCGCTAACAGCAAATATGTGGGATCAATTAGCTAAAATTGCCCTACAAGTATTAGATAATCCGAAAAATAAAGTATTGATTTTACGTGGCTCTGGCGAAAACTTTACGGCCGGCTCTGATATTAAAGAATTCAACGCCATTTCCCTTGAAAAAGCCGAAGAAGCGTTTGTACATATGGAAAAAACGATTTCTACAATTGAGCGGTTACCAATTCCAACGATTGGCGTCATTAATGGTCCTGCAATGGGTGCTGGCTTAGAGCTTGCATTAGCTTGTGATATTCGCATCGGCTCTGAAAAAGCAAAGCTCGGTATCCCTGTCGGTAAATTAGGGATCACCTTAAATAACAAATTTGCACAGCGTTTAGTTCAACTTGTTGGCCCTTCTACAACAAAGGATTTAGTGTTTACAGGTCGTATGTTTAAAGCTGAAGAAGCCTTTAAGCTTGGTATGCTTAACTATTTAGTAGCTGAAAAAGACTTAAATAAATACATGATTCGCATGGGTAAGCTTGTTGCAGGCATGTCACCTGAATCTTTACTAGCTGTGAAGCAATCTGTTCAAGAATGTGTGGACAGTGTACCAACATTATGGCAAGGTTCAACACCGTTTGTCGGAAAGGATTTTGCAGAAGGTTGCCGTGCCTTTGTAGAAAAACGTCAGCCACAATTTACACGTCAATCAAAATAATAAAACAGGTACTCTGCTCGCCCCTCTTGCGAATGGAGTACCTGTTTTTTAGGTTTTTCTCTTTAATACTACCGACTTAATGTGGAGATGAATTGCATCTAGTTCATACCCAAAATGCTGATGAAATTCCTTCTGTATCGTTTTTTGTAATGCATACAATCGATCTGGTATGGAATAAGTAATAGGAAGCTTAAGCTGTAATGTAATCGTAGCTTGCGCTAAATCGCCTAAAACGAATTGGACGTGCTCGACTTTCTGTACAATATCTTGCTTTGCACAGCAATACGTTAGTAGCTGCACATAAACATGCTTAGCAATTTCGATATACTCTTGTTGAAAATCAGGTCGAACAATTGTCGTCTCCCCTATTTTTTCACGCTTTGGAGAAAAAATCTCTATCCCTTTTTGAACGATGCGTTTAAAAAAGTTTTGTTCGACTTGACGGTAAGGTATTGGCATAACATGCTTTCCTTGCGTCTGTCGAATAAAGCGAGCTTTTGCAATTTCCTTTTGAGTACGTACATCCTCAACATAGTAATATGTATCGATTGGACCAAGTTCAAGCTGTCGAGCTATCGTTTTTGTCATTTTATCGGACGTGCCGATCAGTAAAATTGACTGTACTTTATATGTATCAAGTGCTTTTTTTACTTCATCACGATGTGTATCATCTGTAAAAATGGCTCGACGAACGGCTGTGATCGTATTTTTCTCAAATTTTGCGGAGATTCCAGCTACTTTCACACCACTTACAATGAGAAGACCATCATCAATAAGAGCCTCTACCCCGATTTTATGGGCGAAAACTAGTGCACTTGTACTTTTCCCTGTTCCACTTGGACCACTTAAAGAATAAACATTCATGACTGTCAGCTCCTCTCTATTTCATGATAGCAGAAACGTATCACTTTTTCCGTCATATAATATTGTTTCCATCATTATCGATTATGCCTCGGCATAATTGCGTCCGGAATCGGCTCTGTGCCTGCACAAAGCACTCCTTTCCGATTCTGTGACATCCGCCGGAGGCTCTAACTTCTTTCAGCAATTTGCTGAAAGAAGTTAAATTATTTCCGCTAGCCTACGCACACATCTTCTTTATTATAGAAATATATTCTTTTTTCAGAATAACTTTCCCTTTATATGCTTTAGTATGATAAAATGTGAACTACTATTCTGTTATACAACTATAAGGAGTGTACTAGTTTGAAAATCGTACCATCTAAAAAAATGTCTTTATTTACACCAGCAATTTTCGGAGATTTAAAAAATCATGCTAAGCAACAAGAAGCGAAAGGCATGAAAATGATTGATTTAAGCTTAGGTAGCCCTGACCTTCCCCCAGACGCTAAAATTCGCGAGCATTTATCGTATAGAGCAGGTTTAACAGAATCCTACGGCTATACATTAACAGGCACGCAACGTTTTTATGAAGCTGTTAGTCGTTATTATAAACGTCGTAGCAATGTAGATTTAGATCCCGCTTCTGAAATCATTCAAACGATTGGCTCTCAAGAGGGATTAGTACATTTACCAATCGCCTTTTGTGATCCAGGGGATATCGTATTATCCACAAACCCAGCTTACGTGGCCTATGATGCAGGAATTCATCTAGCAGGCGCAACACCTTACTATATGCCTCAAACAGCTGACAACGATTATTTACCAAACTTAGATGCTGTTCCTGAAGAGATTGCGCAAAAAGCAAAACTATTAATTTTAAACTTACCAGGTAATCCTGTGCCTGCAATGCCTTCATTAGCCTATTTTGAAAAAGTCATTGCCTTTGCGAAAAAATACAACATCATCGTTCTACATGATGCAGCATACTCTGAGTTCTACTTTACTGGTGATGCCCCAATTAGCTTCTTAGCCATTCCTGGAGCAAAAGAAGTTGGAATGGAAATTAACTCATTATCGAAAAGCTTTAGCCTTGCTGGTACACGTATCGCTTATATCGCGGGTAACGCTGAGATGATTTCGATCTTAAAACAATTAAAATCAAATTTAGATTTCGGTATTTTCGAACCAATTCAAGATGCTGCAGTCGTAGCGCTTGATAACGCGGAGGAAATTACAGCAGGCTTACGTGCAACATTCTCAGAACGCCATAAAACATTAATGAACGGCTTACATACATTAGGATGGGATGCAGCTCCTTCTGAAGGTGGCATGTTCGTCTGGGCAAAATATCCGTACGATATTGACTGTACAGAGCTAGCCTTTAAACTAATTGAACAAGCTGGCATCGTGACAGTTCCTGGTACAGTATTTGGCTCGGCTGGACAAGGCTATTTACGTTTAGCCTTAGTACAACCAAAAGAATTGTTGCAAGAAGCTGTTGATCGTTTAGCAAAAGTGCAAGTTACATCACAAAAATAATCATCTAAACAACATGCAAACCCTTCTAACTTTAATGGTTGGAAGGGTTTTTACTATTGCTTATTCGTTAAAATTGGCGGGGATTTTCACTAACACATAGTCTCCAGTCCACATTTGTGTCGACACAATCAAGCTTTCGCCATGTCTTTCAAAGAAGAGGCCATTCCCCTCCTTTTGTTTAAAAATCCAACCATTTTGATCAAGCATTTCTTTAATCATTTCATCAGCTGCGGATATATTTCCCTTTATTCCATACCATTCTTGACCGTTTTTGTTCGACAATTTAACCATTCGTGTCTCGGAATCATTTACTTTTTCTATCACTGTTTTTTTACTTATATGTTCTATTGGGAGTTGAGGAAGATAGAGTTTGTTGTAAAATACGAACGCTCCAACGAGTAAAATGATGATCCCGATTGTTACGATCACCTTTTTTCATAAGACACTCTCTCCTTTCAATATAATATATTACTAATTTCCCATTAAAATTTCCATGTATTATATCATATTAAACTAATATCCAAAAATGGTAACCTACTTAGTTAATCAGACGTCTAAGATAGAAAGCGAAATAATGAAGGGATGAGAGTTTTTGAAGTATAATATTTTGGTGTGTATAGTGGCTGTAATAATAGTTTTGAATGGCTGTTCAACAATTCAAGAAAATGATATTTCGTTAGATAAAGAACAAGAACAATCGTATGTACCCATGGTCAATTTAAATGGAACAATTTATGCCTCTTATGACTTAACAAAACATGAAAAATATTCAACGGGCGAAGTATTTGGAGAAATAAAAAAAAGAGTACCATCCTCTGATATCGAAAAGGAAAATTTAACTTCCAATTCTTACGATGAAGGAACTGTTATATATAATGTCAAAGAGGATAACAAGTTATTTCTAATTGAAGAGTCAGCAGGTATTTATTCCATTCTAGAAAAATTAGAGTAATGTTTAAATCATGGAAACCCTTATAATAAAAAGCATCCCTTACGTAATAAGTACCCTATATGAAAGACACTTAAAAAAAGTCTCTCTTATAGGGTACTTTTATTCATAATTAGCCTAACAATTAGATCGAGCAGAACTTATGTTATTATATCCCAAGCATTGGTAGATGTTTTCGAGTATGATAAGTGAGTGCCAATGCAATACACTGTTTTAATTCATTTACTGGTATCTCATCATTTACAGCAAAAACGATCGCTCGATTACCTTCATAGTTGAATAAATCTTGATAAACCTCTTTAAACGTATCAATTAGCTTCGTATTACAGTTAAAATACATGGCGTATTGATCTGGGCGTGACTGTTTCCATCCTAATCTAATTGTACTCCCTTTTTTTGTGATATAACTAGGTTCTCCCCATTTTAACGTTTCTTCCACATGATCTACGCCTTCTGTCTCTATAGCCGTATCCAAAATTAACTGGCGAAGAATCAATAGTTTCGACTGAATGTGTTTAGGATACTGTTTGAATACTTCCTCCACCTTGCTATTTTCAATTGTACTCATATACATCATTCCTTTTTTAAAAATAACAAACTAATCCATACTCAATCGTACGATTAATAAAATTCTAAAAGCGATTCAAATTGTCTAGTACAACATGAAAGCTATTTTATCGAAATATAAATTTCTGCTTGTCCGTCCTCTGGGTTAATATCCTTGCTATAATATTCAAAATCACCTGTGAATGCTCGGTTATTCCCCGGCTGCTGTGACCATTGCCAAATATCAGCCCAAGTACGCTGAACCATTTCTATAATGGGTCCACGTTCTGTGACGAATACAGCATATTTTGCAGCAGGTACAGTAAATGCTTTAATCATATCTAGGTTTTGAAGTTGTAATTCTTCCTTTATATGTACGCTGACCATTACTTCATAAAGTCCCGCATCTCCTTGTTCATAGTTGAAGTAACAGCTATAATGACCATCCTCTTGGATATGAGCTCCTAGCTTCTTACCAATATTTTGAGAATGGAAATTTTCAAATAACTTACCAATTTTGCCATCTTGGCTTCGTTCGGCTTCATTTGTTGTAAAGGTACTAATTCCAGCTAACGTGAAGGAGGATAATACCTCAATTCGGCTAGGTTCAATTCGTTTCGTAGTAATGTTATCTTCAGACGATACGTGATTCCATTCAGTCATACTTTTTTGTTCGTTTTGTTTCATCCAAAATCATTCTCCTTATTATAGAATGAAACCAGTATAAAACAATAAACCTGACAACTGATTGTCAGGTTGCTTTGTCATTTTTATAAATGATCGCTATTTTTTCCGCACGACTAGCAATGATTTCCCGTAAATGTTGAGGCTCAAGCACCTCTACATGATGTCCCAAGCTAAGAATGAAACTATAGAGCCATTCATTTTCTGGATACGCCTTTTTTACTAGCCAACTGCCATCCTCAACTGGCAAAAGTTCTTCAATACCAAACCATTCTTCTGCTAAATGCCGAGCTTCATCCTGGAATCGAAAGACAACTTCGGGTACATCGGATGGCTTGAATTTACGCTTGCCTTCGACATGCTTCTGAGTAACGGGATCTCGACGAACGAAGTTTCTTTCACGATCTACCTCTAGCCCTTTCATTCTTTTTAGTTTAAAAAGGCGAAACTCTTTTTTTTCTAGACAATATGCTTGTAGATACCATTGCCTTCCTTTCAGCATAAGCACATGCGGCTCTACTATTCGCTTGGAAACTTCACCTTCTGCATTCGAATAGGTGAAGTACACTAATATACTGCTATCTATTGCTTCGTCTAATAGTTGTAGTTTTGGACGGAGACGTTCAATACCTTCCCAAGGAGAGTAATCGATTAGTACGCGATTTGTCTTATGTTGAAATTCTTCTTCATGTGCTGGTAGTACGACACTATTTATTTTTTCTACAAGTCGTTGGTTTTGCTCTTTGCCGTATGAAGTGGAAATACTGCGAAGAGCGGTAACGATAGTAGCAAGCTCGTCATTTGTTAGCAAATTTCGATCCAAACGGTAACCTTCTGCCAAACCAATACCACCGTTTGTTCCTTGATAGGTGATGATCGGGATGCCGGCTGCATTAATGGAGTCAATATCTCGGTATATCGTCCGAATAGATACCTCAAACTGCTCCGCTAGGTCCTTAGCCTGCACCTTTCGACGGTTCAGTAGAATAATAATAATAGATAAGAGCCTTTCCAGTTTCAATATACGTAACCCCCATTTCGATGTTAAGTAATTTTTAGAGTATATTTGATTAGATGATGTTGATCGTTTAGCACAAGTGCAAGCTACACCACAAAAAATTATATAAACAACATAAACCCTTCTAACTTTAATGGTTGGAAGGGTACTGTTGCGTATATTAATTTTTCATAATGAAAAGTTAAATCCAAACATCATTTTCTGCTGTTTGCTCCGTTTGTTCTTGTCCAGTATTCACAACACCTTTAGGCTCTACAAGCATAATTTTACATTCGGATGCAGCGTAAGGTTTATGCTCGACATTTCGTGGAACAACAAACATTTCACCTTTCTTCAAAGTAACTTTTCCATCACGAAATTCAATGATTATATTCTCTTCAAGGACGATAAAGACTTCATCTGTATCTTCATGTTTATGCCAAACAAAATCCCCTTGTACTTTGACTAGCTTAAATTGATAATCATTCATTTCAGCAATAACCTTTGGAGACCAGTGATCTTGGAATTTAGCTAATTTCTCTTGTAAATTAATCGGTATAGAATTCATTCTCTGTTCTCTCCATCCTCTTTGCGACCCTAATATAAGGTTAACATATTGACACCTCTGAAGATTCTTATCGTTAATGCAAGGATCAATTTAATAAAAAAACAGCTACTGCAATTTCGCAGTAACTGTCTCTTCTTACACATCATATTTTTGATGGCTCTCATCCTCGTAACGATTATAACGGTGTTTAAATAGCTTGAATAAGTGTGTCACAAGCACTTTAATGATGGCATAGCCTGGAATCCCTAAAATGACACCTGGTACGCCAAATAAAGAACCAGCCGTTAATAACACGAAAATAATGGTAATTGGATGGATACTCAGTGATTTACCCATAATTTGCGGAGAAATGAATTTCCCTTCAATGAGTTGCACGACAGTCCAAACAATAGCCAGCTTAATAAGCATGAATGGTGATGTAACAAGAGCGATAATGACCGCTGGAGTAATGGCAATGACTGGCCCTAAGTATGGAACTACACTCGTAATCATAGCAAGGAAGCCAAGCAATAAGGCATATTTCATACCGATAATTAAAAAGCCGATGGTCACCATTGAACCAATACACATTGATACCAAAATTTGGCCTTGAATATAGGAACTAATTTGCTTGTCCATATCGTGGAAAATTTCTTGTACTTCTTTACGCATACGTGGCGGACAAATTTTTATAATAAAGCTCGGTAGTTTTTCACCATCTTTAAGTAAGTAAAATAAAATAAATGGCACCGTCACTAATGATAGAACAATTCCCGTTAAAGTTGAAACGAAGCCAGTAATACCAGATGCTACGCCTTGTGCTAAATTCGCAGCCGTATCTTTTACCGTTTCCACCATATCCGTAGTAAAATTCTTCACCATTGAATCATAGTTTAAATTAATTTTATCTAAGTAGTCGTTGATACGTGAATTATTGAAAAAATCAGCAATATTTTGTGTGAACGCCATAAAATACCCTGGGAATTCCTGTGCTAAATTAGTAAACTGGTCTCGTAAAAACGGATAGACAAGTACTACTAATAACGTTATGATACCAATCAAAATGATATATAGAAGAAAGATACCCCAAACCCTTGGGATCCGCCATCTTTCGAAAATCCCTACTATTGGACGAAATAAATAATACCCAATAATGGCTAGTACCCCTGGTAGAATAACTACCTCAAATAAAACTTTTAGCGGGGTAAATATAAAGGAAACTTGTTGGAACATAAAAATAACGCATGCTAGTAATAATAAAACAATCAGTGTAAAAAATAAGTTTTTACCACCTATAAAGCGAATAAACTTCGTTGAAAAGAAATTCGAACGCTCATTTGGTCTGTCTTTTTCCATCTAATCACCCCAATACCAATCCTATACCCTTATTTTACAGGATAATCTTGGATTTTGCGAAAAATCACTCTAAGGAAATGCCTAAAAATTTACGTAAAAATTCTTTGTTTTTCTCTACATCCATAACAATTGAATCACCAACACCACTAAAGCTTTTGAAACTATAACTACCTTCAATTGGAATTGTTGCTTTTTCTATTTTGACTTTACCTTTCGACACCATTTTCAGCACTTGTTGAACCTCTTCAGCTGATGAATAGTCCGTTGTTATATATCCTTGTGCTGCACCAACGAATTTTGGTAAGTTCAACATATTTTGAGGTGATAAAACTTCATTCTTTAAGGCTTCGATAACCTTTTGCTGACGTGCTACGCGACCAAAATCCCCTTCAGCATCGTGACGGAATCGGGCAAAGCCAAGTAATTCTTTACCGTTTAAGTTATGGACACCTTGTTTTAATGAAACCCCAATATTTTCGGACATATCTTTGTCTACATCGATTTCAACTCCATTTGGCGCTAAAATATCTACAAGTGATTCAAAATTTTTAAAATCAATAATTGCATAATGATGAATCGGTAAGCCAAACATATTGCCGATCGTATCTTTTAATAATTGAACACCGTCTAAATAATAAGCCGTGTTAAGTTTATAGGATTTATAACCTGGAATCTCTGCATAAATATCTCGCATGAGTGACACGAGTTTCATATCATTTGTTTTCTTATTCCACGATAAAACCATCATTGTATCTGTACGTGATTTTTCTTCACCACGAGTATCGATCCCTAATAATAAATAGTTTTCCACATCGCCATTTACTGGGTCGCCCTTGAAATTCTCTTGAGCTACCTTTGTATCACTTGCCAATTTGAGTCCACTTCGATATTGCATAACGGAATAACCTGCAATTACGATGACACAAAGTAATATCAATGTGAAGAATGCTCTCCCTTTACGCAAGCGCCGTTTTTGGGGGCGCTGTGAGCGTCTTGAATAATCTTGCTCTTCCATAACTGTTAACTCCTCTATTTTTTATAGTAATGTAACGATTCAATCTAAAGAAAGGTTCATTTTATAGTATGTTGCGAATCCTATCCATATCTATGTAAAGGTTATTTTACACCCTTTTTGCCAAGAATGTACCAAATAATGCTATAATATTTTCACGAAAGAAAGGATGATGAATATGATCGAGAAAGCTTCGTTTGCTGGCGGTTGTTTTTGGTGCATGGTAAAACCATTTGTTGAATGGGAAGGTATACATAAGGTCACTTCCGGCTACATGGGTGGCGATTTACACAATCCTACTTATGAGGATGTCAAAAAAGGGACTTCTGGTCATTTAGAAGTAGTCGAAATTGAATTCGACCCTAGCGTTTTTAGTTATGAACAGCTCCTTGATATTTACTGGATGCAAATTGACCCAACGGATGCTTTTGGTCAATTCCATGACCGTGGTGAATCCTATACAACAGCAATCTTTACTTATTCAGAAGAACAAAAACGCATTGCAGAAGCTTCAAAGGAACAGCTAGCAAACAGTGGTCGCTTTGATAAACCTATTGTAACCACAATTCGCGATGCTAAGTACTTCTACCCTGCAGAAGATTATCATCAGGACTTTTATAAAAAAGAGTCAGAGCATTATCAGAAGGACCGTGCGATTTCTGGTCGTGATCAGTTCATCACTGAGCATTGGGATAAAGAGTAATTCCTTCATTAAAATGAATATAGCAAACTAAAAAACACGTATTTTGAATGATGTTTAGTCAAAATACGTGTTTTTATGTTTATATACTACCTTATTAAGTAGCCGTTTTCCCTCATACTGCACGCTATTAATAGCCTACAGAAATAATAAGAAAGAAAGGTACATAAAAATAATGAAAATTAAGATGGAAAAAAGGCAAGAAATAATAAAAATACAACGATATGAAGGATTAAATATACCATCCTGGATTTCTTTCCTTTTCCTTGAATATTGAAAAGTAGCCAGCACCCCTATTATAAAACCAATGATACAGGCGAAGATGCCGAGGCATATGGCTATGATATGAATATAATGTGTCGAGTTAACTTTAATCGTGAAATGCAAAGAAGTGGTCAAAAACCCTACTCCAACAATAGATATGCTAGTCCGTATCCAAGCTAAATACGTTCTTTCATTTGCTAAATGCTGCTGTGCATATTTTACACTATCTTCTGTTTCTTCTGTCCATTTATTTAAAGCCTCCATAAACGATAACCCTTCCCTATCCCTTTTTGAAAGTATCATATTCAGTGAACATAACTCTTAGATAGTCCCTTTAAAAGCTTCAAGCCCTCATGAATAGCTCTGATGTTATTGCTTTACTAAAAATTCTGTTATCGCTTGATACGCATCTGTTCCTTCTGATCTAGGGGAATGATAAGAAGATAATTTTACAATGACTGTATCAGCTTTTGATGTTATATGAATTCGCTGGTCAAACTTGCCTCGAGCAGAAAATCCCCCATATCGATCATGGCTAACCCACCATTGATTATGATAGGAGAATCCAGAAAGAAAATTATGAGTACTTTCCGCAAGAAATTTTGAGTTCCCCCCTTTTTGAATTTCCCTAATTATATGCTCCGGAATAATTTGTTGGCCATTATAGTAACCATCGTTACACAACATATCACCAAAACGTACCAAATCACGCAATGTAGCCCGCATACCGCCACTGGCTATATCTGTACCGATTTGATCTAAGTGCATTAAGGCATTTTCTTCTGCACCCAATTTAGACCATATAAATTCTTGAATTAATTCTGCCAAATCTTTTCCTGTTAAGCGTTTGATAATCCAGCCCAACGTTTCTGTTTGCCCATTATCATATTTAAATACAGTACCGGGACGTATATCTTTTTTGCTTGATATCATAAATTCATATAGATTTTCAGGTCCATTATAGTTATCGGGTTTTGGCATTGACCCAGATGCAATAAAAATTGGTGTCCCACGGCCTATTCCCATTGGCGTGTTAGCTTCCATATATTTCACAGGAACTTGCATATCAAGCAATTGCTGAATCGTTCCATCACCAAGACCTGTTCCTATTAATTCGGGAATGTAAAAAGAGGCCCTTTGATTTAAATCCAATACCCCTACATCAGCAAGTAAACTAACAATCAATCCGACAAATGATTTTGTAGCAGAGTTCAATGCATGAGGCTGATACGATTTATATCCATTAAAATAGTTCTCGTACAAAACTTTTCCTTTATGCAACACTAAAAAAGCATCTGTATTCGTTCTTTCAAGATACGCTAACACACTTTCATCCTTATTCACGTATATTTTTGCCAGATCTAATGAATCGTTAGCGTATGATAATGGGGAGGGCTTCTGGCTTCCTCTCCAGATAATACGGCAAGGACTCAGTTCACCGCTATGACAATACCCTTGCAAATTTTTTTGGGAAGTAAACCAATTCTCCTTCGTCACGATATCCGCTGAGTTTGGCGGAAAAACTTGCATTTTATTTGTTGTTAAATTCTGCATGACAATCTCTCCTTCATTAAAAAGAAGGCCCTATAAGCACATCTTCTTTTGATTCTTTACCTTTATTATTAATCGTTAATGCAGCAATTGCCCCAGTCAGTGCAGAAGCGATTAAAAACCAAAAAACAGCCGTATAAGATCCGTTGAAAATAGTAAGAACAAACCCAATGACCATTGGTGAGATCCCCCCAGCAATCTGTCCACCAAAGGAAACAAATCCTGTCACAGAACCAGTTAATTCCTTACCTGAATACTTAATAATCATTGTGTATAATGAAGTTCCGATAAACGAGATGGAGATAGCATTGAAGGTCAAAAAAACAATCCCAAGAGAGACAGATGTTGCATTAAACATCAAATATAGAAAGACACTGGAAGATAGTAATCCTCCCATTGCTAGGTATTTTTCTCTTCCAACCATATATTTATCTAAAATAATGCCGCTTACATTAAACATGATAAAGGAAGCAACATAAGGAATGGCCATCAAGACACTTGCAGATAACAAGTCCAAACCTTTACTTACCAAATAAGAAGGCATCCAGGTAATCATCCCCCAATTCACGATATTAGAAAAAAATTTCGTAAAGAGGAATTTCCAAAAATTATCGGTTTTAAATACCATTTTGTAAGGAACCTTGTTTTTATTTTGTTCCTTAGTATTTATTCGCTGATCTTCTGGAGATTTTAGATAAGTCCAACTGGCCCATGCTATAAAAACGCCTAAAATCCCAATGCTAACAAACATCCATCTCCACTCAAAGGAAACCAACAAAAAACCTATCGCAACAGAACCTATCACACCACCTGCCGTTTGTGCAGATAGAAAGAATGAACTGGCTCTTCCTCTTTCATTTTCGTCAAAGTTGTCAGTGATCGATCTCATACTGGCAGGAAAAACACTGCCTTCCGCTATACCAAACAGGAAACGAATTAAAAGCAACGAGATAAATGACCAGGCAAGACTTGTAAGTGCCGTAAAAAGCGAAAATCCTAATATAGAAAAGACCAACACCTTTCGTGCACCATACTTATCGGTAAGCCACCCTCCTACTGGGTGCATCAGAGCGTAGCTGAAAAAGAAGATACTTAAAACTAAACCTGATTCAAAAGAATTAAGATCTAAAGCTTTCTGAATTGGAATGATGGCTACATTCATTGATGTTTTATCAATGTAACTTAATACCGTCCCAATAAATAGTAGAATGATGATAATGGATTTACGCCTTTTATCAGCAGCATATACTTGCATTTTTATTCACTCCTTTTCGAAGTCTCGCTTTTTGATACGTACCCTTTGCGGCATTCCTTTAATGGTTGTAATCATAATCAACGTTTTAAAAATACCTTTTTAGTGACCATCTTTATTCGAATATTCATAAAAAACACTAACCGAATTTTGGGTTTTCTAATTCACCAAACGTGGTGTTTCTTCCCAAAAAGGTCTTCTTAGTTCTTTCTTATCAATCTTCCCAACCATTGTTAACGGTAAAGACGTCTCAAAAAAGATCTCTTTTGGAACCATATAAACTGAAGTACGTTCTTTACAAAACTCGATTAATTCTTCCTTCTTACAAGTTTCACCCTTACGTAGTACAACAAATAGACAGACCGCTTCACCCCAATCGTTATGCGGTATGCCTATGCAAGCGCTCATCGCCACCTTAGGATGCTGGTTCACGATCCTCTCTACTTCAGCAGGGTATACATTAAAACCGCCAGAAATGATCAAATCCTTTTTACGTTCGACAATATGAAGATAGCCATGTTCATCTAGTTTTCCGATATCCCCCGTAAAGAACCAGCCATCCCGGTATGCCTCTGCTGTCAGGTCTGCCCTTTTGTAATAACCAACGGAGACAGAAGGGGTATTGACAGCAATCTCCCCCGGTTGCAATGGTTTCACGTCTTGACCATTATCGTCAACCAAGCGAATTTGGCTCAGCATACACGGTTTTCCGCAGCTCTTTAACACATCAAGATTGTTCTCATAAGCAAAGAGGTGATCGCTTTTTGTAAGTCTCGCAATGACAATACTACATTCCGTCATCCCGTACTGCTGTCTAAAAATAGGTCCAAATATTTCAAATGCTTCTTTTAGACGTTCTGAAGAGATGGGTGAGGAACCATAGTTTATATTACGCAATGAGCTGACATCATAGCTTCTTCGCTTAGCCTCATCTATCAATCGATAAATAATAGTTGGAACCACAAAAGTGCTTGTAATCCGTTCTGTTTGTACAATCTGCATAAATACTTCTGGATGAAATGCCTTCATGATATATACATGACATCCAGATGCTAATGACCTCTGTAGTAACACTCCTGCAGCATGAATAATGGGTGTACAGAACAAAATCTTGTCTTGGTCATCGTAAGGATATTCCATACATGAAGCCATGAGTGATGCACCAAACCCTCGTTGAGAGTGCATGACCCCTTTTGGTGTCCCTGTTGTACCACCGGTGTACGATATGATTGCTAAGTCATCTAATGAGGCCACGGGGAACGCTACGTTTCCTGTTTTATCCTGTACATCAATAGAATAAAATTCCTCTGGGTATTTAACGTCGAAGCCTTGCAGACCAATAACTGTTACATTCTTTTTACCTGCCTCTTTTTGGTAGTTAAAGACCGCTTCTACATGTTTCTGAGTTGCCATAATAACAACTTGGGGCTCGGCATCTCTCAAGATAAAGTCAATCTCTCTAACACCCAACTTATCATTTAATGGGATAACAGTTGCCCCACATAGACTAACACCGAGATTATATACGACATTTTCTATACTATTTGGAATCAGAACCGCAACATGCGTTCCGATTTGTACGCCAAGACGTATTAACTGGCTTGCTACCGCCTCCACATGAACCCGTAATTCTCTGTAAGTGATAGTTTCATTTGTATCAACACAAGTAAGTGCTGGTTGATCATCAAATTTATTTATACTATTGAACAGAAAACCCTGAAAAGTTAATGTATCCATGAAAACTTCCTCTCCTTAGTAAAGTATAAAAATAGTTTTTCAATTCGAAACTCCGATTATGATTGAATTAGGTGTATTCTTTTTTCTTTTATTTGTTCAGCAATTCCTTAGCAATCATATTTTTCTGAATTTCAGATGTACCAGTCAAAATCCTAAACATCCGTACGTCTCTGTACATTTTCTCTACAGGGTGTCCTTTCATTAACCCTTGACCACCAAAGATTTGCACAGCCTTGTCAGCAACTCGATTAGCAACCTCTGAGGAATATAATTTAACCATCGATGCACTTCCTCTTAGATTTTCACCATGATCAATCTTTTCAATCACATCGTAGAGCATGCAACGTGCCGCATATATTTCAGTCGCCATCTCCGCTAACATATGTTGAATGGCTTGAAAATCTCCAATTGGTCTTCCAAACTGGATCCTCTGTTTGGCATGATTGGTAGATAAGTCTAATAATCGTTGTGCAACCCCAAGGTAGGTAGCGCCCCAAGACGCCCGATTTTCATTTATTCTACCAAGTCCCAGTATCAACCCCTTGCCAGGTTGACCGAGAATATTGGCAGATGGAACTCGGCAATGATTAAAGATTAGCTCGGCTGTGCTCCGTTCTCCGGAAATTGGAACCTGAATATTTCCTAATTCAAAACCTGGTCTTCCCTCTAATTGTTTCTCTACAATAAAAGCAGTTACTCTTTCACTAGCTGGCTCCACAATTTCCTTTGCCAACACAATAGCCCAATCTGCATATGGAGCAGCGCTAATAAAATGCTTTTTACCATGTAATATATAATGATCACCTTCGCGTACTGCCGTGGTTTGAATGGCACGGGCGTCGGATCCTGCCCCAGGTTCTGATAATGCAAAGCAACATCCCGCTTCAGCATTAATCACCGGCATTACATACTTTGTTATTTGATCCGGAGTGAATATGTTGAACATCTGGCCAATACGTAAAGGTCCCCCTATTTCACCTAAAACATGCCCCCATAAAGCAGCCCCTGATTTTGCTAGTTCTTCCTTTAGGACACATAGTCCTTTTAGGTTAAGTGACTGTCCTCCTACCTCCTTTGGAAGGTTGATGCCATAAAACCCGAGCTCCTTTGATCGCTTTCTGACCCATTTAATGTGTTCCATTGAAATCTCTTGTTCTGAATCAATTTCATGTTCACTTTCAAACGGTAACAACTCATTGTAAATGAACTTAAGTAACCTCTCTTTTAAATGTTGAATATTCTCGATTTGTACTGTTTCATGCATACTTTACTCCTCTCCAAAACACAATCTCCCTAAAATAGAAAGCGGTTTCATTTATTGTTTTTAGAATAGTTATAACATTCTTAATAATTATTTTATATATGGTTGTAGGTAAAGTAAAATGGTAATATATCATATATACTTGAATCAAATTCATACAAAAGAGGTGTAACGTTGTGCATTTAGAACAATTAAAATATATTGTTGAAGTAGCTAAAACACGTTCGATTTCCGTTGCTGCCCAAAACCTTCATGTTTCTCAATCGACCATTAGTAAGGCAATTACCAGTTTAGAGCAAGAATTACGCATTCAATTGTTTACACGTTCACGGTTAGGCGCCCTGCCAACAGCAGAGGGTAAAGACATTCTTAAAAAAGCGTATGAAATTGTTATTAAACTTGAAGAAATACAAGAAGAAGCGCAAGAGCAAGCATCATTCATAAGCGGAGAATTAAATATATCGGCCAGCCCTAGCTTTTTCCTACCAATTTTACTTGGAACATTAACTAACTTTAAAAAAGACTATCCTAACTTTCGTATACTCATGACAGAAAAAAAGTCACCAAATATTATTGAAGATGTTAGCCAAGGGAAGATTGACATCGGATTAGCTATGCTCGATGGAATCGATTGGAATGCACATGATGAGCTGATTTTCGAAACCTTATTAGAGGGCAAAATCATGGTATGTGTCAGCAAACATTCTCCATTCGCATTCAGCGATTATATAACGCCTGAGGAGTTAATAAATGAAACTATCGTGATGTATGATGGGGTAATATGGAAAGATTCCATTTCAATATTTTTGAATAAATATGGACCAATGAATATTTTATTTACATCTAACAATACCGAAGTTATTAAAAAGGCCGTAGCAGAAGGTTTAGCGATAAGCTTTTTGATGGATATAGCATTAAAAGATGATCATTATGTAAATAGTGGAGCCATTATCCCGATTCCATTAATAAATTTCGAATCTCATCAACGATCTTTCGGATGGGTACGATCAAAGAAAAAGCATTTTTCTTTGGCAGCTCGAGAGTTTTTAAAATACCTCAAATTTAATATCTCCAAGTTAGAATAACGTATGACAAAATAATTTAGGGAGCCTTTATATTAGCTTCTTAAATTTAATAATATGTGTATTTCTCGATAAATACAGGGTTTATACAGATATGAGCTCGTTCGAAAAAATCCATTTCTAATACTAAAAATTTGGCATTTTTTTTAATGTTTGTTACATTAATCGTCAGTTTACAGAAATTAATTTTTTATATAATCAAGGAATTTTTCTACTTTGAAGCTTATGGTAAATAGAGACTTATCATGTATCTCTTTAAAATCGAAATGTTTTAAAATTAGTGTATTAAAAATAATAAACGGTCTATACTATTAAAGATTTCACTTCAAATCCAATGACAAGGAGGGTTAACCCGATGAGTGGGGCTGACCGGTAACTCAGAAGGACCATCAAAGCTGAATGCAGCTAAAGCACAGTTGTCTTAAAGAATTTTAAGATCAATGCGGAAGCGAGGCAGTGTGTCATGGAGCACTATAAGTAAGTGAACATCAAGCCCGGAATATTAATTCCGGGTTCTTTTTTGTTTTATCCCCTCTTTCGTTATTCTTTAGGTGATTTTTTTAACTCCTTCAGCAAATGTTTTATGTAACGTAAGTGAAACGGCAGTTACAGATGTTTTGGTAGCGAAAGCGAAGCGTCAGCAAGAACACACGACAAAGTGACCAACAACACGTTGGCCCAAACTCACCGGTGGATGTCATGGAATCGAAAAGGACTTTATTTAGGATGTTAGCCGTTATCGCATCCATGCGATACGGCTAACTGATTTCATGTTGTTGCTGTCGCTTCGCTTTCGCACAGACAAAAACAAACACGTTGCTGTCTCTACGGTGGCACTGCGCTTTCGCACAAAAAACATCTACAGGCCTAAGCACAAAGTCGATTCAGGACGCAATTATGCCTAGGAATAATTGATCTCAAGGTATAGCCGTTGAATTTTTTCCTTTTTAATAACGTGTATAAAAAATAATGAACGGTCTATACTATTAAAGATTTCACTTCAAATCCAATGACAAGGAGGGTTAACCCGATGAGTGGGGCTGACCGATAACTCAGAAGGACCGTCAAAGCTGAATGCAGCTAAAGCACAGTTGTCTTAAAGAATTTTAAGATCAATGCGGAAGCGAGGCAGTGTGTCATGGAGCACTATAAGTAAGTGAACATCAAGCCCGGAATTTTAATTCCGGGTTCTTTTTTTGTTCCGGGACTACTCAGGATACAGTCAATATTTCAGGAAATTTCCGACACGAAAAAAGCCAAATACCTAATACTTTGTTGGTTCTATTGATTAGCCCAAATTGATTTTTTCAAATAAAGTGATTATTGGTTCCGTTTTTGGTGCTCATTGCAAAAAGGTAAATGGATATTTATGTTAAGATAGAGAAAGAATGTGAAAAAATCACTTACTCTACGGTCAAAGAGTTGAAGAACAATTATTCCATAATGTTAGTATCGGTTTTTGATACAGGGAGATTTTATTTAAAATTGAGTAAGCTGTTTTAAACTATGAGAAGGTGGGTTTTCTAGTGAAAAATATTTTAGTAATCGGCGGTTACGGTCAAGTCGGTACCGTAATCTGTAACACTTTATCTCAGATTTACCCTGGAAAAGTTATCGCGGCTGGTAGAAATTTTGAAAAGGCAAAAAAGTTTTCTTTGTCTATGAATGGCAAGGTTCTGCCGTTGAAACTAGATATTTATAATCTGGAGGCATCCCATGAAGTATTTACACACACACAGTTAGTAATAATGTGCCTTGACCAAAAAGATACTAATTTCGTTGAAATGTGTATTCAAAATAAAGTTCATTATATAGATATTTCCCCTTCCTATACTATCCTATCAAAAATTGAAAGCTTACATAGTAAAGCACTTGATTTGGGAACAACTTTAGTATTAGGGGTAGGTTTAGCGCCAGGTTTATCAAATTTAATGGTCAAAAATTTAGTCAATCAGGTTAATAAAGTTAACAGTACGGACACTTATCTAATGCTTGGGATTGGTGAAAAGCACGGCAATGACGGAGTAGAATGGTTGCTAAATAATATAAATAATAATTATTCGATATGTGAAAATGGTCAAAATAAGTATGTAAGTAGTTTTACTGATGCTAAATATGTAGAGTTACCTAAAAAATATGGGAAAAGGGTTGCTTATAGATTTAATCTGGCTGACCAACATATTCTCACTAAAACGCTTCATTTAGAAAACGTATCTTCTCGCTTCTTTTATGACTCGGACTTTACAACAAAAGAATTAGCTATACTTAAAAAGTTAGGAACTTTCAAGCTATTAAAATATAAATTCTTTAAAAATATTTTTGTAAATATATTTGTGGGAGCTTTACATATTTTTGATAAATTAAATATTGGCGCAAATGATTATTTAATTAAAGCGGAAGTACATGGGGAAATCGAGGGAAAAGAAGGAACCATTGAATCCGTATTATTTGGTTCAAATAATACAGAGATAACAGGTAATGTAGCCTCAATATTAGGGAATAAGTTAATCAAAAATAACTATTCAGCAGGTGTACACTACATAGAACAGCTTTTTGACTTAGACGATATATTATCAATTCTAGATGATAATATATCTTATAAGTATGAAATCAAATCCTTCAACTAACGAACGTTTTACATAAAGTAGCCCACCAAAATAGTCGATGTGAAAAATTGTACTTGAACTATTCGAGAGGTATAGTTGAAAAAGGAACTAAACATAAAATTGAAAAACGAAAAAATTTAAAGACAGACAGGAGTTAGATACGATGATAAAAGGTTTTGGAGGAATATTTTGGAGAACGAACAATCTTGACGTTATCAAAAAATGGTACAGTGAAGTGTTGAAAATGGAAATAGACAATTGGAATGGGACTGTGATTAAACCCGAATTAGGAAATGAGACGATCTTTTCATTCTTTAACGAAAATGACAGTTATTTTCCAACAGAACAACAAGTAATGTTAAATTTCCAAGTACATGATATAAACGAAACTATTAAGCATCTTGAACATATTGGTGTTCCTCTAGAGAAGGAAAAAGAAATAAGTGAATTTGGAAAGTTTATTTGGATTAAAGATCCTGAAGGTCGACTGATCGAGCTTTGGGAGAAATAGCGGTTTGTAATACTTTATAAATAAGGCTGTTTTCTTAAAGATTGTTGCTAAACTAAATCTTGAAGGACAACAAAAAACAGAGCTAATCTACAAAAATGCGTAGAAACAACTCTGTTTTTTTATAGTTCGAAAACCGAATCATCTACTAAAGCACCCTTTAGCACAATATCAAGTAAATGTTAATTTAATGGGTATTTAATTTTTTCGTTTAATTTCTCTGCTTGATTTATAAAGGAATCCATATCTGCACTTATAGTAATATTTAATCCTAATCCTACTTCACGAAGTGTTTCCCGCAATTCTTCAAAATTCTTTTTATCTTCTTCGGTTAAATCAACAAATCTATATAATTCATCATTAGGATATTGATTTAATTTAGAATATAAACGTTCCAGAATGTCGTTGTCACTTTTAGAAAGCGCTCCTAATTGCTTTCCCGTAGTCATACCAAGCCAAATTCCATTCAATACATCTCCTAATTCAGTTGTAACCAAATTGGGTTCAGACCAATTATCATCAATCTGATTTTTTATTAAACCTTCTAGTTCTACTAAATTATGCTGTACTTCCGTAACGAGAACTTGCTCTTTAACAAAATTCATTTTTATAATTCCCCAAGCTACAATTGCGATAAGAAATATGTTCAAACCTATGGAAATCCGAAATAGCACTTTTTTCTTTTTACTCAATTTCATTCTCCTCTCCAACAAAATTTTACTATAAATACCCTTTGTTGTTATTGAAGTATTCTGCCCCGTTAGCCATCCATGAAGTGCAAAAATCAGCACTTCACCACAGAAAATGAAAGATGATTAAGTTCTTTGGAGTTGAAAAGCACCAATCTTTTTGAAAATAGCTTTCTGCTTTTACTGCAACAATTTTTGAGAAAACAGCAATAAATAAAGAGGAAGTGCGTAATTCTGCTGAATTAAGCACTTCCCTTTTTTCTCTTTAAACTGTTTTCAAAAAAGACTGCAGAGCATCGAAGAAACGCTTACCATATTTTTCGAATTTTACTTCACCAATCCCACTAACATGTCGTAAATCTTCTAGCTCATTCGGTTTTTTGTCACATAAATCTCGTAATGTTTTATCAGAGAACACCACAAATGGTGGTACCTTTTCCTCATCTGCAATCTCTTTACGCAGTAATCGTAAATGCTCAAATAACGGATCATTGTCTACAAGCTTACGCACAGTAACAGCTTCTTTTCTCATGACTTGTTGATTCCCGAGTAGAACTTCTTTGCCTTCCTCTGAAACATAGATGGTTGGAAACGTGCCATGTTTAACGGCAAGTACGCCCTCAGCAATTAAAAACTCAATAAAAGTTGAAACATCCTTTGAGGAATATTGTCCTTTTAATATGCCATAGGTAGACAGCCTTGCAAAGCCAAATTCCGTGACCTTTTGATTTTTGGAACCAATTAACACTTGGGCCACCATCGTCTTACCGAATTTTTGCCCCATCCTTACGACACAAGCTAACACCTTTTGTGCATCTACCGTTACATCTTTAACTTCTCGTCCATCATTACAATTACTACAACGACTACAAGGCGTACCTGGTACTTCGCCAAAATACGTTAAGATGGCATTTTGTAAACAGCCTTCTGTATGGCAATAATCCACCATCGTTTGCAGCTTTCCTAATTCCTGTGCAATCCGTGTTTCATCCTGCGTCTGTTCAATTAAAAAGCGCTGTGTTTGAACATCGCCTGATGCATACAGTAAAATACAAGCACTTGGTAAGCCGTCACGCCCTGCACGTCCCGCTTCCTGATAATAGCTCTCCATATTGCGTGGCATTTGATAATGAATGACAAAGCGTACATTACTCTTATCAATACCCATTCCAAATGCATTGGTAGCTACCATAATGCGCGCCTCATCTTTTAAAAAGCGCTCCTGCTCTGACATACGCATGTCCTCTGATAGTCCCGCATGGTATTTTGCAACAGCTTCGCCAGAACGACTTAACAGCTCATAGATCGCGTCTACAGCCTTTCGTGTTGCCGCATAAATAATGCCCGCTTCATTTTTATTTTTCACTAAATAATTTTTAATGTAACGCTCTTTGTTTTCACCGATTAACACAGAGAACGCTAAATTGTCGCGCGAGAAACCAGTAATCACAGTTGATTCCTCGTCAATATCTAATAATTGTCTAATATCATCACAAACTGCTGGTGTAGCTGTAGCAGTAAGTGCTAAGACAGTTGGCTTTTGCGGCCACAACGTAAATAATTTTTGGATTGCTCGATAACTTGGTCTAAAATCATGCCCCCACTGGGATATACAGTGTGCTTCATCCACAGCAATCAAAGGTACAGATAAATTCGATAATACTTGTAAAAATGTTGCGCTCTCTAATCGCTCTGGCGCTATATAAAGAAGCTTTAAATAACCTGCACTTGCCAGCTGTATCGTTTCATTCACTTCTTGCACGGTCAAGGTACTATTAATATACGCGGCTGGAATATTTGCAGCACGCAATGCTTCTACCTGATCTTGCATCAGAGAAATTAAAGGGGATATGACGACTGTAAGGCCATCTAGCATAAGTGCCGGAATTTGATAGCAAATTGATTTACCTCCGCCAGTTGGCATCACACAAAGACTTGATTGACCTCGTAATGTTTGTTCAATAATTGGTGCCTGTCCATTGCGAAATGAATCATAGCCAAAATGATGTTGTAGCATTTGTCTTGCTTGCTCCATCCAACTTTTCACTCCTCAGTTATTAGACGAATAAGTTGATACTCGCCCTGTTCATTTTTATTTATTTCATATACCATCATAGAGTTCGCAAGTGCCTCTTGACCAGTAGAATTTGTTAGAACATATTCCGTTTTGGCACGAACAACAATAGTTTGTCCTTTCATACTGATGTTTTTAATCATCGTATTAGAAAAATAAATTTGCGCTTTTTTGGAACCATAATACGCAACCATATTATCTAGTGTACTTTGTAAATCGTTTGTACCTATGAAAGATTTCATGACACTAGCATCATGAACCTCAACAGCTGCTTTTAAATGCTTATGAAACGTATCTAAAAATAGCTTTATTTCATCGGCATTATGAGCAAAAATGTTCTTTCCGTATTGCTCAATAGCTTGCTGGACTTCTTCCTTGTCGCTCTTTTCTATATACGGATACAAATTTTTGGCTTGAGCTAGTCGATTACTTGGCTTCATACCAACTTCACACCATTCATCCAATAACATCATTATATCTTTAAATGGCAATATAAACGGCTGTGATACACCGTTTTCCTTGCGTTTCATATAGATGCCCACAAGTTCACCATTCTCCGCTTCTAGAACAGGACTCCCTATACGTATATTTTGTTCAGCATCTATGTAATAAGCTGCTACTCGGTCACTATATTTTTGAATGATGTGTGGTAAGCTATCGACATAAACAGCTAACTGATTTAATTCTCCATTATAGACGGTCGGCACCTTTACCGATGCGTTATATGGTACTTCCAAAATCGCTATGTTATAAGCAGTCGATAAATAGTGCACTTCAGCTTCCATCAGTTTATCATGATTAAATTGTACAAGCGCAGTTGGCTTTGAAGCCACGAGCGCCCCATTCGTCACAATATACAGCTTACCGTCCTCTTTTTTAATAATAATTCCTGCACCGATTCCGTTCTCCCCAACTACTTTTACTTCCGGTACAATTTTTTCTTGCTGCTTCGTCACAGCCTTTTCCGATTTCATATCGGTCTTTTTACTTTGAACCACCTCTGCCAATGTTTCATTGCCACAGCCCGTTAAAAGTAAAGTTGTTGCTCCAAGAATGAGCATCTTTTTCCACATACGTTCACCAAAACTTTCTTTCTACATCTTCCTATTCTATCATAAACAAGGTTACTCTACGTTTCAAGTTTACATAATAATATTATTATGTAATATATAT